>NZ_JBVVOZ010000040.1:0-56279 GCF_055807395.1 Bradyrhizobium sp. Kon10 | reverse complement strand
ATCTTGGCTTCCGTCAAACGCTTCTGTCACAAAGCCCAGCAAACTTTATGTGGCGAACTTTAGATTCGCGTGACTAGGACTCGGCCAGCCCGACTGGAACTATTGTAATCTGTTTCACATGGCCGCGGCCGCCCAACGTGTAGGGGTGAGGATCCCTGCTTTGCGGGGCCGGCTCGAAGACCCTTTGCACGACGTCTTTTTTTCGCCAATCGCTGTTTTCATTGAAGTGAGGATTTCATGACCGAAGCCAGAACCAGGGTCCGCCCTCCTCGGCACACTGCAGGCGATCTGGCGCGCCCCGCGCTCGCGACGGCGCTGCTGCTTGCCGTCGTGGCGGCGTTCGGGCTGCACACGCTGTTGATCTCGGGTCCCGCGATGCGCGAGAGCGCTGAGGCGGAGCTGGCACGGGTCATTGCGGACGAGGATCGTGATGTCTGCGGACAGTTCGGCTTGCGCCCGGATACCAAACCATTTGAGGCCTGCAGCCGCGAGCTAGCGACGGTCAGGCGCAAGCAGTCCGACCGCGACCACGCCGCCGCGGCAGGAATTCTCTAACAAAGCACGCCGCTCAATAGCAACGCATGACGTTGACGGTGTGCTCGCCGCCGCCGCGGCCAGGCACCGTCACGGACTCCGTCGGACAGCTCGGCACATAGGGCCGGTCGGACGGCACGACATTCGGCGGGAAGCGGTGAGCCCAGTCCCAGGGAACGTCATAGGTGTAGGTGTAGCGCACCTCGTTGGAGACCGGCTGCCCGGCATTGGCGAAAGGATCGCTGTAGGTCGCGCCGTCGTAGACGAAACCGCCGCCACCGGCCCAGTAAACCCAAGGATTATTGAAGCCATTGTTGCGGCCGCGGAACCGCGCTCCCGGCGCGATCGGCGGACGTGCTGCGGCCGGTGGCGCGGCAGCGGCCACGACGCCATGCGGGGCACCACCGGGTCTTGCAAAACTGTCGCTGGAAGCAAGGAGCAGCGCGGCTGCGCTGAGCGAGGCGAGCAACGCCCCATATGGTCTGGACATCATGATACGCACCAACTCGTTTGGCTTCGCGATACTGCTCCCCATTGCACGCTAGGCCGGCCCATCGCCCGCCCGCAAATGTATAATTAATTATTGGTTAAGGCGCAGGATTAACGGGGCGCGGGGCTGGGGCGCGTCAGCGGCCCTGCTGTTTCCGGAGCCAATCCAGCATGTCCTGCGCATTGCCCGTGCCCTGTGACACGATCGCGGTATTGCCGCCGCTGCGGCGATAGACGGTGGTGCGGCCGGGCTCCTTGTCGACCTTGACCTCGGCCTGCGCCGGATCGCCGCTTTGTGTGATGACGGCCGTTCCGTTTTCGTCCTGGACCACGGTGGTGTGGCCGTCGCCGGCCTCCCCGGCCCCGGCCGGTGTCATCGCAATCGCGGTCATGAGGCCCATTCCGGATGCGAGCAGGAGGAATTTCATCTCATACCTCATTGCCTTGATCATCGTGCGAACTGGAATATGGCCAGCCAGTTGAAGCGTCCGAACTGCCTGACCGCTCCCGTGTTCATGTCACCGACCTGAAGCAGCAATGCATTGGTCGAGGTGCCGACCTGGGTGATATCCGCAATGTTGCTCACGCCGGACTGGCCGATCAGCGCATTGGTGGTGCCGCCGACCTGAATGACATCGACATAGTTGCGCGTCCCATTCTGCACAACGGTCGCATCGACGGTGCCCGTCCCGATCTCGATTACCCGCGCGATATTGATGCTGCTGTTCTCGACGATCGTGACCGGCTGCGGATTATTGCCGAACTCCACCACCGTCTCGATGCTCACGTTCCCGTTGGTCTGGGAGTGCGCGAATCCGCCAATAGGCGGCCTTGGCCTGGATCCCGCGGATGCCTCTGACGCAACGCTGATGGCGGCCGACAACGTCACCAGTGCCAAGAGCCCGCTACTATATCTCATCGCCTTGCCCCATCAACACTTCACACCCCGACGACGGCGAGGTCGCGTCTCTCACGGACTTTTCTGGATCACCGTCGATGAGTTCACCGCGCCGAATTGCGCGATGGTCCCCGTGTTCATCGTGCCGAGCTGGGACACGAGGCTCGTCGCCGACTGGCCGGTCTGGCCGACGAAGGCAATATTGTTCACGCCTGCCTGCCCGACCGAGGTCGAATTCGTTCCGCCGAATTGCAGGATTCCGGTGGCGTTGTTGGTGCCGTTCTGCACGACCGTCGCGCTGGTGCTGCCGCCGATCATGAACACACCTGCGGCATTGAGCTGGCTGTTCTGGTTCAGCACGACGGGCGGGCCGCCGATCGACACGATGGTTTTGATATCGGCGGTCTGTGCATCCGCCGATCCTGCGCCTGCACAACCGAGCGCGAGAAACGCAACGCAGGCGAGCCCTGGAATATGTTTCATGACATGCCTCGCCGGGATTACGGAGCCTGCTGGAGAATCGTCGAGCCGTTCAGGATACCGAGCTGGGCGACGCCGGCCGCATTGTTCGCGCCGATCTGCCCGATCAAGCTCGTGTTGGAGCCGCCGGCCTGGCCGGTCAGCGCCGTGTTGGTCGCGGTCGCCGTGGTGCCGCCCTGCCCGATCACCGAATTGTTGACGGTGGCGAGCGAGCCGATCTGCAAGGTCGTCGCGGTGTTGGTTGCACCGAACTGCAACGTCGTGGCGCTGTTGCTGGTCCCGCCGCTCTGGGAGATGAAGGAGTTGTTGGTTGCGCCGAATTGCAACACGCTGGCCGAGTTGCCGGCCTGGGCATCGACAGCGGTCATCAAGCTGATTGCGACGGCTGTCGCGACAATAAATTTGGTTCTCATGTCATTTTCCTCCGCGAAAGCCGGCGAGCGACGCCTCATTGGGTCGACCGGCCCGATTGCGGTGCTTTCGAGAATGGCCCGGACGCGCCGCGCTGTGGCGCGCCCGGCCAAACGGGGCTGGTTCAGTGCGCCGTCTGCGAGACGGTGCTGGAGTTGACGCCGAAGGCGCTGATCTGCGCGATGCCGGCGGCATTGTTCTGGAGGGCAGCAGGCCCGAACGAATTCTGGGTGACGGAGCTGCCGTTGTTGCCGAAGGCCACCTGGCCAGTGCTCGACGAGTTCTGGATGCCAATCTGGTTCACCGTGCTGGCGTTGTTGAGCGAGGGCGAGCTTGCGCCCTGCATCGTGGTCTGACCGTTCAGGAGGCCGACCTGCGTGGTGGACGAGCTGTCATTGGTGAGCCCGTTCTGCGTGGTGCTCGAACCATTGACGATGCCGAGCTGTACCGTGGTCGAGGTGTTGGCGGCCTGCGCCGCGGAAGACAGAGCGAACACGGCAACGGAAGCGAGGAGAAATTTGCGCATGGAGTAATCCCTTTCTGTTCAAGTGATCTGACCAAGTTAAAGATGCCGGTCTTGGAGGAGGTCGACATCGTGGGATCACTCTGAACCGATCGCGGACTGCGCGACAGACTGCAGTTCATGCTAATCGGTACGGACTAGACGTTGTGCGGCATCTCGCGACCCATGCTGTCGATCAACCTCACCACTTCGATCGGCGAACGCAGCTCGAGCTTTCGCATCATCCTGGCGCGATGGACCTTGGCGGTCACCTCGCTGACCCCGAGTCTTGCCGCGATCTGCTTGGCGACGAGTCCTTCCGCCATCAGCAGCATGATCTCCCGTTCTCGGGCGGTCAGAGTTTCGACGCGCTGACGGGCCTCGCGCACCGAGTCTTCGCGCTCCATCCGTCTGCGATCGCGCTCGATACCGTGCCTGATAGCATCGAGGATCTCCTGTTCACGGAAGGGTTTCGGCAGAAATTCGACGGCGCCGCGCTTCATTGCCTCGACGGTGATACGGACGTCCGAATGGCCGCTGATGAAGACGATCGGGATCGGCACGCCCGATTCAGCGAGCCTGCGTTGAAGCTCGATCCCGGTCGGCGACGTGCCGGGAAAGCGGACGTCGAGCACGAGGCATGACGGTCCGCCGGAAAGACTCTCGGTGAGGAACTCGTCCGTCGAGGCGAAAAGCCTCACCTGATGTCCCGTCTCCTCGCAAAGGCTGCCAAGCGCGTTTCTTATCTGGATTTCGTCGTCAACAACATAAACTGTGGCTTGATTTGAACTCATAGCAATACGCTCCCGGACTTGGCGCTCGATGTTCCAGCAACGAGCCAACCATTGTTCTTGCAAGCGGTAACAAGGTGCTTGAGTGCATCGGCGAGAACAGAGTCGAGTCGCGTCGCGACGACTCGCCGATGTGAGGTCTTACGGCGGGCACGCGCCCAAGACGAGTGAATGCGTTCACATATCGGGCTTCGTGATCTGAAAGACTTGACGCCGCCGACCGCGGAACCATGGCGAGGCGCCGTATCACGAATGTGGCGATCCGGAATGCGGTGATCAGGCGTTGCGGCCGAGATATCGCCAGCTGCGTCATGGCATCGCTACTCATGCGCCGACTTGAACGCCGACGGGCAGCCGATTGGGCCAGACCAGACGGGACGTTCAGTGAGCTTGTCGAGTTCGATACCGCGCGCATGTTTTTGATACGGCGAGTATGGGTTGTGCGCAAGTCACGAAAAGTCGCAACCGTTGGTTTTACTTCTGGATCATGGAGAGCACCCGACCGTCGCACTATCAATGACGACATATCCTCGAGACAGCGGCATTAGCTCGGGCTGAATACAACCATTGCGCGAGTGTTCTACGTTTCCGCCAGCATAGTTATTTCAAGAAGGCGGCTTTTGATATGCGATTTGTGCCAGTCATTGTGCTGTTTGGAACTGCATGCGGCCTCGCCGCCATCTATGGCGCGGTACCGGACCTCGTCGCGGGCGCGGCCGGAAGCGCCGCGGACGGCGCCAGCCGTGCCTATCGGTCGACGAAGCAGTTCCTGAAGCCTGGCGGCGAAACCCCGACCTTCGGCTCGGATGCGCCCCTGTTCCGCTACGCCGCAATTCAGCGCGGCAGCATTGAACAATCCGTGACCGTCACGGGTGCCCTGCAACCCGTCAAGACCATCGAGGTCGGCTCGCAACTGTCCGGGCAGCTCGCCAGGGTCTATGTCGATTTCAACGATAGCGTCAGCAAGGACCAGCCGCTTGCGTTGATTGATCCCCGCAGCTTCGCAGCCAAGGTCGACGAAGCCAAGGCCGCGCTGGCGGTCGCCGACTCCTTCGTCGACATCGAGCGGGCCAAGCTCGATCGTGCCAGAATAGACCTGCAAAACGCCAAGGGCAGCAGGGACGTACTCGCAGCCAAGCTCGACAGCGCTCAGGCAGTCAAAGCGTCGGCGCAGAAGACCCTGCAACGCAAGCTGGCACTCCAGTCGCAAAACGTCGTGGCGACGTCGACGGTCGACGACGCCCAGACGGAGTTCACCGCGCGCATGGCCCAGGAGCGCGAGGCCGAGATCCTCATGTCCCTGAATGCCTACGCCGTCGACGGCGCGCAGGCCGACGTCCGCCGGATCGAGGCCGAGCTGGACCAGGCCCGAATGGCGGTGCCGGAGAAGGCCGCGGTCCTTGCGGCGGCCCAGGCAGATCTCGACCGCACCGTGATCCGCTCGCCGATCGACGGGGTCGTGGTCGGCAGGTTCGTCAACGAAGGCCAGACGCTGGCGGTCGGCCTGGAGTCCCGCACCACCTTCGTGGTCGCCCATCGCCTGGAAGACATGGAAATCCACGCACAGGTCGACGAAGCGGATATCGGGCGCATCGCTGCCGGCCAGCGGGCGCACTTCACGGTGGACGCCTACCCCGACCGCCGCTTCGAAGCGGTGGTGCGCCAGGTGCGCAAGGCGCCGCAGAATCAGCAGCACGTGGTCACCTACACCGTCGTGCTGGCGACCTCCAATCTCGACGGCGCGCTGCTCCCCGGAATGACTGCCCTGGTCAAGATCGTGATCGAGCAGCAGGACAACGTGCTGAAAGTGCCGCTGGCCGCGCTGCGCTTCCAGCCCTCGGGCGCGCGGGCAGACACGGCTCCTGGGCGCAGCGGCGTCTGGGTGCGCACCGCCAATGGCGCGCTTCAGCGTATCCCCGTGACCGTCGGTGCCGCGGGCACCGAACAGGTCGCGCTCAAGAGCGGAGAGCTCGTCGAGGGCAGCCAGGTCGCCGTCGGACAGGCGATCCGGCCGGCCGGCATGGAATTTCTCGGCATCAGGTTCGGATCATGACAGCGCTCCCGCCCCTCATCAGCCTCCGATCCGTAGGCAGGACTTACCGCACGGGCGGCGTCGCGGTGACGGCGGTGCGCAATGTCAGCTTCGACATCGAGCCGGGCGAGATCCTCGCCGTGATGGGACCTTCGGGGTCCGGCAAGTCTACGCTGATGAACATGATCGGCCTGCTCGATCTTCCGAGCGAGGGCGCGATCTATCTCGAGGGCGCCAACGTCGCCGAGCTCTCGGAAGACCGCAGGTCGACCTTGCGCGCCCGCAGCATCGGCTTCGTGTTCCAGTCCTACAATTTGCTCGCGCGCCACAACGCGATCGAGAACGTCGCCCTGCCGCTGGTCTATTGCGGCGTGGGCCACAAGGAGCGCCTTGCCCGCGCCGAACAGAGCCTTGAAGCAGTGGGCATGCTGCACCGGGCGCATCATTTCCCGCGACAGCTGTCGGGCGGCGAGCAGCAGCGCGTCGCGATCGCGCGCGCGTTGATCGCCTCCCCGCTGATCGTGCTCGCCGACGAGCCAACCGGCGCACTCGACAGTCGCACCGGTGCCGAGATCCTGGCGCTGTTCGCCGCGCTCAACCAGACCGGCCAGACCATCGTGATGATCACGCACGATCCGGCCATCGCAACCCGGTGCCGGCGCACCATCCGCCTGCACGACGGCGAACTCGTCAGCGACGAGACGCAAGCCCCGGTGGTGCCGAAGCGGAGCGTTGTGTCATGACGATGCTCCAGGGGTTCCAGATCGCTCTGCACGCCTTGCGCCTCAATCCGTTGCGCAGCTTCCTCACCATGCTCGGCATCGTGATCGGCGTCGCATCGATCGTGACGGTTTTCGCGATCGGCGCCGGCGCGCAACTGCGTCTCCAGGAGCAGATACGCTCGATCGGGGCCAACGTGCTGATGATCACGCCTGGCGCGGTCTATCAGGGTGGCGTGCGTCTGAAGGAAGGCACCAAGCTGACGATGACCGAAAGTGACGTACAGGCGATCATCGAGCAAATTCCGGAGATCCAGGCCGCGGCCGGCTCGATCGCAGGAACGGCTCAAATCATCCACGAGAGCAAGAACTGGAACACGACGATCAATGGCACGACGACCGGGCACTTCATGGTGCGCGACTGGCAGCTCGCGTCCGGACGCTACTTTTCCAGCGCCGAAGAGGCCGCCGCCGGAAAAGTCGTGATCCTCGGAAGCACGGTCGCCAGCGAACTGTTCGCGCCGGGCGATGATCCCATCGGCGCACAGATCAGGATCATGAAGGTCCCGCTCGAGGTGGTCGGCGTGCTCGATCGCAAGGGACCGGCCCAGGATGATGTCGCGTTCGTCCCCCTCACCACGGCCAAGCTGCGCTTCCTTGGCAGCGCGAGCAACATCAACCGGGATTCGGTCGCCTACATCATTGCGAAGGTGGCCGCCGACGGTCAGATGACCGGGGCGAGATCCGAGATCGAGAACCTGCTGCGGCAGCGGCATCGGATCGCCGCCGGCCAGGAGGACGACTTCAAGGTCCAGGATCCAGCCGCCGCCATGGAAGCGCAGCAGGGCGCGATCCGGACCGTGGCGCTCCTGCTCGTCGCGATCGCATCGATCTCGCTGCTTGTCGGCGGCATCAGCATCATGAATGTCATGATCGTGTCAGTGACCGAGCGCACCCGGGAAATCGGCATCCGCCGCGCGCTCGGAGGACGGATGCGGGACATCCGTCTCCAGTTTCTCTGTGAAGCACTCGTGCTCTGCCTCCTCGGCGGCGCCATCGGCGTTCTCGGCGGCGTCACGCTCTCGATGACGGTCGCGCGCATGGCCGGGTGGATCACCTCAATCGACAGTGAAGCAATTGCCCTGGCCCTCGCCTTCTCGATCGCGACCGGCCTCCTGTTTGGTTTCTATCCCGCACATAAGGCGTCCAAGCTCAGTCCAATCGAGGCGCTCAAGACGGAGTGAGAACGGCCGGGATGGCCACACCATCAAACCAACACCAGGGAGGAGCCAGTCATGAGCCCGGATCCAAAAGACTTGATCAGACCGACGCCGCGCGAGCGCGAGCTGATGATGCTCATCGCGCGCGGATTGCAGAATAAGAACATCGCCTTCGAGCTCAATATCTCCGAGAACACGGTGCGGGCGCATATCGGCAACATCATGCGCAAATACCGCCTTCATAACCGAACCCAGATCGCCATCATCTTCGCGCTCCAGGCGGCGCCGCGTTCGCTACGGCGCGATCTTGCCAATTCCAAAGGCGATCCGGTGACAGCGAAGCCCGGGCCAGTGCCTACCCAAGATCCACGAGTGCTCACCGCGCCAGAGTGACCGCCAGCCTCATGCCTTGATTGACGATACCAACAAGCAAAAATTTTCTAGCGATTTGAATTTGGAAATCTGGTTTCGACGATTCGTTCCGCTGAGAGGCGGCCTAACCGCGCCGCGCAACGATCCACTGCTTCACCCTGGGAGCACTCACGAGACCATGGCAACAAGGTCGCTCTCCCTGCACCTGTTGCATGGCCGGTGGCTCTTGTAACTAAACTGTCATTTAGCCAAACTAAACGAAGGCGGCGGTCGGGGTCGGCCGCCAAGCCGCCTCATTGCAGGCAGGGAGAGATTTGATGCGCCGCTCACTGGTGTTGCTGTCCGCCGGACTGACAGTTTTGTCCACCGGACTTCCTAGCGGGCTTGCCTCCGCCCAGAACAACACCCCGCGCAACCTGATCCTGTTCATCCCTGACGGGTTGCGCGCGCTGAAGATCACGCCCGAAACGGCACCGGCGATGGCCGAGGTCCGCGACAAGGGCGTCAACTTCAAGAATTCGCATTCGCTGTTCCCGACGTTCACCATGGCCAATGGCTCGGCGATGTCGACCGGCCACTATCTCGGCGACACCGGCGTGTTCTCCAACACGATCTGGACCAACTACACATCCGTCCCGGCCGGCGACACCGTGGTCCCCTTCATCGAGAACGACGCGGTGCTCGGCGACATCGACGAGCATTTCAAGGGCGACTATCTCAATGAGGACACGATCCTGAAGCTGGCCCGAGACAAGGGCTTCAGCACCGCCGCGCTGGGCAAGCATGGTCCGACCTATCAATGGGATCACACCGACCGAGCCGACAAGCCCGGCCTGCATTCGGTCGTGTTCGACGATGCCACCGGGGGTAAGAATGGGGTACCGCTCTCGGACGAGGTGAAGGCGGCGCTGACCAACGCCGGGCTGCCTGTTGCCGCTCCGTCACGTGGCGACAATGCCAAGGCGGGCGATGCCAAGACGCCGGGCACCACGGTCGCCAACGTTAGGCAGCAGGCCTATTTCGCCGATGTCGCCACCAAGGTCGTGCTGCCGATGTTCAAGGCCCGCAACAAGCCGTTCGTCCTCGTGTTCTGGTCGCGCGATCCCGACGGCAGCCAGCACAACACCGGCGACAGCCTGAACCACATCCTGCCGGGCATCAACGGCCCGACCTCGATGGCCGGTATCAAGAACGCCGACAACAACCTCGCCCAGCTCCGCAAGGCACTGGACGAGCTTGGGCTTGCCGCCAATACCAACATCATGGTCCAGGCCGACCACGGATTCTCGACCATTTCCAAGGAGAGCAAGACCAGCCCCTCGGCGAAGGTCAGCTATGACGATACGCCGAAGGACTTCTTGCCCATGGGCTTCGTCGCTCTCGATCTGGCCAAGGCGCTCGACCTGCCGCTGTTCGACCCTAACGACAAGAACGCGGCCGTCACGGGCAATGCGCATCCAAAGGCCGGCAATGGCGTGCTCGGCAAGGATCCGGCCAAGCCCGAGCTCGTCGTCGCCACCAATGGCGGCTCGGACCTGATCTATCTGCCGAACAAGGACAAGAAACTGGCGGCGAAGACCATCAAGGCGCTGCTCGACCAGGACTACGTCTCCGGCGTGTTTGTCGACGATTCACTTGGCCGCTTCCCCGGCACGCTGCCGCTGTCGAGCATCAATCTGCGCGGCAAGGCGGCGACGCCGACGCCGGCGATCGTCGTCAATTTCCGCTCCTATGCCAGCGATTGCGGCGAGGCGCCGACCAACTGCTCGGTCGAGGTCGCCGACACCGTGCTGCGGCAGGGCCAGGGCATGCATGGCAGCTTCAGCCGCGGCGATACCTTCAACTTCATGGCTGCGATCGGACCGGACTTCAAAGCCGGCTTCGTCGACGAGTTGCCGGTCAGCAATGCCGATGTCGGCATGACCGCCGCCCAGCTGCTTGGCCTGCGCGGCTCGCACAATGGCGGCCTGGTCGGCCGGGTGATGTCGGAAGCGCTGCCGAACGGGATCGTGCCGAAGGCCTACAAGGCCGTCGAGAAATCAAAGATGTCCGAAAACGGACTTCAGACCGTGCTCAACCTCCAGCGCGTCGGCAGCCAGCGCTATTTCGATGCTGCCGGCTTCCCTGGCCGCACGCTGGGACTTGAGCCGAACGCCGGCAAACAAAAAACGGCGGGGAAATAACCCCGCCGCTGTCTCGCGCGCTAAAATCTCAGGCGCGAATTTTACATGCCAATGTCGAACACGTTCGGCAACTGGCCCGCCAGAGGCAGCGCGGTGGCGCCCAGGAAGGTCGCCACCATCGCCATCAGGCGACGGTTGTTGTGGCGCTTGCCGCGCATCTGGCCGGCAATCCACTCCAGCATCTCGCTGTTGACTTTGGACGCATAGGACGGCGCCCAGCTTTCGATGTCGGACTCGGCCGAGAGCGCGACGCTGCGTGGCGGCACCTTGAGGCCCGAGGCGCTCGCGGCGTAGTGAGCCACCGCCTTGGCCAGGAGGTCATCGAACCGGCCGCCGTCGGTGCGCTCGGTCGCGGCCTCGTTGATCTCGAACAGCGCCTCGGCCTCGCCGCGGCTGACCGGCTGGTCGTTGACGGCCGCGGCCGTCAGGATGCGCGCGCACCAGGCGGTATCATCGGCATCGATGGAGCGGGAAAAGTGCACCCGGCCCTTGGTGGTCGGGCCTTCGCCCGTGATCACGCCGTCGCGCACGACGGAGAGTGCATGAGCTGCGGTATCGCGGCAGGACGGTTCGAGGGACGGCGACTCAACTGGCTTAGGCAGTACGGCAGACATAGTTCACTTCCAGATTTCTTCTGATCGACCAGCATTTTCATGCGGGCGTAAAGGGGTGGTTAATGATTCGATACGGGGATCGCGACTTTTCTCAATGGTTGCCAATTGGTCGCTGTCAGGACCATTTTGGTTCCATCAAACGTCGGGCGAGCGTGATGCGGGTCATAAAAGGCTTTATCGGGGCAATCGAGACCGTGTGGCTCTGGTGGAGGTGTTTCGCCGCAGGCGCTGCCGTAGCACGAAGGTGCTAGGAAATCGGCGTTTCAGGGAAGGAATTCACATTTTACTTGAAGCAGTTCACTTGCGATCGCCCAGACCCTATACTGGCCATCACGGTCCGACACAGATTCCGCAGCAAATCCAATACGATGAGGTAGAACCATGACACTTCCGATCGGCGCCACCGCCCCAGACTTCGAAGCCGAGACAACCGAAGGGAAGATCAAGTTCCACGATTGGATCGGCAACAGCTGGGCGCTGTTGTTTTCGCACCCCAAGGACTTCACGCCAGTTTGTACGACCGAGCTCGGCGCGCTCGCCAAGCTGAAGCCGGAATTCGACAAGCGCGGCGTCAAGCTGATGGGCCTCTCGGTCGATCCGGTCGACCGCCATTCGAAATGGTCGGAGGACATCAAGGAGACCCAAGGTGCCGCCCCCAACTACCCGATGATCGGCGACACCGATTACAACGTCTCCAAGCTGTACGGCATGCTGCCGGCCGCGATCTCGGGCGATCCCCTCACCCGCACCGCCGCCGACAACCAGACCGTCCGCAACGTCTTCATCATCGGGCCGGACAAGAAGATCAAGCTGGTGCTGGTCTATCCGATGACAACGGGCCGCAACTTCCAGGAAATTCTGCGCGTCATCGATTCGCTCCAGCTCACCGCCAAGCATCGCGTCGCAACCCCGGCCGACTGGTCGCAGGGCGACGATGTGATCATCGCGGGCTCGGTCTCCAACGACGAGGCCAAGACGATCTATCCGCAGGGCTGGAAAGAGCCGAAGCCGTACATCCGGATCGTGCCGCAGCCCAAATAACGGCCAAAAGTGACGGCTCACGCCGTCAACCGGTCTGCCAGCAACAGACCCGCGGTCGAGGAGACCGCGGTCATCACGATCTAGATCAAGCCGCACGCACGCGGTCGAGGAAGCCGTCGACCTCGGCCTTTAAATGCAGGCTCTCGCCCGACAGCGCCTGGGCCGAAGCAAACATCCGGCTCGAAGTCTCGCCGGTCTCGCTCGCACCCTTGGCGGCATGACGGACGTTGACGGCGACATCCGCCGTGCCGGACGCCGCGGCGCGAACGCTGGCTGCGATATTCTGAGTCGCGCTCCTCTGCTGCTCGACCGCAGCCGAGATCGAGCCCGCGATGCCGCTGATGCGCTCGATAGTCTGGCCGATCGCCTTGACGGCTGTGACCGACTCCTCGGTCGCGAGCTGCATGCTGGCGATCTGGTTCGAGATCTCGTCGGTCGCCTTGGCGGTCTGGCCGGCAAGCGTCTTGACCTCCTGGGCCACCACTGCGAAACCGCGGCCTGCATCGCCCGCCCGCGCCGCCTCGATGGTGGCGTTGAGCGCCAGCAGGTTGGTCTGCTCGGCGATCGAGGTGATCAGCTTGACGACGTCGCCGATGCGCGCGCCTGCCTCCGAGAGCTGCGCGATGCGCCGATCGGTGGCCTCGGCCTGTTGCACCGCCTCGGCGGAGATCGCGTTTGATTCCTGAACCCTGCGGGTGATCTCGGAGATCGATTGGGACAGCTCGTCGGAAGCTGAGGCCGCCGAGCGCACGTGGTCGGAGGCGGTCTCGGACGCGCCGGCCGACTGCGCCGACAGATCGGCGGTGGAGCGTGCGGTGTCGGTCAGTTGCCGCGCAACGCGCTCGAATTCGCCGGACGAGTGCAGCACCTCGTCGAGGATGCCGCCGACGCTGCCGCGGAACTCCTCGACGAAATTGCGCAAGTCGGCTTTGCGCTGCTCGACCGCGGCGGCGGAGGCCGCCGCCTGTTCGCTGCGCAGGCGCGCCCGCTCCAACGAATTGCTCTTGAACACCGCGACCGTGCGGGCGATCTCGCCAATCTCGTCGGCGCGGTCCTCGCAATCGATCGCGACGTCGCTCTCGCCATTGGCGAGCGCCGTCAGCGAGTGCGTGACCGAGGTGAGTGGCCGGGTAACACGACGGACGACCAGCATGGTGAGGATCAGGACCAGCAGCGCCGCGACGGCTGCCGCGACCGCCATGCTCGCGATCGCCTGGGCCAACATGCTCTCGAACTGCGCCATCGGGATGCCGACATAGAGGATGCCGGCGACCTTGCCGCTTGCATCTGCGATCGGGAGATAGGCGGTCATGAAAGTTTTGCCGAACAAGGTCGCCGGCCCTTTGTAGGCCTCGCCACGGCGCAGCAGGGCCTGCGCCGGATGGTCGGCGGCCAACTGGGTGCCAACCGCGCGCTCGCCATTCTCCTTTTTCACGTTGGTCGAGCGGCGGACGAACTGGCCGCTGGCGCCGTCAAACACAAACAGGGTCGCGGTGCCGCCGACATAGGACACCGCGCGATCGACGATGGCGTGATCCTTGAAGTCGGGCATTTTGGGAATCTCGGCGCGCGCCACAGCACCATCCTTCATGGTGATCCTGGCGTCGGAAGCAGTCTCGGCAAACGCGAGCGCCAGCGTGCGCAGATTGACCTCGATGTCGCGCAACGCGCGATCATTGATGGCTGTGGTGAGCGACCAATAGCCGGCGCCGACCACCAGCGCCGTATTCACGGCGATCAGCAGCACGGCGCACAGCACGGCCTTGGTGCCCAGCTTGAATTGCGGCAGGAATTTCGCCGTCGCGAGTTTGGACATGAATGGAATGACCCCCGTAATTCGTGCATATTCGTGCAATCGGCTTACGGTCGCATTAACGGCCTTCGCACTGCGACATGCTTTACAGATTGTAAACGAGGAGACTCCTGATCACGCCAAGCGAACCTTGCCACCGAAAACCTGCAAACCAGCTTCGATGACTTCCCCTGGAAAGCTGACACGCAGCCGCTCGCCGCCTGGCAGCGCGGGCGCACAGGCTATCCGATCGTCGATGCCGGCCTGCGCGAGCTCTGGCACACCGGCGTCATGCATAACGAGTCCGGATGGTCGTCGCCTCCTTCCTGGTCAAGCACCTCCTGATCGCCTGGCGCGAGGGTGAAAGCTGGTTCTGGGACACGCTGGTCGATGCCGGCAGCAATCCTGCCAATTGGCAGTGGGTCGCCGGCTGCGGCGCTGACGCCGCGCCTTACTTCCGCATCTTCAATCCGATGCTTCAGGGTGAGACGTTCGACCCTGATGGAGCCTATGTCCGGCGCTGGGTGCCGGAACAAGGAGCTGCCGGCGAAGCTCATTCACCAGCCCTGGCAAGCAACGCCGATCGAGCTGGCGAGTGCCGGCATTACCCTCGGCAAAACCTATCCGCGGCCGATCGTCGATCATGCCGAGAGGCGCGAGCGTGCGTTGACCGCCTACGCCAAGATCCGCAAAGGTTGAGCACTGCTTTGACACAATTTTGAAACCCGCTATCGTCGTCGCACCATTCAAACATTGGGGGACGATATGGACGACGACAAGCCGATCACCGAACAAGCGATGGAGACGATCACCACCGCCGTTGAAGCGACCAAGGACGCCGCAGTCACTGCCGTCAAGAAGGTCAGGAAGGCCACCAAGAAGACCGCGAAGAAAGTAGCGCCGAAGAAGGCGAAGGCTTCCAAAAAGAAGGCCAAGAAGACAACGAAGAAAGCCGCAAAGAAGTCGGCGAAGAAGACAGCCAAGAAGAGCGTGAAGAAGGCCGCCAAAAAAGGCGCCAAGAAAGCTCCGAAGAAAGCTCCGAAGAAAGCCGCCAAGTCGAAAAAGAAGGCCAGCAAGGCCAAGCGCTGACCGCAATTTCGAGCGGGTCTCCGGGTGCGGCGCGCGCCCGGAGATCATCCTCCGCTGTGGCCCTACGCTCCCCGTTTGGATGCGCGCCGGCCCGGATGATGGACCCCTTGCGGATCGCGAAATTCGCTGCGATGGCCGCGCCGGTCTTCTTTCGCGAAGCGCCGCCGCTTCTCGGGTGACCCAAACGCCCTGATCACCTTCCGGCCGTTGACCTTCTTGATGAGATAGCCGCCCTCGGTCATCGAGAACGGCTCCTTTAGCGTCCCCTTGTGGTCGAATTTGGTGCCGCGGGGATGCTTGAACGGCTCGAACCAGGATGGATAGACGAAGTTCGACATCGGAAAGCCGCTGACCACGAAGGAATCCTCCTCGACGGCGTCGCAGACCTCATAGGCATATTGCGTGTGGCGATTCTTGTCGGCCCACAGATTGGCCATGGGATCGAGCACCATCTCGAACAGCTCGTGCGAGGCCGCGACGCTGACCGGCTCGTCACCCAGCGCCTTGACGAAGATCTTCGAGATCGGCTGTCCCCGATGTGTCAGCTCATGGCGTCCGAGCATGTTCTTGTGCGAAGCGTCGTCGAAATAGACGAGCTGCCAATCGGTCCGCTTCGGCTTGCGGGTGACGTAGAGCTCGACCGGATAGCCCCACACCGGCAGGAAATGCTCGTCGTAGCATTTCTGGAGCGCCGCGGTGAGCTTGCCCATCGTTCGGTCGTCGATCTCCCCCCCGGCGTAGTTGATGCAGGCGATCCGAACCGGCTTGGTGGACCTGCCGAGCAGTGCGCGCCCGACGCTCTTTTTGGCCTTCTTCATGGAAGTCACCGTGCCGAAAAGGAAGCTGAAATGCGACGAGCCTAGCACGACGCGCCGCGCACGTCAGGGATGCATATCGAGGGCCGAACCTCGATCTAAGAGCGTCGGTTCACCACAAACACCGCGGCCGCGCAGATCGCCATGCCGGCGATCGCCAGCGCGTCGAGCTTCTCGTCGAAAAGCAGATAGGCCATCAGCGCCGTGACGGCGGGCACCAGATAGAACAGGCTCGCGACCGAGGTCGCCGCGGCGTGGCGGATCAGCCAATACAGCAGCCCGATCGATCCGATCGAGAGCGCCACGGCGAGCCAACCGAGCGCCAGCACGAACTCGCGCGTCCAATGCACCACGCGATCTTCGAACAGGAAGGCTCCGGCCGCGAAGAAGACGGTGACGGCCACATATTGCACGAGGTTGCCGGCGCGCCAGTCGATCTGGTTGCAGTAGCGCCGCTGATAAAGCGTGCCGAGCGTGATGCTGATCAGTGAGACCACGGAGGCGAGCCAACCGATCCCGGCCTCGCCGGTCATGGGGCGGTTGTGCAGGATCATCACCACGCCGCCAAGGCCGAGCAGAAGCCCGGACCATTGCACCGGCGTCACCTTCTCGCCGAGCCAGCGATTGGCGATGGTCGAGGTCAGGATGGGCTGAAGCCCTGGAATGAGCGCGGAGAGGCCCGCCGGAATCGAGTGCGCGATCGCGATCGCGGTGCCGCCGAGATAAAAGCCGTGGACAAGAATGCCGGCGACCGCGCTGTGGGCGATGCCGGTGCGATCAGGCCATTTCGGGCGGGCAATGGCTGCGATGATCGCCATCAGGCCGACCACCACCGCCATGCGGATGGCGAGATAGGTCAAGGGATCGGCATTGTTGACGACGTATTTGGTGCCGATGAATCCGGTGCTCCAGAGCACCACAAACAGGACCGGCGCCGCCCGCGCGGTCAGGGAGGGGTCTTGATTTTGATTCATTGCCGCCCTCAATGCCCGACCAAGGGCGATGCGGCAACGCGAATTTCCGGCTGTTGAATGTTGCGGCGCATGATCGACCACGCGCGCGGCGGCTGGATCAGCCGCTCACCATTCGTCCGGACAGGGATCGATGATCTTCCAGAGCTCGACACCGTTCTTGATCTTCTTCATGTCGGTGGTCAGCCCGCCATTGCGGCGGATCCAGTCCTTCACCGTATCAGGATAATAGGACATCAGGTCCGACGTCCCTTCCGAGCTGGTGACCTTGATGCCGAAGGTGAAGGCCTTGTCGTAATAGGCCTGGTGGAAGCCGAGGCTCGCGCGCGGCGTCACGCAGATCTTGTTCATCGGCACGATGCCGAGCACCAGGGTGCAGGCCGAGTTGCAGATGCCATCGATGATGACGCGCTCGCCTTTTTCGCGAACGCGCTTGTACTTGGCCTTGTACTCCTCGACGTAGCCGCCGTGGTCGCGGGTGATGTGCAGCTCCGCCCGCGCTGGCGTGGCGGCCGCGACGAAGAACAACAGCAGGCTGAGGAGCGTGATGCGCATGGCAGCGTGTCGGCGAAAACCTTGCGAGGAACGAACCGGCCTGAACAGCACCCCAAAGGCCCGGCGGGAGGAATCTTTGACCGAATTCTCTTTGGCCATACTTGTGTGGGGAATTCGTTAAGCATCCCGAAAAGGCCAAAAATGGGCGGATCGCGCCCCCCGGCTCCGGCATTTCGGCCACACCCGCCCGGGAATCCGCGGGATGAGCCCCCGTTTACGGCCTCTGGATGGGTGCCCACCCCGCCCAAAATGGCTATAAGGAACCGACCTCTAAGCGTGGGTTCCGGAGAATCGAGATGAGCAAGCTGAAACTTGTTGCCGCGGTTGCTGCCCTGTCGGCCGCAATCCTAGCCCCCGGCCTCGCGGAGGCACGGGTGCATCACCGGTACCATCACCACTACACCAATCCGCTGCCCTACCCGATCAGCTATGTGCACAATTACGGCCCCGGGCTCACCGCCGGCACCTTCGCCTATTACGACGGCCCTTCGACCAATCACTGCTACCAGAGCGCCGCCGCCTATGTCGGCCAGGACCGTCGCCGGCACCCCTGTTACTGAGTGGCGCCGACGGCGTGCCCCTACGGGCGGGCGCCTTAGCCGGCGGCCCCCGACAGCAGCAATTGCTTCTCGATTTCGTAGACCGGCAGCTTGACGAGGTCCTTGCCGACCTCGCCTCGAAGCGCTTTGCGCACCGCGTCCGAATAATCCATACGGATCATGCCCAGCGCGCGCGGCGAGGCCACCATGGTCAGGGCTGAGGTCTCGCCTGAGCTGAGCGCGATGTCGAGCCGTCCTGCGAGGCCACGCAGGAAGGCCCGCTCGGCCTCATCATGCCAGTCGGTCTGCTCGAGTGCGCTCCGGGCGCCGCCGACCGCCGCATGCAGCCTGCCGGGTGCATCAGTCCCTTGTGCGGCCGTGGCGGGATTGGCCTGTTCGTGGACCTCCCTGGTGTGAAGGTTCGGAAACATCTCGTCGCCGAGATTTTCCAGGATGAGCGCCTTGCGGCCGTCGCACACGATGAGCCAGTCGCCCTTGTCGATCCTCATCTTGTTCATTGCACTGCTCCAAACAATCTGTGAGGCCGGCCGGACATGCGCTTCGAATGCCAGGAAAGGCGGCCTATCGCGACAAGACTAAATTGGAAGCGGGCCGTGTAAATTGCGCAGGATCAAAGGATGGCGGCGACGATCCGGAAGGCTGCAGCGCTGGCCCTGGCATTGGCGATCGGCGCAAACCCGGGATAGCTTGGCGGCGCTGGATCAGGGCTGCGGCGGATGGCTGGCGGTTTGTTCATCAGCGTTACATTTTGAGTCCGCCACAATTTGATCAGAACATCTTCGATAACTGTATTGCGTAAGCAGAGGAAGAAGACATCATGAAGTTGAAGATTGGCCTCGTCGCCGCGTCCCTGTTGGGTGCCCTCGCGGCATCGCCGGTGGCGTCCGCCATGCCTATTGCGCCTGCACCTGCGACACCGCAGGCCGGCAACGTCGAGCAGGTCCGGATGGTCTGCAATGCCTGGGGACGCTGCTGGTGGCGTCCGAACTATGCCTACGGCTACGGCTATGGTCCCGGATATTATGCGCCGCCGCGCTATTACGCACCGCGTCCGCGCTATTACGGCTATCACGGCTATCGCCGCTGGTGAGATCTGAAGGGGCCCTTGAGGCCCCTTCGCTTTTTAGAGAAGCGTGTTGCGTGGGCGCGCGTCGGAGGGGTGGGCGGGGAGCGTCCAAAACTGATCTAGATCAAAGATTAAATTCGTCGTGCCGTCATTCTGCACCGATGGCTGATTTGATCGTTTTCCAATGCCCTCAGACGGGTATGAACGTGCAGACGCATCTCGAGAAGCAGCAAAGACAGGAAGGGCGGAGCTTTGAGGCGTTTGCCTGTCCCGCCTGCACGCGCCTCCATTTCATCGACCTCGCCTCCGGTCAACCGATGAGTCGAGAACGTTGATGGTAGCCTCAATCCGACGTCCCCATGAGATGATAACAGTAATACTACGGACCGGTATCCCGTTTACTGAATCGCGATGTTTGGTCATTGATGGGACTGCACTGCCGCTCATTTCATTGTCACATTTCAATTTCCGGCCAGACAAATGTTCTTCGACGCTCTCGCCCCGTCTTCCGCGCTCCAGCTGATCAAGTTCGCCGACGTCGACGCGTTTCGGCCGGTGGAGTCGATCGAACATGCCCGGAGCATTCCTCTCGATGTCACCAACTTCGCGGCGGCGCGGGCAATCGTCAGCCTGCCGGCGTGCCAGATCGTGGTGGCGAGATCATTTGCGCGCATCCTCGATACCGCGTATCGCGCGCCGGGCGGCATGGTGATCCTGCCGATGAGCGACGATCTGCGAGCGAGTTCGAACGGGATCAGTCTCGACTCACGCTTTTTCCTGGCGTTGCGCGGTAACGATGATTGCCATTTCGTCGAGTTTCAAACCAATTATCACGCGCTGATCATCTTCTCGCCCGCTCTGAGGGATCGCGGGTGGTTCGATCGGGCCGACACATTGTGGACCAGCATCGGCGAGGGCACTGCTCTGCTCCACGCGCGACAGCTTGTGCTCGACATACTGCGCACCGCGTCCGTGGAGCCCCGCATGTTCGAAGCCACGGATGTCGCCGCGCATCTCCAGGAGGGCCTGCTGCTCGCGATGGACGACCTGTTCCACATTGATCCGCGGTCGAATCGCAGCGCCTCGATTGCGGGCGCGCGATCCGCCAGGCTCGTGCAGCGGATCGACGATTTCGTGACGGCCTATCCGACCGCACCGATCTACACGGCGAATCTCGCCAACGAATTCGGCGTTTCAATTCGGACACTAAGCGGCGCCTTGACCAAGGTGCGTGGCATGAGCCTGCATCGGTACATCCGCTTGAAGCGGCTGTGGGCCACCCGAGCGCGCCTGCTCAGAGGCGGCGGCACGACGGTCGCGACTTGCGCGCGTGCTCAGGGCTTTCATCATCTGGGCGAATTTGCCGCGGCTTACCGCGCGACCTTCCACGAGACCCCCTCGGAGACGCTGGCGCGAGGCCGGCAGACCAGCCTTCGGGCCACCTAGCGGCTCGCGCATAGGGCGCCCGTCGAAGCCTTCAGGACCCGATGCGCATACTCGCAAATGGCGCGCTCGGAAGGATTCGAACCTCCGACCCTCGGAATCGAAATCCGATGCTCTATCCAGCTGAGCTACGAGCGCCTGACCGCGTGTTGGGCCACAACCGAAATACCCCGGGTCATCGCTGGCAAGCCAGTGCACCGGGGCATTCGGATGGCTTCGAATTAGCAGAGAGGTGGGACAATAAAAAGCCCCAGCCGCCCTCCTGGGGCGGATCAGACCCCTTCTTCACCAGGTCATGTCGAACAGACCGAAATGCGGCTGCTGTGCCACCAGCATCATCGGCTGGCCGCGCTGCGGGGCCAGATGCGTCCTGGCCACCTTGCGCCTCGGTTGGGCCGGAGCGTGGACCTGCGACACCTGGACCTGGGGTTCCGGCTTGGCGTCGGCCTTCTTGGCTGAGGACGCATCGGCCTTCCCCCCGGCAGGGGTGAACTGGGCGAAGGTCTCGCGCACCCGCGCCTTCGCCGACATCTCGGCCAGCTTGTCCGCCTGCGCCGGCGGCTCGGGCGCCGCGACGGCAGCCGTCCTCACCACCGGCGCTGCGATCGTCGGCTGAGTGGTGTCGAGCACGATACGATCAGGCAGATGGCGATCGGACCGAATCCGGATCAACGGCTGGTCATAGCCTGCTGTCGCGACGGCCTGCGCAACCGGCGGCGCCGGCCAAACGAAATCCGCGGCGAACAACAGTGCGAGCAGCGCTCCACCGACGAACATGAAATAGCGAAAGATGGGCATTGACCGCGCTCCGCCCCCGCATCCGCGCGGGCTCTTCGCCTTAACAGGCGATCTTTTAGTTTGTTCCTGCCCCCTGCCCGATGGTTCAAATGGCAACGCCAAGTTTTTTGACCAAGAGGCAGGGACGGTAACTTTTCCGCTAGTGAAACGCGGCCTTTACGCACGCCGCGCCGTGACCAGCGAACACTTGGCCTGATCGGCATTCACATTGACGAAGCCGACGGGAACGCGGGCAAAGGTCTTGCGGCTCTTCATACCCACGGTGTCGGCCAGCACGCGGCTGCGGTCGGTCAGATGGCTGCCGTCACGCCGCGCAAAGGCGCAGACGATCTCGACATCCTTTACGGCATAGTCGTTGTCATTTCGTACGGTGAAGGTCACCAGGGCCTTCGAACCGAGCCCGCCGCGGCGCCAGGTCTGCGAGGAGATTCTGAGCCGGTCGAGCCCCACGGGCTCCGCAGCGGAAGTCTCCGACGCCGTTGCCGTGGCAGTCGGATCAATCGTTGCGAGCGCCAAACTCACCGGCTCGGTTTGCCCGACATTGCCTTCGGAGGGCGGCATGAGAATCGAGACGGCGCAGCCGGTGATGATCGCGGCCAGCAGCCACAGCAGGCCGCGCTTGAGCCAGATGCTTGGTGCAGGCGCGGTCCGTGACAAATCCTCGCCCTTATTGACGCGGCTTCCCATTCCGATCCGGCCAAACCTTGCGTTCATGGGTGCATCACCGAATGCCGGCCAGGGCATCTTCTCAATCCGCGGGACGAACTAAGGTTCCCGCGGGCGAGCGAATCGCGGGTAAGACGCATGGTGGCGATCACCGGTCCGGATCGCTAATATGCGCTGCAACGCCGCCAATATCCGTTGGCAAGACCGTTGGGAGGAAGTTGAAATGCCGTTCGCCGTCACTTGGGATCACGTCCATCTGCGCAGCCCCGATCCGGAAGCTACGGCGGCCTGGCTGCGGGATATCCTCGGCGGCGAGATCGTGCGCGCACCGGGGCGGATCGACGTGCAGCTCGGCGGCGCAAAGATCTTCATCGCGCCGGTGGAGGGCGACAATGTGGTCAGCCCGCCGCCGCTGCATCCGCATCAGGGCCTCGACCATTTCGGGCTCACGGTGAAGGACATCGATGCCGTCGCAGCCGAGATCAAGGCCAAGGGCGTCGTCTTCACGCGCGAGCCGACCACGCTCCGGCCGGGCGTCCGCGTGTGCTTCATCCGCGGTCCCGAAGGCATCTCCATCGAGCTGCTCGAGCGCGACAAGAAGTACACTTGAGACGGCACGGCCGCATCGAGCGCCACCGAGACCGGGCGAGCTGTTGCCCGGTCAGGTCATGCTTCCGGGCATAAAGCATCGGATCGCGACGCCCATGTAGCCGTAGATCGGCCAAACCATGGTGCGCCCCACCCGGTTCGGCTCCGAGATCACGGCCTCCTCGGGGACGTCGACCCAGACCAGCTCTTGCTGCTGGCCTTCGCGCATGTAGCCATAGCGCGGGACGCGGACGCGATAGTGCCCGTCCTTGCTCTCCCAATCGGAGTCCGAGATCGCCGAGCCGTCGGCATCGGAGCAGCATGGCCCCTTGCCGCTGCGCAGACTGTCGAACCAGGCCTTCAATTCGGCACTGGTGTTGACGAACTGGCCCCGATCGCGCGCGTGCCCGAACGGGGCAGCAAGCGCAATCAGCAGCAAGGTACAGCCGAACCTTGTCATGGTTCGCCTGCGTGTCGCGTGGCGAATTCGCCGTTGTCGTCTTTCGCAATTGGTGGGACGCGCACTGTACAGACGCGGCTCATGGCCGCCGGAATCGATCCAGTTGGTCACGTTTGTCTTGCTCCAGCACCCCGCGGCCAGTGCAACAATGGTTATGCATTTCGCGGGCCAACTCTGATTCGGAACGACTGGCCGCGCCACATGATGAAACCGTCATATCCGCGCCACAGGCAAGACGGGACAATTACGGCTCGCGTGATTGGGTGCTGGCTTAGCGGCCGGCAAACTGCCGCGTTGCACGAGGGATTGCGCTTTGGCATAAAAGCCTCACCGGTTACGCCGTTGGGCGGCGGCGGCCGGCCTGCGGGACCTGATGAAGAACGGCCTCTATTCGATTCACGTGACCCTGCTCGATGGTCGAGCCGGCAAGGGCAGCGGCGTGATTGTTTTCCGCGACGGCAAGATTGTCGGCGGCGACGCCTATCTCTATTACACCGGCAGCTACACGGCGAAGGACAACACCTTCAAGGGTGAGGTGCTGGTGCAGCGGCACACCTCCCCGCGCGGCGACGACAATCCTCTGTTCGGCGGGCCTGCGGCAGTCGGCATCGGCGTCAGCGGCACCTTCACCGATACGCGCGCGGACATGACGGGCACGGCGCTCGTCGGCAAGGCCAGCCAGATCTTTGGCGCCACGCTGCACAAGCTCGCAGACGTCGACTGAGCGCGAGCTATTCCGCCGCTTGCTCGAGCGGCGCTGTGCGCGGCAGAATCATCTGGATCCGCGTACCGCGGCCCGGCTCGGAATCGAGATCGAGCCGCCCGCCCAGCCGGTTGGTGACGATGCTGTAAACGATGTGCAGCCCCAGACCGGTGCCGCCCTGGTCGCGCCGCGTCGTGAAGAACGGATCGAACGCGCGGCGACGCACGTCGAGGCTCATGCCGCAGCCATTGTCGGCGACGATGATCTCGACATTGTCCTTGCCGGACTCGCGCACCTGGATGTCGATGATGCCGGGCCGCCCGTCCGGGAACGCGTGCGCCACCGAGTTGAGGAACAAATTGGTCAGCACCTGCCCATACGGACCGGGATAGCTGTTCATGGTGAGATTGGGCTGGCAATCGACATTGAGCGTCAGGTTCTGCTTGCGCAGCCCCGGGCGCAGGCTCATCACCACCTGCTCGGTAAGGTCGGCGAGATCGAAACTGCGCTGGTCCGAATAGTTGCGATCGGCTGCGACCTGCTTGAACGACTGGATCAGCTCGGCAGCGCGGTTGAGATTGGAGACAAGCTGCGAGGATGCGTCGCGGCTGGTGTTGAGATAGTCGTTGAGCGTCGAGCGGCGGAGTTCGCCGCGCTCGACCTCGGCGCTGAATATCGCAGTCTTGCGCTCGAGCGCGGAGGCAACCGTCAGGCTGATGCCGACGGGATTGTTGACCTCATGCGCGACGCCGGCGACGAGACGACCGAGAGCGGCGAGCTTCTCCGCCTCGATCAGCGAGGCCTGGGTCTCGCGCAAATTGCGCAACGCCGTCTCGGCGGCATCCTTCGCCTTCCGCATCTCCTGCTCGCCGCGCTTGCGCTCGCCAATGTCGAGCGCCACGGTGACGATCCGCTCGATCTCGCCTTCGGCATCGAGCAGCGGCAGCTTGTTGACGAGCCATTGCCGCATGTCGCCGGAAGCGTCCTTGTACTCTTCCTCATAGAAGCCGAGACCTTTCCGGAAACTGAGCACGCGCTTGTCGTTCTCGTCAGTCTTGGCCGCGCCATAGCGCGACATCAGGTCCGCCGTGGTGCGGCCGAGCGCGTCGCCCGGCTCGATGCCGAAGATACCCGCCATGTAGCGGTTCATCAGCACATAGCGCAGCTCGCGGTCCTTGACGTTGATGACGGCGGGCACGGTGTCGATGACCTGCTGGAGCAGGCGCCGGCCTTCGGCGATGGCGTCTTCCGCCCGCTTCTGGTCGGTGATGTCACGCAGCGTGCCCTCGTAGCGCACGATCTGGCCCTGCTCGTCCCGCACCCCAGTCGCGCTGTCGGAGAGCCAGAGGATGTTGCCGCCGCGCTGACGCACCTGGTATTCGAACTCGCGCACCATGCCGTCGCGATGCATCAGCCGCTGGTATTCGGCGCGCGCCTCGGGATCGACGTAGATGGTGTGGGCGATGTCGTTGATGCTGTCGATCAAATACTCCGGGCTGTCATAGCCCATCATCCGCGCCAGCGCCGGATTGGCGTTGAGGAGATCGCCCGAGGGCGTCGTGACGTAGATGCCGTCGACCGAGCCCTCGAACAGCTTGCGATAGCTTTCTTCGGCCAGCCGCTGCTCGGTGAGCGCGCGCACCGCCGCCTCGCGCGCGGTGTCCGCCTCGTCGAGCGCGCGGCGGAACACTTCGGCAGCGCGCGCGATGTCGCCGATCTCGTTGTCGACGTCGGCGGACGGAATCGAGGTATCCTTCTCGCCCGCCGCAAGGGCGCGAATGGAGCGCGCGATCTGAGCCAGCGGACGCACCGTCCGCCGCACCACGAAGCCGGCTGCGAGAATGCCGATCAACACGCCCATGCTGCCGAGCACGATGCTCTGCCACCGCGCCTCAGTCAGCGTGCGGGCGAAGTCGCGCGACAGCACATGGCCGCGCCGCGCACTGACTTCGCGCAGCAATTCGGTGACGCGCCCGATCAGCCGGCCCTCGGTTCCCAGGACCTCGCGATCGATATCGGCGATCTGCCGCTCGCGGACGGCGACGGCAATGATGGCGTCGGCGTAATTGTCGACGGCGATCTTCAGCGCGGCATCGGCGGTAGCCATCGTCCGCATGCTCTGCGCGGCCTGCTCGGCAGCAGACGGGTTGCGCGCGAGCAGCCCCAGCGCGATCCGGCTTTGCGCTTCCGATAGGCGGGAGGCGAGCTCGCGGTCCGCAGCACCCGCGACCGCCGCGTCGAACTGGTCGCGCAGCGGCGGCAAGCCAGCGAGCAATTGCGCGCGGCGGTCGATCAGAGTGGAGATCCGCTCCAGCCCGCTGCGATAGGTCGCAAGCCGCTCCGTAACCCCGTCGATCATGTCCTGTTGCTCGGGCGCGAGCTCGATGCGGGTTTTCTTCAGGATGTCGCTGAGGGTCGCGGCGGCCTCGCCGACCTGCTTGAACTGGATGCCGGCGCCGGGATCAGTGACGAAGTCGCGCGCCGCAAGGCGCAGTTCGTTCATGCGGCGGTCGATATCCTCGGCGAGGTCGCCGACGCTCTGGAGCCGCTGCAACTCGGCAAAGGTCGTGTCGATGTGGCGGATCGCGATCACGCTCGCGGTCGAGGTGACCATGATCACCAGCAGCACCAACAGAAAGCTGCCGAACGTCAACTGGCCGATGGAGAGCGAAAAAATTCGCTTTTTCTCAGGGGTCGGCGTCAATTCGGCGGACATTGGTTTGTTTTAAGGACCGGGCTGTCGGGAGCTCAATATACGACGTATTGCGGCCCCGGGGGAACATGCCTCCCGGCTCGGAATATCGTTAAAATTGCGGTCCGTCGCCCTCCTCCGCCCGAATCCGGGCGGTCGGGCTCAAGGTCTGCTCGAGGAAAGCAACGCCGACGTCAGCCGATCGCCCCGACCTCGAACACCTCGCCGTCATAGCCGGCCTCACGCGGGATGCGGAGCTGGCGGCCGCTTTCGGTCTTGGTCATGACAGGCATCACCGTCACGACGGACATGCCGCGGGCGTGCTCGAGCGCGGCACTCACGCTGCCCTGCTTGGCCAACCGGATCAGGTTGCGCGTCGTCGGGAACGGCAGCTTGAAGCGGCCGCTGTCGCCGCCCTCTACCGCCTCGCGCGGCGAGACCCAGATCGAGTCGGTGGACTCCCTGCCGTCATGGGCGCCGAGCTGGTCGGGCGGCGCCGCGGCAAGGAAGAACCAGGTGTCGAACCGCTTCGGCATGCCCTCCGGCGTGATCCAGTGCGCGTAAGGCACCAGCGTGTCGAGCGCAAGCTGGAGGCCGTTGTCGGCGAGGATATCCAGGAAGCCGATCTTGTGCTCGTTGAGCGCGACACGATGCGCGTCCGCAATCTCGCCGGCGCGCTTGGCATCAACAGCCGCACCCGAATGCTTCGACCGCGCCAGCAGGATGCCGCTCTCCTCAAACGTCTCGCGGATCGCGGCAATACGAAAACCGCAGTCCGCTTCGCTCAAGCCCTCGCTGCCCGAATACAGGTCGGCTCGCTTGACGATCTCCTGATCGCCGGCATCGACGCTGCCACCGGGGAACACCAGCGCACCCGAGTTGAACTCGATCTGATGATGGCGAACCATCATGAAGACCTCGATTTCGCCGCGGCTCTTGCCGTCGACATCCGCGCCGTCGCGGAGCAGGAGGATCGTCGAAGCTGGGCGCGATGCTGCCATCTCGGCCATGCAACTAACCTGCGGCGCTGGATTGCGGCTGGAGATTGGCGCGTTTGTCGGTCTTCGCCACGCGTGAGAGCAGATAGTCGACCTCCGCCTTCGCCGCCGGCGTGATCGTCGCGCCGGGCTTGCGCTGCGCGCTCGAGGCGATGACGCCGCGCTTCTGCAGCACGTATTTGCGCACGGCAAGCCCGGCGCCTGGCTGCTGCTCGTAGCGGATCAGCGGCAGATGCGCGTCGAACAGATCATGCGCGGCGTCACGCTTGCCGTCCTTCGACAGGCGCACGACGTCGATCAGAAGCTCGGGGAACGCGTACCCGGTCATGGCGCCGTCCGCCCCGCGTTCCATCTCGAAGTCGAGGAACAGCCCGCCATTGCCGCAGAGGATCGACAGCGGACGAAGCGAGCCGTCCTTCTGGAAACCGCGCAGGGTCGAGATCTTCTCGAGGCCCGGCCAGTCCTCGTGCTTGAGCATCACGCAGTTCGGATTGTCTGTGACGATCTTGCGGATGACTGCGGGCGTGAACACCACCGAGAGTGTCAGCGGATAGTCCTGCAGCACCCAGGGCACGTCGGGGCCGATGGCCTCCGCCGCCTGCTTGTAATAGCCGACGATCTGGTCGTCGGTGCGGAGCGAGGGCGGCGGCGCGATCATCACGCCGGCGGCGCCCGCATCCATCGAGGCCCGCGCCAGCGCACGCATGGTGGCAAAGCCCGGCGCGGAGACGCCGACGATCACCTGCATTGTCTTGGCGCGCTTGACGAAGCGAATGGCGACCTGCTCGGCCTCGGCGGCATCGAGCTTCGGCGCCTCGCCAAGGATGCCCAGCACCGTGACACCATCGCAGCCGACCTCTTCGTAGAACTCGGTGAGGCGGTCGATCGAACGCTCGTCGATCCGGCCATCATCGTGGAACGGCGTCGGCGCGATTGCGAAGGTGCCCTTGGCGTCGGCGGTGAGTTTCATTAGTCCTCTATCCTCTTGTTCGTCATTCCGGGACGATGCGTTAGCATCGGACCCGGAATCTCGAGGTCCCGGGTTCGCGCGCTGCGCGCCCCCGGGACGACCATGGCCTAAAACCGCCGCGCGCCCATCTTGATCTGTTCCTCGGAGAAGAAGATCTCTTTGGCATGATCAGCGATGTCCTGGGCCTTCCAGCCCGTATGCGGCGGTTTCCAGCCTTCCATTTCCATCATCCGCATTTCGCGCACGCCGCGGGGCCCGGACACGCCCAGCACCTTGCCGGTCTGGTCGCCCGACAAGTCGCTGACCATGTATAGCACGGCCGGCGCGATGCCGTCCGGCCCCAGCGCCGCACCTGGGTTCTCCTTGTAGCGGGGCAGGTCTGCGGTCATGCGGGTCAGCGCGCCCGGGGCCAGCGTCCAGATCCGGATGTTGTACTTGCGGCCCTCGATCGCCAGCACATTGGACAGGCCCCAGATGCCTCCCTTGGCTGCGCCATAGTTGCTCTGGCCGAAATTGCCGATCAGGCCCGAGGTCGAGGAGGTGTTGACGATGACGCCGCCACCGTTTTCCCGCATCCAGCGAAACACCGGCATGGTGCAACAGAAGGTGCCCTTCAGATGCACCTTGATGACCTTGTCCCAATCGGCTTCGGAGGCCTTGGCGAAGGTTTGGTCGCGCAGGATGCCGGCGTTGTTGACGAGGATGTCGGCGCGGCCAAAGTGCTTGATGGCGTCGTCGAACAGGGACTGGCCGCCCTCCATGCTGGAAATGTCGTCGCCGTTGGCGACCGCCTTGCCGCCTTCGGCCTTGATTGCGTCGACCACGCGCTGGGCCATCGAGGTGTCGGCGCCGGAGCCATCGCGGGGGCCGCCGAGGTCGTTGACCACGACGGATGCCCCTTCCCGCGCGAACAGTTTTGCGTAGGCCTCACCGAGCCCTCCGCCCGCGCCGGTGATCAGCGCAACCTTGCCATCGAGCAATCCCATGGTGGCTTCTCCCTGTTTTTGTTGTTGTCATTCCGGGGCAGCGCGCAGCGCTGAACCCGGAATCCAGAGGTGTAGCGCGAGATTCCGGGTTCGCGCTTCGCGCGCCCCGGAATGACAGCGAAGGCTAACCCAACACCGTCTTGCCGTTCTTGATCACGGTGACGCCGCGCGACTTCACCTTGGCTTCGAACGAGATCACGTTGCCGTCCTTCCAGAGGTCCATGGTCACGGTCTCGCCGGGATAGACCGGCGAGGAGAACCGCGCGACGTGCTGACGGAAGGCCGACGCATCGTAATCGGCATAGGTCTGGAGCACGCCGCGGCAGGTGATGCCGTAGGTGCACATGCCGTGCAGGATCGGCCGCGGGAAGCCGGCCTTCCTGGCGAACTCGGGATCTGAGTGCAGCGGGTTGCGGTCGCCGCAGAGGCGATAGATCAATGCCTGGTCGGGACGAGTGGTGATGTCGATCGTCTTGTCAGGCGACCGCGACGGGATCTTGTGCGGGTCGGGCTGGGTCAGGCTCGGTCCGCCAAAGCCGCCGTCGCCGCGGGCGAAGCGCGAAGCCACTAAGGTTGCCAGCTTCTCGCCCTTCTCGTTCTTCAGCACGGTCTGATGGCTGATGATGACGCCCTTGTCCTTGCCCTTGTCGTAGACTTCGATCACCGAAGAGTCGGCGGTGATATGCGCGGCCACCGGCAGCGGCTGGTGGAAGGTGATATCGCGTTCACCGTCGACCACCATGACGCGGTTGAGGTTCATCTCGCCCGGCCCTGCGCCCCACGCCGCGACGGAGGCGAAGGTCGGCACCACCTTCAGCGGCCGCGGCGTCAGCGTGCCCTCGTTGACGAAGGCGAGCTCGTTCTCGTCCATCGGATCGGCGCCGAGCCCGATGCCGTAGGCATAAAGCATCACATCGCGATCGGTGTAGGCGTATTTCTGGCCGGTGTTTTTGAGGGCCTTGAGTTCTTCGTATCTGGCGGACATTTTGTTTGTTTCCTCTCGGACGTCTCTGCGCCGCTGCCAGTCGAAGTGCCCTCTCCCCCTGTGGGAGAGGGCCGCGAGAGCCGTGCGGCAAACTCGTTTGGGTGAGGGGTTGGTTCCGCAGCGAGACTCCTCGTGCAGAGCGATACCCCTCATCCGGCGCTTCGCGCCACCTTCTTCCACAAGGGGAGAAGGAAGAAAGCAACTACACCGGCGTGAAGAACGGCAGCGGTGCGCCATCGGTCGGCTTGAACACCACCTTCACCTTCTGACCGATCTTCAGCGCCGTCAGATCGCAATCGACAAAGTTGGTCTGAAGCGAAGGACCCTCCTTCAGCGTGACGTAGCCGATCGCATAAGGACCAGTCGGCGACTTCCGCATCAGGCTATAGGTGTAGATCGTGCCCTCGCCCGAACTCTCCTCCCACACCGTCTTCTCGGAGTAGCAGAACGGGCAGATCGCGCGCGGGAAGTAATGCGCTTCTCCGCAGGCGGTGCAGCGCTTGATCATGAACTTGCCGGCCTTCGCGGCCTCCCAGAACGCAGCCGTCTCCGGATTCGTCACGGGAGCTGGATATTTCTTCGCTTCACTCATCACACGCGCTCCAGAATGGCCGTCGAGGCGGCGTGGCGGACGCCGAGAAGGCCGCCGGTGCCGTGGGCGATGGCGAGATCGCAGTTCTTGACCTGCACCTTCGGATGCGCCTCGCCGCGCAACTGCCGCACGGCCTCGAGGATCTTGGTCATGCCGCCGCGGTTGACCGGATGGTTGCTGCACAGGCCACCACCGTCGGTGTTGAACGGCAGCTTGCCGACGCCCGAGATCAGGTTGCCGTCAGCGACGAACTTGCCGCCCTCGCCCTTCTTGCAGAAGCCGAGGTCCTCGAGCTGCATCAACACCGTGATGGTGAAGCTGTCGTAAATCGAGGCGTATTTGATGTCCTTCGGCGTGATGCCGGCTTCCTCGAACGCTCGCGGCCCGGACCAGATGCCGGCTGAGTAAGTAAGGTCGAGGTCCTTGCCGCCGCGCGGGCCCTTCATCGCCTCGCCATGGCCGATCAGCTTGACCAGCGGCTTCTTCAGGCTCTTCGCGATCTCGGGCGTGGTCACGATCAGCGCGCCGCCGCCGTCGGAGACTACGCAGCAATCCATCCGGTGCAGCGGATCGGAGATCATCGGCGAGTTCAGGACGTCCTCGACGGTGACGACGTCCTTGAGCATCGCATGCGGATTGTATTGCGCGTGATGCGAGGCTGCGACCTTGATCCAGGCGAGTTGCTCTGAGGTGGTGCCATAGTCGTGCATGTGGCGCATGGCACACATGCCATAGGCATTGTGGGTGGTCGCGCCGTAAGCGGTCTCGAAATCGGCTTCCGCGCCGGCGGCGCGCGGCGGCATTGCCCCGGTGCGCGGCTTGCCGGCGAGCGTGATCAGCGCGATCGAGCACTTGCCCGCCGCGATCGCCTCCGCGGCATGACCGAGATGGATGATGTAGGAACAGCCGCCGGTTTCGGTGGAATCGACGTGGCGGAGCTTTTTGGTGTTCAGCCCGAGATAATCCACCATCGGCCAAGCGCCGCCCGGGGCATCACCGGCGCAGAAATAGCCGTCGACGTCGTCCTTGCTGATCCCGGCATCCTCGATCGCGCCCTTGGCGACCTCGGCGTGGAGCTGCGCGGTGGATTTGTCCGCCGCATGCCGGGTCGGGTGTTCAAAAATCCCGGCAATGTAGGCCTTGCCCTTGATGGTCAAATAAGGTCTCCGCTGGCGTTTCTCACTTCCGGTTTTTTCTGAACCGCCGCTGCGCTGTTGGCAAGCGCGGAAATATTCCGTCGGGCGAGAGGGCAGTGGGTTGGCGCAAATCGCCGCTGCATCATCCCAAGATGCGGTGGAAGGGCCCTGCTGCCGCAGTCGTCATTGCGAGCGCAGCGACAGGAATCTTTCCGCGGATGCATTTCTGGATTGCTTCGCTCCGCTCGCGATGACGGGAACGGCGGGCAGAATCCTAAAGGTGTTTTGCCCGACGACACAAGCGATTTTCGTTTTGCCGAAGCAACTCGATTTCGTGAAAACAACCCCATGCACAGTAGAGCGGGGATTGATTTCAAACAGGAATTCGTAGGGTGGGCAAAGCGAAGCGTGCCCACCTCTTCTGATTCAATTCTCGTGAGATGGTGGGCACCGCGCTTTGCGCCTTTGCCCACCCTACGAGACCGGCTACTCCGCCGCGATCTGCCTCGGTGCGGGCGGCGGGTTGGCCAGATCGGCGGCGAGTTGGGCGTAGCGGGCCTTGGCGTCCGCAACCGCCTTCTCCTTTACCGGGCCGTAGCCGCGGATGCGGTCGGGCAGCGACAGCAGTTCGACCGCAGTGTCGATCGTGAGCGGCGACAGCAGGACGAGCACGGTGGCGACGTCCTTCTCGTAACCGACGATCAGGTCGCGCTCGAGCTTGCGGTCGGCGCTATAGCCGAAGATATCGAGCGGCGTGCCACGCAGGAACTTGAGCTTGGCCAGCACGCCGAACACACCGAGCATCCACGGCCCGAAGGCGCGCTTCTTCGGACGACCGAGCGCGTCGACGCCGCTGCTGAGGATCGGCGGGGCGAGATTGAAGTTGAACTTGAAGTCGCCCTCAAACTGGTCCCGGAGCTGCTTTTCGAAGGCGCCGTCGGTGAAGAGGCGCGCGACTTCGTATTCGTCCTTGTAGGCCAGCAGCTTTGCGTAGTTGATCGCCACCGCGCGCGGCAGTGCATCGCCATAGCCGCCCTTGACCGCGGCGTCACGGACCTGGTCGACCAGCTTTCGATAGCTTTTTGCGAGGCGGCCGTTCTGATAGGCGGTGAGATGCTTTGCGCGGTGCTCGATGATCTCGTCCAACGTCATGGCGTCCAAAGATTTGGGCGCGACGACCTCGTCCGTTCCCTTCAGCATGCCGGCGAGCCGGACTGGGTCGGCGACCGCGAGGCGGCCGAGGCGGAAAGCCTCCTTGTTCATCTTGATGGAGACGCCGTTGACCTCGATCGCCTGCTCGATCGAGTCGGCCGACAAGGGCAAGAGACCCTTCTGATAGGCGTAGCCCATCATCATCATGTTGGTGGCAATGCTGTCGCCGAGCAGCTGCTCGGCCGGCTTGGTGAAGTCGAAGAACACCGAATCCTTGTGCAGAGCGGTTTCCAAAAGCCCGTCCAGCTTGCGGGTCTGAAAGTTGAAATCGCGATTGAGGACGAAGTCGGCGGTCGGAATCACGTGGCTGTTGATGATGCCGCGGGTGCGGCTGCTGTCGCAGAGCGAGATGGTGTCCTTGGCGACCGCGACCACCTCGTCGGCGGCGAGCACGACATCGGCCGTGCCGGTGACGATGCGCGAGCAGGTCACTTCGGCCGGATGATCGGACAGCCGCACGTGACTCAGCACCGCGCCACCTTTCTGCGCGAGACCCGACATGTCGAGGATCATCGAGGCCTTGCCCTCGATATGGGCGGCCATGCCCAGCAGCGCGCCGATCGTCAGCACGCCGGTCCCGCCGACGCCGCCGACCGCGATGTTGTAGGGCCGCTCCAGCGTCGGCCGCGACGCCGGCTCCGGCAGATCGCCGATGTCGCCGACGCCCGCCGGCGCGCGCTTGCGCATCTGGCCGCCGTCGATGGTGACGAAGGACGGGCAAAATCCTTTGACGCAGGAATAGTCCTTGTTGCAGCTCGACTGGTTGATGGCGCGCTTGCGCCCCATCTCCGTTTCCAGGGGCTCGACCGAAATGCAGTTGGATTGCACCGAGCAGTCGCCGCAGCCTTCGCACACCGCCGGGTTGATGAGCACGCGGCGCGCCGGATCCTCCAGCGTGCCGCGCTTGCGGCGGCGGCGCTTTTCGGCGGCACAGGTCTGCACGAACACGATCGCGGACGCGCCCTTGACCTTGCGCAGCGTCTTCTGGACCGCGTCGAGCTCGTCGCGATGCGCGGTCTTGACGCCCGGCGCGATCTCGTTGGCGGGATAGGCGTCTGGATTTTCCGAAACGAGATAGATCTCGCGGATGCCTTCGCTGTGGAGCTGGAAGGTGATCTGCTGCGGCGACAATTCGCCGTCGACATGCTGGCCGCCGGTCATCGCGGTCGCGTCGTTATAGAGGATCTTGTAGGTGATGTTGGCGCCCGAGGCGATCGCCTGGCGGATCGCAAGGCTGCCGGAGTGGAAATACGTGCCGTCGCCGAGGTTGGCGAACACGTGCTCTTCCTTGGTGAAGGGCGCCACGCCGACCCACGGCACGCCCTCGCCGCCCATATGGGTGAAGGTCTCGGTCGAGCGATCCATCCACAGCGCCATGAAGTGGCAGCCGATGCCGGCAAAAGCGCGGCTGCCTTCGGGCACCTTGGTCGAGGTGTTATGCGGGCAGCCGGAGCAGAAATACGGAGTGCGGGAGACAGGCGCAGTCGCCTGCATTTGCGTGGCCTGGCGACCGTTGAACCAGTCGGCCTTGGCGCGCAGCATGGCTGCGATTTCGGGATTGAGGTCAAGTCGAAGCAGGCGCTCGGTCAGCGAGCTGGCCAGGGAGGCGACGCTGAGTTCTTCGGCAAAGGGGAGGAAGCGCTTGTCGTGATCGTCCATCTTGCCGATGATGCGGGGACGGACATCGTCGCGCCAGTTGAACAGCTCCTGCTTGACCTGGTTCTCGACGATCTCGCGGCGCTCTTCGATGATGAAGATTTCCTCGAGCCCTACGGCGAATTGCCTGACGCCTTCCGGCTCCAGCGGCCACGGCATGCCGATCTTGTACAATCGAAGCCCGATCTTGGCGGCGACCTCGGGTGTGATGCCGAGCTCGCGCAACGCCTGCCGCACGTCCTCATAGCTCTTGCCGGATGCCATGATGCCGTAGCGGGCGTTCGGCGAATCCATCGTGACGCGGTTGACCCTGTTGGCACGTGCGAACGCGATCGCGGCAAAGCCCTTGTAGTCCTGGAGCCGGCGGTCCTGGGCAAAGCGGTCGTCGGGCCAGCGCAGATTGAGGCCACCCTCCGGCATCTCGAAATCGGTGGGAATCACGAACGGCGTCATCTCGTCGGTGAGGTCGATCTCGGCGGTGGTCTCCACCGTCTCGGTGATCACCTTCATGCCGACCCAGCAGCCGGAGTAGCGCGACATGGCGATGCCGAGCAGGCCCATCTCGATCATCTCGTGGATGCTGGACGGATAGAGATAGGGCATCAGCGCCGACATGAAGGCATGGTCGGACTGATGCGGAACGGTGGACGATTTTGCGCCGTGGTCGTCGCCGGCGAGACACAACACGCCGCCGTTCTTGGCCGAGCCGGCCGCATTGCCGTGGCGGAAGACGTCGCCGCAGCGGTCGACGCCGGGGCCCTTGCCGTACCAGATGCCGACCACGCCGTCGTATTTGGCGCCGGGCGAGAGGTTGAGCTGCTGCGAGCCCCAGACCGCGGTCGCGGCCAAATCCTCGTTTACGCCAGGCTGGAACTTGATGTTGTGTTGCTCGAGGTGCTTGCGGGCGGCGAAGAGCTGCTGGTCGTAGCCGCCGAGCGGTGAGCCGCGGTAGCCGGAGATGAAGCCCGCGGTGTTGAGGCCACTGGCACGGTCGCGCCGGATCTGGGCCATGGGCAGGCGAACCAGCGCCTGGATGCCCGTGGTGAAGACGTGACCGGTCTGCTGGGTATATTTCTGATCGAGACTGATCGGACCCTGGTTGATGCCCATCGTTGTCCTCTTCCGCCCTTTTGAGCGCCTGGCTGCTTAAGCCGTTGCCTGCCCGTTGTTTTTAGCTAGGGCGCGCCGACCATCCGCGCCACTCTATGTCGGATATTTAACGCTCCGCACCACAAATCTGGGCTCGACCTGCCGACGGGAAAAAAACGCAATTTCGTGGCCGGAAAGGGCGCACGCCTTTTCAGTTTCTGTCACCCTACCCGGCTGTCGCGCAATGACGTGACGCCGCTATACTCCGGCACTCGACGATTGGTCGCGGGAAGAAGGCTGTCGATGCGGACGATTCTGGCTGTGGTGCTCTTGTGCAGTGCGGTTGCGCGTGCCGCCTTGGCCGCCGAGCCGTCGCCGGAGCTGATCGCCAGCGGGAAGGCGCTGGTCGAGGCCGGCGATTGTGCGGGCTGCCATACCGCCGATCCCGCAAAGCCGTTCGCCGGCGGAAAGCGCATCGACACCCCGTTCGGCGGGATCTATGCGCCAAACCTGACGCCTGACCGCGACACCGGGATCGGCGCCTGGACGGATGCCGATTTCACCCGCGCCCTGCGCTACGGCACCGCGCCGGACGGCTCGCTTTATTACCCGGCATTCCCCTACCCTTATTTCACCAGGATGACGAAGGACGATACGCTGGCGATCCGGGCCTATCTCGGCACGCTCACGCCCGTCGCCAGCCGCAACAAGCCGCCGGAGCTGCGCTGGCCGCTCGGCTATCGCGGCCTGATGCGGGTCTGGGATTATCTGTTCTTCAAGCCCGGCCTGTTCGAGCCCGACCAGGGCAAGACCGCGGCATGGAATCGCGGCGGCTATCTGGTCACCGGGCTCGGCCATTGCGGCGCCTGCCACACCCCCAAGAACTATTTTGGCGCGGACAAGACCGCCCAGGCCTTGTCCGGCAGCGAGATCGGCGGCTGGTTCGCGCCGCGGCTCGATGGCGCTGCCCGCACCGGCCTGCAGTCGTGGAGCGCGGCGGACATCGCCGAGTATCTGCAGAGCGGCCGCAACGCCAGGAGCCATGCCGGCGGCCCGATGGCCGAGGTGATCGTGAACTCGACGTCGAAGATGAGCGACGCCGATGTGCACGCGATCGCGGTGTATCTGAAAGACCTGCCGCCGGCACGGCGCGAGCCCAAGGTGATGCCGCCGGATGAGGCCGAGATGAAGGCCGGCCAGGCCGTCTACGCAAAACTCTGCGTCGCCTGCCATGAAGCCGACGGCTCGGGCGCGCCGCGCATCTATCCGCCGCTGCCGGCCAATGCGCTGCTGCAGTCGATCAACCCATCCTCCACGCTCCGCGTCATCCTCGACGGCGCTCACACCGTGACGACGCCGCGCGCGCCCAACACCGGCGAGATGCCAGGCTATGCCGGGCAATTGTCCGACGAGCAAATCGCGGCGGTGACGAACTACATCCGCAACTCCTGGGGCAATGCCGCGCCGCTGGTGACACCGGCGCAAGTGGCGAAGGCGCGCGGGCAGGAGCCGTAGGAAGCACCCGTCGACACTCAAGAGGTCGTCATGCCCGGGCTTGTCCCGGGCATCCACGTTCTTCGCGCCGCGGCAAAGGTCGTGGATGGCCGGGACAAGCCCGGCCATGACGTCGTGGAGAGCACAGGCGCCCAACCTCTGCTGAGACGCGAAGAGTTACCGCTCCTCGTCCCCCGTGAACACGAATTTCGGCATGTCCCATTTGTAGCGGACTGCGAGCAAGCGAAAGCTGATGCCGAGAATGAAGGTGAGGATAGTCCAGAGTTCGGCGTTGAGATTAAGTCCGAACGCCGTCGCATAGAACAGTCCGGTCACCACCGAGACGCTGGCGTAGAGTTCGGAGCGGAACAGCAGCGGCACGTCATTGCAGAGCACGTCGCGCAATACGCCGCCGGCGCAGCCCGTCACCATGCCGGAGACGATGACGATCGGCAGCGAAGCATCCATCTGCCAGGCGACGTCGCATCCGGTCATGGTGAAGACGACGAGGCCGATGGCATCGAGCACGATGAAAGCGACGCTCAACCGATGCACCAGCCGCGCGATCAGGATCGTCAGCAGCGCCGACGCGCCCGGCAGCACGAGATAGACCGGGTTCGCGACCCAGGCCAACGGATAATGACCGAGAAACAGGTCGCGCAGCGTGCCACCGCCGAGCGCCGTGATGCTGCCGAGCATGCAGACGCCGACATAGTCCATGCTGCGCCGGCCGGCAGCCAGCGCTGCCGTCATGCCCTGGGACGCCAAGGCGACCAGCGTCAAAAGATGCAGCACGCTATCGCCCGGCGGCAGGCTCCACATCGCCTTGTTCCCTTCATCTCGCAGCGCAACCTACGTCCGGAGTTCCCGGATGAACAGGTTCCCGATTCCTGAGGCGGGAGCAACATGCGACGAAAGCATAAAGGCCGGGGAACAGAACCTCGCATCCCCGGGTTGTCCAGCCGCAATAATCGAGGAGATCCAATCGATGGCAGACGACCGTTTTCCGAACGATCCGTATCGCCCGAATCTCGCCGACGATGCGTATCGAAGTGCGGCGCGACGGGATGCCGACCTCCAGGTCGATCCCGAACTCGGCGAAGGCCCCGCCTCCAGCGGCAAGATCGCGTTGTTTGCGGTCGCAATAGCCCTGGTGCTGGGTGCCGTATTCTACGGGCTCAACAATTCGAGCACGCCGAACCAGGCCAGCAACGCCCCGTCGACGCAGACCGCTCAGCAGACCGCACCGGCCACCAATCCGGCCGCGCCTCCGGGCATGCGTGACGTGACCCCGCGCAACAATACCGCGCCGGGCGTGACCACGGGTGCCGCACCGAGCAAGCCAGCCCCGGATGCGCAGACGCCGCCGTCTGGCGCCAAGTAGCGGCGATCACGACATACGAGAGCGGCGGGATGAAAGTCCCGCCGCTTTTCGTTGACCTCTAGCTGAACATCTTGTTGAGCTCGCCGCCGGGATAACCGCTGCCGAGCTCAGTGAAGGTGCCCTTCTCCGCCATCTCTTTTGCAGCGCGCATGAAGCCGCCCCAAGCCGCGCGGGCGAGCGAGCCGCCGACGCTGATCCGGCGCACGCCGAGATCCGCGGCTTCCTGCAACGACAGGCCGGAGCCGCCGATCAGCAGGTTGAACGGTTTCGGTGCGACAGCCTTCACCACCGCAGCGATGTCCTCGCGGGTCTTGAGGCCCGGTGCATAGAGGCAGTCGGCGCCGGCGTCTGCATAAGCGGTGAGCCGGTCGATGACGAGCTTGAGATCGGTCACGCCCCACAGATACGCCTCGCAGCGGCCGACGAGCAGCGTGCCGCTGTCGCCGATCGCCTGGCGCGACGCCTTGATGCGCTCCACGGCGAGCGCGCGCTCATAAATCGGCTTGTCCTTGTCACCGGTGGAATCCTCGATCGACAGACCGGCGACGCCGGTGCGCACGCCGCGCTCGACGTGATCCGCGACCTTGTCCGGCTCGACCGCAAAGCCGCCTTCGAAATCCGCGTTCACGGGGATGTCGACCGCCGAGCACAATGCTGCCAGATGCTGACAGACCTCCTCGACGCTGACGTGATTGTCGGCCTTGCCGATGGTCCAGGCAAAGCCCGCGCTCGATGACGCCACTGCCTTGAAGCCGAGATGCTGCAACGCCTTGGCGCTGCCGATATCGACCGGATTGGGCAGGATGAAGCAGCCGGTCTCGTGCATCTTCTTGAATGTCGCGCGCTTGTTTGCGGTGGTGACCTGCATGTTTCTCTCCCTTGTTAGCCGCGCAGACATAGGCACGCGCCCGAGACAACGCTAGTGCGCGTCGTGCACCGCGCGGCTGTCCTTTGGCGCCTGCTCCCGATCATTCATGCCGTAGTCACGGATGACGCTGGCGATGCGCAGATGATAATCGGCAAAGATCTGCGCCCTGCCCCTGGCCTGGGTGCGCCGGTGCTCCATCGTGTTGCGCCAGGCGGCGACAGCTTCGTCGTCGCGCCAGAATGACAACGACAGGATCTTGCCCTTCTCGGTCAGGCTTTCAAAACGTTCGACCGAGATGAAACCGTCGATGGTTTGCAGGATCGGCTTCAGATCTGCTGCGAGGTCGAAATAATCCTGGCGGTGTTCGGGCTTGGGCCAGACCTCGAAGATCACGGCGATCATGGGCATCTCCTGAACTTGATGGCCTACAATACCACCTTGCGCAGGAAGGTGCGCTCTTCCGCGAGGATGAATTTATTGTCCTCGGCGAAATGGAAGTTCGCCATGCCGTCGGCATCCTGCCGCAGCCTTGCGCGGTAGGCCTCGTAAGCGGCAAGGCTTTCGAAAGTGATCAGCGCGAACGCGATGTTGTTGGTTCCCTCATGGGGCATGAAATAGCCGATCAGGTCGCCACCGCATTTCGGGATGATGCTGAGCCAGCGCTTCGAATAGTCCTCGAACTGCGCGCGCTTGAAGGGATCGAGCTGGTAACGAATGAAGACGGTGATGGACATCTAAGTTTCCCCTTTCTTGTTGCGCGAGCGAAGCGCCAGTTCCTCATCCTGAGGAGCTTGCGCAGCAAGCGTCTCGAAGGATGAAGGCCCCGCCGGTGGCCTCGCCCTTCGAGACGCGCGCAAGAGCGCGCTCCTCAGGGTGAGGATCGAGATTTCAGTTTTGCTACGCCGTTCGCTCGCAATGACGTGTTTGTGGCAACACGCTACGCCCTTGATCGACTTCAATGCTTCGGTTATCATCGAAGCATGAAATCAGGACCCGACATCGCCATGGTCGCCGCGCTGGTTGGCGACCCCGCCCGCGCCAACATGCTCACGGCGCTGATGAACGGCCGCGCGCTCACCGCGAGCGAGCTGGCGCAGGAGGCCGGCATCACGCCGCAGACTGCGAGCTCGCATCTCTCCAAGCTCGAGGCCGGCGGGCTGGTCGAGCCGGAGAAGCAGGGCCGCCACCGCTACTACCGTCTCACCGACGACGACGTTGCCGGCGTTCTCGAAGGCCTTGCGGGCCTTGCCGCACGGACCGGCCACATGCGCGTGCGCACCGGGCCGAAGGATCCGGCGCTGCGGCGCGCGCGGATCTGCTACGACCACCTCGCCGGCGATCTCGGCGTGCAGATGCTCGACAGCTTGCGCGAACGGCGCCTGGTCAGGCAGAAGAAGCAGGAGATCGAGCTGACGCCGGAAGGCGAACGCTTCCTCGCCAACCATTTGCAGATCTCACCGGAGATGCTCGCCCATCCGCGCCGCCCGGTCTGCAAGGCGTGCCTCGACTGGAGCGAACGCCGCCACCATCTGGCCGGCACGCTCGGTGCGGCCATGATGCAGCGTTTTGCCGAGCTGAAATGGGCCGCGCGCGATGCCACCCCCGGCAGCCGCGTGGTGAATTTCACCCGCACCGGCGAGAAGCAGTTCGCGGCGCTGTTCGGCAATGGCAACGACTGATCGCGCAAGATGCGTGACCGCACACAATCGCGTGTGAACGGGTCTCTCACCATGGCCGGGCTTGACTAGGCCGTCCGCGGGATTATGGCCTCCGTCATTCCGGGGCGATGCAACGCATCGAACCCGGAATCTCGAGGTTCCGGGTTCGCGCTCCGCCCGCCCCGGAACGACGCCATCAGCTATGAGAATCTCCATGTATCGCATCCTCCCGGCAGCGCTTGCAGTCGCTCTTGTTACTATCCCGTTTGCGTCACAAGCCGCCGACAACGCGCTACGTGAGCCTTACGGCATCGCGCTCGAAGGTTTTGCCTACCCCTATCCCGCGCACCTGCTGCCGGTCGTCAACGACGGCGAGCAGCTCAGCATGGCCTATATGGACGTGGCCCCAGCGCAGCCGAACGGCCGCACCGTGGTGCTGCTGCATGGCCGCAACTTTCCGTCGAGCTCTTGGGCGCCCGTTATCAAGATGCTGGCCGAGGCCGGCTACCGCGTCGTCGTGCCGGACCAGATCGGGTTCGGCAAATCCTCCAAGCCGCAAGGCGAGCTGCATTTCGACACGCTGGCGCGCAACACCATCGCGCTGCTCGATCATCTCAAGATCGACAAGGCCGAGATCGTCGCCCATTCACTCGGCGGCATGCTTGGGGTGCGCATCGCCCGCGCCTATCCGGATCGCGTCGCGCATTTGGTGTTGACCGCGCCCATTGGGCTCGAGGATTACCGCCTCTACGTGCCGCCGACACGGACCGAGAGCATCATCGAGGCCGAGGACAAGCTCACCGCCGAGGGCTATCGCAAGCAGCTCCAGACCAATTACGCGATCAAGCTGCCGCCCGAGGCGATCACGCCGTTCATCGACGCCCGCTTCAACATCAAGGGCAGCCCCGATTATCCGCGCTGGCTGCGGGCCTTCGTCAGTTCGGGCCAGATGATCTATCGCGAACCGGTCGCGCACGAGATCGCGCTCATCACCTCACCGACGCTGTTCGTCATGGGCGCCGACGACCACAACGCGCCGGGACGGCCGAACGCACCGGAGGCGCTGCGGGCGAAGATGGGGCAGAACGCCGAGCTCGCGAAAGCGTTTGCCGCGAAGATGCCGAATGCGCGGGCGGAGGTCATTCCGGACACCGGCCACCTCGTCTTCCTGGAGGCGCCGGAGAGGTACAAGGAGTTGGTGCTGGGCTTTCTCGGCCATTAACGCCATCGCTGTCGCCTCAAGCGGGATGCCGGCAGCGTTCATGCCGCATTCAGGTCGTGGTGGGCAGGTTTGGGGTGCGACGTCTCGGCACGTTGCACTAATTTTAACGTGTCGAATCCTGTCTTTTGATTCATTCTGCGCCGCAAGCTCTCTCCCCCTTAGACCTGCCTCCAAGATCCACCCTCAAGCACGAGAAGGAAGACCATCAATGAAATATCTGTTCGCCGCCGTGATGCTCGCCAGCGCGGTCGTTGGTTTCAGCGAGGCCGCCAGCGCCGCCGGCGGTTGCGGTCCGGGCTGGTACCGAGGCCCCTATGGCGGCTGCCGCCCGATGCGCGGTCCGGTCGTTGTCCGCCCGGGTCCGATCGTGGTTGCGCCGGCCCCTGTCGTGGTCGTGCCGCGCGCGCGCGTGTGCCCCTATGGCTTCCGCTGGTACGCCGGCCGCTGCCGCCCGTTCTGATTTTTTCACACAGCAAAATGGCCGGGCGGCGAAAGCCTGCGCGGCCATTTCGTTGAGACCCGCAGCGGAAAAAGGGGATCGTAATCGCGATCCCCTTTTCCGTTCCAGAACGCGGCTACCAGTGCCGCCAGTGGCGGCGATGCCAGCGGCGACGCCAGCCCCAGTGACGGTGGCGCCAACCCCAGTGACGATGATGCCAATGGCCGTGCCAGCGCACCTGCTCCGGCTTCATGCCGGCCACTTCCTCGCTGCTGGTGACGGCCGGTCGGAGATCGGTGTTCGCGTCCGGCAGGTGGGTCGGACCGTCGATCGGTTGCGGTGACAGCGGCGCGGCCTGCGCGGCGGCCGTGAACGCGGCGGCGCCAGCCGCGACACCAATGGCCAGTTTGAGAAAATTACGGCGTTCCATGAACATCTTCCTCTTGGATCATCGTGCCCGTGATGCAGAGGCAAGTGTCGCCGTGACGACATGAACCGAAACTGAATCGCACGTTCAGATTGGCGCAGCTACGTCCCAAATTCCTGCATCAGCACCAGCGTCTCGCGCGTGCGTTTCACATCCGGCCACTCCCGATTGAAATCGGCGACCAACTGCTTCAGCGCGTCGCCTTTCAGCATGGCCGCAAGCCTGGCCTCGTCGTCGAACTGATACATCGCCTGATGCAGCGATGGATCATCGAGACTCCAGAACCGCCAGGCCATGGTGACGCCGAACGCCTTCACCGCGTCGGGCAAATGTTCCGTCTCGTACCATGTGTCGAAGGCGGCGCGCCTGCCGGGATCGGTGACGATGGCACGGACGACGAAGAAGGCGGCAGGCATCGGATGTCCTCCTGTTGTTTGGCGCCAACGAAGCTTGGCAGTAAGCGAAACCCAGCGATCGCGTAGGCAAAGCGCAGCGTGCCCACCACCTCGGCCACCGCAAAAATGGTGGGCACGGCGCAAGCGCGCCTTTCCCATCCTACAAGAACCGCGGCGGACGCAGCGCGCACCGGAACGTGACGAGCCGCACATCATTAACCCGGCGATAACCATAGGATCACAGCCGCCGGAACCAAGCAATTTGCTTCAAATTATCGCAGCGGAAGGTGACACATGGCCCGCATCGAATACCTGAGAGAGCAACTGGCCCGCGCCGAGCGGCTGGCGAAAGCCATCCTCGATCAGCAGACCGTGGAGCGGCTTCAGGCCTACGCAGCCGAATGCCGCTCCGAGCTGCAGGAGCTGACGCACAGGGCTGCGGCGTGATGCGTGCTGTGCGCCCGCAAACGTGGCGTCACACCAGCTTCATCGGCGTATCGGCAACCACGCGAAGGTCGATGCTTCCGATCAGTTGTGCCCGAAGCGCCTCCGCGGAACGGATCGCGTCCTCCGTCTGCCGCAACGTGCTGACGTTCGAGCCGAGCGAGACAATTCCGCCCAACACCAGGGCGATCGATCCGAGCGCGGCGGTTTGAGCGAAGCCGAACACGCCGAGGATCGTCACCAGCAGCAATGCTGCGCCGGCGCTGATGGCGAATTTGGAGGCCAGAATGTACTTGCGGCATCGCTCGGCGATCTCGGCCAGCGCCTCGATCCGCGCTTCTATATCTGAGATCTCGTCGGTCGGATCGTCTTCGGTCATTGGATTTCAAATCGTCGCGATGCACGTGTTGTGCGTAACGCGCAGAGCTTGATCTTCAGGCAAGTCGAAGACACTCGGCATATCACGCTCGTCTTCGGCTACCTGCATCGATTGCGTCCTGGTGAGCTGCGGCTTCGCCTGACCCACCCGACGCTTCATTCACAACGGCAAATTGTCGTGCTTCTTCGCCGGCGTCTCGACCTTCTTGTCCCTGAGCATCGCCAGTGCCCGCGCGATGCGCTTGCGGGTCGAGTGGGGCATGATGACGTCGTCGATGTAGCCGCGCTCGGCGGCGATGAAGGGGGACAGGAAGCGGTCTTCGTATTCCTTGGTGCGCGCCGCGATCTTGTCGGGGTCGCCGATGTCCGAGCGGAAGATGATCTCGACGGCGCCCTTGGCACCCATCACCGCGATCTGCGCGGTGGGCCAGGCGTAGTTCATGTCGGCGCCGATCTCCTTGGAGGCCATGACGTCGAACGCGCCGCCATAGGCCTTGCGGGTGATGATGGTCACGAGCGGCACGGTGCATTGCGAATAGGCGAACAGAAGTTTTGCGCCGTGCTTGATCAGGCCGCCATATTCCTGCGCGGTGCCGGGCAGGAAGCCGGGCACGTCGACGAAGGTGACGATGGGGATGTTGAAGGCATCGCAAAAACGAACGAAGCGCGCCGCCTTGCGTGAGGCGTCGGAGTCGAGCACGCCGGCCAGCACCATCGGCTGGTTGGCGACGAAGCCGACGGTGCGGCCGGCGATGCGGCCAAAGCCGGTGACGATGTTCTTGGCAAAGGCATCCGCGATCTCAAAGAAGTCGCCTTCGTCCACGACCTTCAGGATCAGCTCCTTCATGTCGTAAGGCTTGTTCGGGTTGTCGGGGATCAGCGTGTCCAGGGACATGTCGACGCGGCCGATGTCGTCGAAGCTCGGCCATTCCGGCACGCCATCGGTGTTGTTCGACGGCAGGAAATCGATCAGGCGCCGCATCTGCAGCAGCGTCTCGACGTCGTTCTCGAACGCGCCGTCCGCGATCGACGAGCGCGTGGCGTGAACGCTGGCACCGCCGAGTTCTTCTGCAGTGACGACTTCGTTGGTCACCGTCTTCACCACGTCGGGGCCGGTGACGAACATGTAGCTGGTGTTCTTCACCATGAAGATGAAGTCGGTCATCGCCGGCGAATAGACGTCGCCGCCGGCGCACGGGCCCATGATGACGGAGATCTGCGGGATCACGCCGGAGGCGAGCACGTTGCGGCGGAACACGTAGGAATAGCCGGCGAGCGCGGCGACGCCTTCCTGGATGCGAGCGCCGCCCGCGTCGTAGAGGCCGATGATGGGCGCCCTCGCCTTCATCGCCATGTCCTGGAGCTTTGTGATCTTCAGCGCGTGGGTCTCGGACAGCGAGCCGCCGAACACGGTGAAATCCTTGGCGAACACGAACGTCTTGCGGCCGTTGACGGTGCCCCAGCCGGTGACGACGCCGTCGCCCGGCACCTTGTTCTTCTCCATGCCGAACTCGGTGGAGCGGTGCTCGACGAACATGTCGAATTCCTCGAACGATCCCTTGTCGAGCAAGAGCTCGATGCGCTCGCGCGCGGTCAGCTTGCCGCGGGCATGCTGCGCCTCGATGCGCTTCTCCCCGCCGCCGAGCTTGGCGCCGGCGCGACGGTCTTCAAGGGCGTCCAGGATATGTTTCATTTGCTCCCGCCAGGTCTTAACTGATGCGGGGTTCTAACACGGCGTTTTGCGGGCCGGAAAGCGCCCTTTCGGGCTCGCAGGGCTGCCCTGCCGGCGCCGAAAGCGTGAGGGATTACAAAGTTTTGCCGGAGGAGACGAGCATGGACGAGCGAGCTGCCGAGACCGGCGCGGTGACCGGCGGCGTCAAGATTCTGCTTCGCCTGGAGGGGCTGACCCTGTTCGTGGGCATGGTGATGCTCTACGCGGCCTGGGGCGGCTCCTGGCTGGTGTTCGCCCTGCTGTTTTTCGTCCCTGATCTCAGCTTCCTGGCGTACCTCGCCGACGCGCGGTTCGGCGCGATCGTCTACAATGCCGCCCACAGCTACATGGCGCCGGTGACGCTGCTGACGCTGGGCCTCGGCTTCGCCTCGCCCTTGACCCTGTCCATCGCCTTGATCTGGCTCGCCCATATTGGAGTCGACCGGGCGCTCGGCTACGGCCTGAAATACTCGGCCGGCTTCGGCTTCACCCATCTCGGGCGGATCGGGCGGCAAACTGGCGCCTGATGTCGCGCGCTTTCGCGGCGGGATTGCAGCCATTTTGTCGGCCCTGCCCGGTTGACCGGCGCAGCCGATTCAGGCTTGCTCACGCTTCAGGATCAGGCGCCGAATGTTGCGTAAGCTCAGTCGGTACGGCGGCGGTCATCACGTCTGGCATCACCCATGTCCGCCACGGTCGTCTCGCTGCCGCCGAACTCGTCGTCCGAAACCACCGGCTTCCTGCGGCGGATGGCCAGCATGGTGTCGGGGCGGAACGGCGAGATGCTGCTGCGCGCCGCCGCGCTGATCGAGTCCCTGACCCAGCGGGCGATGACGGCCGAGCGGCTCTTTCACCAGGCGCAGGAAGAGAGCACGCGTAACGCCGAGCGGCACGAAGCCGCCGAGCTTGCCTCCGACGCCATGATTGGCCAGATCGCCGCGCTGCGCACACAGCTCGCCGAAGTGACGGCGGCGGCCACCGCTGAGCGGACCGCTTTCGACACCGAGCGCGGCAAGCTGCTCGGCCTGATGCAGGATGCGGAAAGCCATATCGGCAAGCTGACAACCGAGCTCGAGACGCTCCGCGCCTCGGTCGACAGCTTCAACGAGACCGCGGTCTCCGTACCGATCGAGGTGCTGCGGCTGGCGCGGACGCAGTTCGATTATCTCTCGGGCGGCTTTGCGCAGAAAGGCGACGTGATCTCACAGGCGATGAGCGAGATCGGCGGCTTTGCGATCGACCAGGCGCTGGCGGTGAAGAGGCAGGCCGGTCCCGCCTAAAGGCGCCGCGGAGATAGTCTGGATTGCTTCGTCGCAAGAGCTCCTCGCAATGACGAGCCCTACGGTTCACCGGGTTTGAACGGTGGCTGCTAGTTCTGCCTGGCCATGAGACAGGTCGCCGCTCCATGCTTCCGGCGCCGCGCGGGCCAGCACGGGTCCGCGTCCAAGCTCTACCGCACCCGGCCCGACAGGCGCAGCACGAACACCAGCACTTCGGCGACGGCCTTGTAGAGGTCGGGCGGGATCTCCTCGCCAAGCTCGATCTTGGACAGCGCGCCGGCCAGGACCTCGTTCTCCTCGATCGGGATGTCGTGAGCTTTGGCGATCTCGACGATCTTTGCACCGATCGTGCCCTTGCCCTTGGCGACGACCACCGGCGCGCCGCTGCCCTTCTCGTAATGCAGCGCAATTGCGAGCTTGGAGGCGTCGCTCATGTGGCACGATCCAGAAAGTGCCCGGCGCGCGCCGGTGCGGGCTGTGGCGGAGTGCCGTCCCGCACCACGATGTCGCCGGGCTTGAGCTCGGCCTTCGTCATCGCCTGGCTGAGCTCGCCGATACCGGCGCGGAGCTGCTGCGCCGTCGCCGGCCGCTCCGCCCACATCCGCACAAAGGTCTTGTCGCCATTGAGCGTGATCAGCGCGTGCACGGGGCCGGTCGGTTCGACATTGAGCGAGAAGCGCGCGCGCCAGGCGCGTCTGGCAGGATCGGCGGATTCGTTGCCGCCGTCGCGCGAGATCTCGAACTGCGCCATCGCAGTGCCCTGCGGGGTTGCAAAGGGAATCTCGAAATTCCACTGCGGCACCGTCGGATCGACGCGATGGCCGCTGGCATCGACGCGATCCGGAAGCGAGGCGACCTGCAACAAGGTCTGCCGCGCGATCGCGGCATCGGCGTCGTCGAGCAGGCGGTGCACGGCTGCGGCGAGCGGCGTATCCGGCGCGAGCGATGGTGACGCGATAGATTGCGGCGATGGCAGCGCGCCGCGGAACGGCGGCGGCGTGACGCGCGCGGCCGCCTCGAAGATGTGGCCATCCGGCACGGCCTTGTTCGAGCCGGGAACGTTGCCGATCATGCGCGGCAGGTTTTGCGTGACCTCCTGCAGCAGGGTTGCGGCCAGACCAGCGGACATGGTGCGCGGGAGCGCCTGCTGGGCTCCCGCGGCTATCTCAGTCAACACGGCGGTCGCGAGATTGGCGCTGCGCGGCGTTTGCAGCGATGGGGCGATCTCTACGTCAACTGCCGGCGACATCACCTGCGTGGCCTCGCGCACAATTTGAGCGATCGGACCTGCGAGCTGCGGCGTGGCGGCGGAGTTCGCGGGGAGTACGGCGCCTTGCGTTGCCATCTGCGGTACGCCGCTCTCGAGCGCACCGGAGGTCGCGGTCAGCGTCTGGCGCAGCACGAGCAGCGCGGCCTTCAGGTCCGGCACGGGAGATGGCGCAGCCCCCGCCGCGAGTGAGGCCTCGAGGAGCAGCCCGGACTTCTGGAAGGCGGATTGGATGTCGGCTCCGTCAAGGCCGGTATTGAGCGGTGTCTGCTGCGCCAGCACGTCCAGCACCGCCTGCTTCAGTCCTGCCGGCAAATCGCTGCCCGTGACGACGGAGGCCAGGTTGGCGAACAAGGGGGCCTGGCTACCTTGTTTGGTAACGGCGTCAGCCGAGGCCCATGTGACGGCGACCTGCTCGGATGGCGTCAGAGGATTGCGAGCCGTGGTCGCGGACGGCGCAAGCGACGGGCTCTCCACCAGCGAGGCCGCGCCCGGCGTCAGCGTGATCTGATCCGCTTTTGCAGCCTCGCCCGCTCCGTTGACGACGGCGAGCCGGATGGTGCCGTCGTTCTGCGACACCGCAAGCTGGAGACTTTGCCCTGGCGTCAGCGGCACTTCGGACATCACGTCCAGGGACAGGTTTGCGATCGCGATCCGCACCAGATTGTCGGCGAGCAGGCTCACGACCCTGGCGTCGACGACGCTACCGGCCTGAAGCACGAGGTCCGGCGTCGCCGCATCAGCCACGGGGCTGGCAGCGCTGACCGGAGTAATGGAGCTGATCGGCGTTGCCATCTCAGGGGCCCAGGAGCACGGGCCACCCTAACGCCTGCGTCGTAAACCTGTCGTTAAGGACCTTCGGCCGTCGTCGGCTGCATGGCCGCCAGAACCGTTACGGCGGCCTGAAAATCCCTCAGACGGGCGGCGCGGCGGGCAGCTGATTCCTCGTCCACGCCCCACTTCTCGGCATTCCAGTCCTCATCGGCGTAAGCAGCCGCCCAGACCTGGTCCGCGTCGCGCACCCCGTGCGCCAGCGCCAGCGCCAGCAGGGCCGAACCAGTCAGGGTCGTGATCACGTGGAGCGCTGCCACGGACCACGCATCCTGTGGCAGTGCGGCGCGCGCAGCCTGAATGGCCTCGTCCGGTTGCTTCACGTGCATGATGCCTTCGGACAGAATGAAATGGGCCCCAAGCGTCTCCGCGGCCCAGAACAGCACGGGATCCCAATGCGCGGCCTCGCGGGCGACCAGCCCCTCCGGATGACCGGCACGATAGAACAGCAGGTCGGACTGCAGATAGTTGGCGAGATCGTCGGTGACGAGATCGACGCGGTCGACGACGCCCTCGACCACGCTGTTGGCAATCCGGGTCAGCGGCATGCTCAGGGGGGCGATCGTCTCCCCCTGCGCCGCCCATTCCGCGGCAACTGCGTCGGCGAGCGCGCGCGAGGGGATCGCCACCTGGCGGCCCGAGGGCGTGCGGATTGGCTTGCCGTCGAGCGTGATGGCAAAACCGCCCTCGGCCTCGGCAACACCAGCCTCCTTGTAGAAGCGCTTGCGCTGCGGCTTGCGCGCGGCCTGGCGGACCGCCTCCTGCGGATCGAGCGGGGATCGCCCCGCCATCTCGTCGAAAAGTTCACGCATTTGGTTTTTGGCCCCGGACGCACAATACTAGGCCTTTAAGATAAGACCGGCAGCCGATAAAGCGAGCGGCGGGATGAGGGAACTTGCAGGCATTCTGGCGCTCTTCGCCGGGTTTTGGCTGGCCACCGCGCAGGCCGGCTTCCGCAGCCCGGAATCGCTGGTGCGCAATGTCTATGCCTATTACGGCGAGGGCACGCCGGAGCTGTCCAAAGGCCTGCCGCGGGATGCCGCGAGCGCGCGGCAATTCTTCGATCCCAGCCTGCGCAAGGCGTGGTCCGCGCCGAGGGCCGAGCCCTATGACTTCCTGGTGCAGAGCCCAAGCTGGAAGCTCGGTCCGGTCGCGATCGCAATCCTGCGCAAGCAATACGACAAGACCTATGTCGCGGCGAAGTTCGACAATCACGGCCGGCCGGTGACGCTGAACTTCATCCTGGTCAACGGGCCGGAGGGATGGCTGATCGCGGATGTCGAGAGCCCGCATGACAGCCTGCGGATGTTTCTGGAGCAGTTTCGGAAGTGAGTGGCGCGAACCACCGCTGTCTCCACACCGTCATTTGCGAGCGCAGCGAAGCAATCCAGAGTCTTTCCGCGGGGACAGACTGGATTGCTTCGTCGCAAGAGCTCCTCGCAATGACGGGGCTAGCAGCAGTGCCTCATAGCACCACTACTCTTCCGGCGCGTTCTCGATCGGATCAAATCTGCTTGCATCCAACCCGAGCAGATTCCACGACTGCTGCATATGCGGCGGCAGTGGCGCGGTGGCGTCGATCACGCCGCCGCGCGGATGCGGGATCACGATGCGGCGCGCCAGCAGGTGCAGCCGGTTTTGCAAGCCGCCCGGCAATTGCCAATTCTCGATGTTGAAATATTTGGGATCGCCGACGATGGGATGACCGATATGCGCCATGTGCGCGCGGAGCTGGTGGGTGCGCCCCGTCACCGGCTTCAGGGAGACCCAGGTCAGCTTGTTGCCGGCGGTTTCGACCACCGCGTAGTAAGTGACCGCGTGGCTCGCGCCCTCGTCGCCATGCTGCGCGATGCGCATGATGGTGTCGTCCTCGCTCTCCTCCTTGGCAAGGAACGTCGAGATGCGGCCCTGCTTCGGCTTCGGCAGGCCCGGCACCAGCGCCCAATAGGTTTTCCGCGCCGAGCGCGAGCGGAAGGCGCCGGTCAGATGGCTCGCGGCGAAGCGCGTCTTGGCGACGAGCAGACAGCCCGAGGTCTCGCGGTCGATCCGGTGCACAAGGCGCGGCTTCTGTCCCTTGGAATCGCGCATCACCTCGAGCATCTGGTCGATGTGCCGTGTCATGCCCGAGCCGCCCTGCACCGCGAGCCCGGCGGGCTTGTTCAGCACGAGAACGTCGTCGTCCTCGTAGATCGTCATCTCCTTCAGCGCAGCAAGCGTCTTCTGGGCGGCTTCCGACAGCGAGCCGGGCGCCGCTTTCGGCGCATCCAGCTTCAACGGCGGAATGCGGACGCTCTGCCCCTCCTCCAGCCGGTCCTTGCTGTCGACACGCTTGCCGTCGACGCGCAGCTCGCCTTTGCGGACGACGCGCTGGATGTGGGAGAACGACAGGCCGGGAAAGCGCGCTTCCAGGAAACGATCGACGCGCATGTTGTTCTCGTCGGCGGTGACGGTGACGCTCTGCACCTTGGTCGGCAACAGCGCCTCGACAGGCTTGGCTGGCGCAACCCTTTCCAGCTCGGCTTTTGGCGGACGCCGCTCGGCGCGCTCCGCCGCAAACCGCGGCGGTTTTGCACCCGGCTTGCCACCCGGTCGCGGCCCGGCCTTCTTCACGCTGCGGGCCTTGAACGGGCGTGAATCGTCGCGCTCGTCACGCGAACGGGGCTTTGGGTTCATTCTCTTGATGCGGCGGCTCATGGTTGCCTGCGTACCCTAAAAGCCGGCCCCCGTCACGGCGAAATGGCCGTTTCTAGCGCGAGCCGCCCCGCTCCTTGCGCAGCTTGGCCCAGTAATCCAACCGCTTGCGGATCTCCCGCTCGAAACCGCGGTCCGGCGGGTCGTAGAAGGTCTGACGGCCGAGGGCCTCTGGAAAGTAGTCCTGCCCCGAAAAGGCCTCCGGGGTGTCGTGGTCGTATTCGTAAGACGCGCCGTAGCCTTCCGACTTCATCAGCTTGGTCGGTGAATTCAGGATGTGTTTTGGCGGCAGCAGCGAGCCAGCCTGCTTTGCCGTCTGCATGGCGGCGCCGAAGGCGGTGTAGACCGCGTTCGATTTCGGAGCAGTGGCGAGATAGACCACCGCTTGCGCAATGGCGAGTTCGCCCTCGGGATGGCCGAGAAAGTCGAACGCATCCTTTGCGGCATTGGCGATGACGAGCGCCTGCGGATCGGCGAGCCCGATGTCCTCGACCGCCATGCGCACGACGCGGCGGGCCAGAAACAGCGGGTCCTCGCCTGCATCGAGCATGCGCGCGAGATAATACAGCGCGGCGTCGGGATCGGAGCCGCGCACCGATTTATGCAGGGCCGAGATCAGGTTGTAGTGGCCGTCGGCGGATTTGTCGTAGATCGGCGCGCGGCGCTGCAAGATGTCCTGCAATTGGGCGGCGTCAAAGATCTCGTCCTTGCGGGCGGCGCGCCAGACCTCTTCGGCGAGCGTCAGCGCGGCGCGGCCATCGCCGTCGGCCATGCGCACGAGCACGGCGCGCGCTTCCGCATCGAGCGGCAGCTTGCGGCCTTCGACCGCCTCGGCATGCACGAACAGCTTCTCGATCGCAGCCGCGTCGAGCGAATGAAACACCAGCACACGCGCCCGCGACAAAAGCGCCGCGTTGAGCTCGAAGGACGGATTCTCGGTGGTGGCGCCGACCATGACGACCGTGCCGTCTTCCATCACCGGCAAGAATGAATCCTGCTGGGCACGATTGAAGCGGTGCACCTCGTCGACGAACAACAGCGTGCCCTTTCCCATCTCGCGGCGGGCGCGCGCGGCTTCAAAGGCTTTCTTGAGATCGGCGACGCCGGAGAACACCGCGGAGATCTGCTCGAAATGCAGGTCGGTCGCATCCGCCAGCAGCCGCGCCACCGTGGTCTTGCCAGTGCCCGGCGGCCCCCAGAACACCAGCGAGCCCAGCGTGCGCGTCTCCAGCATGCGGGTCAGCGCGCCATCGGGGCCGAGGATGTGATCCTGACCGACGACCTCCGCCAGCGCACGCGGCCGCAGCCGGTCCGGCAGCGGATGCGGAGCTTCGTGATCGAGCCCCGCCGCGGCAAACAGCGTCGGCGTCTCCTGTGGTCGCTTCGGACTCATCCGCCCAGCGTGACGTTGATCTGCTGGCCGCCGCGCACCAGCGTGATGCGCCACAGCCGCTGGCTTGCGGCCGCCGCCTTCTCGAGATCGCCGGTCTTGCCGATCTTCTGACTGTTGACGGCGAGGATGATGTCACCCTTCTGGAAGCCGACACCGGCTGCCGGCGAGTCGTCGCCGAGCTCGGTGATGACGACGCCTTCGGTGTCGGCGTCGAGATGCAGCTCGTCGGCAACCGCAGGCGTGATGGTCGAGACCTTCGCACCCTGGAACGGCGAGCGTGTCGTGATGACGAGCTCGTTGCGGCCCGAATCCGGCGCGGTCTCCAGCGCCACCGCCAGCTTCACCGGCTTGCCGCCGCGCTGCACGTCGATCTGCGCCGTACCGCCCAGCGGCCGCGTCGCGAAGCGATAGTCGAACGCGTTGGGGTCATCCACGCTCTGGCCGTCGATCGCAACGATCAGGTCGGAGGATTTCAACCCGGCCTTGGCGGCCGGCCCATTCGGGACCACGCTTGCGACCAGCGCGCCGGACGGCGAGCGCAAGCCGAGGCTTTCCGCGATGTCGGGTGTCACCGCCTGGAGACGTGCACCAAGCCAAGGACGCTTCACCGCCTTGCCGCCGCCCTTGGCGGAGGCGACGACCACACGCACCATATTCGCCGGAATCGCAAAGCCGATGCCCTGCGAGCCGCCGGAGCGCGAATAGATCGCGGTGTTGATGCCGGCGAGCTTGCCGCTCATATCGACCAGCGCGCCGCCGGAATTGCCGGGATTGATCGGGGCATCGGTCTGGATGAAGAACTGGTAGTCGGTGATGCCGACCTGGGTGCGCGCGAGCGCCGAGATGATGCCGTGGGTCACGGTCTGGCCGACGCCGAACGGATTGCCGATCGCCAGCACGACGTCGCCGACCATCAGCTCATCCGAATTGGTGAAGTCGAGCGTCGGAAACTTCTCCTTGGTGTCCTTCAGACGCAGCACCGCGAGATCGCTGCGGGTATCCTTCAGCACGATGTCGGCCTCGAACTCACGTTTGTCCGACAGCGACACCTTGACCTGGTCGGCGCCCTCGATGACGTGGACATTGGTGACGACGAGGCCGGAAGCGTCGACAATGACCCCGGAGCCGAGCGAACGCTGCATCTGCTCGGGCTGCTGGCCCGGGACGCCGAAGAAGCGACGGAAGATCGGGTCGTCCAGAAGCGGGTTGCGATTCTGCACCATCTTGGCGGCATAGACATTGACGACCGCGGGCTGCACCCGCTGGACGATTGGCGCGTAGGACAACCGCAGCTCTGCCGGCGACGACGGGACCCGACGGTCCTGGGCGGACGCCGGATTGAGACTGGCCGAAAAAGCAAGGCACGATGCCGTCACGACGGCGGTCCAGATCGATCGAAACATTCCTACCTCTCGGAAAAGACGCCGGAATATAGGCGCGTTCGCCCCCCATTAGAAGGCCGCCGGGCGGCAATATTCAGCCCGCTTCTGGGGCCTTTCGGGCTGCAAGCTTTGCGAGCGGGACGACAATTTGCCTCGCCGCGCATTGGCATGACGCCCGTCATCTTGCATTCTGGACGGACGGATTCGGTTGCGACGAATTTACATCAGTGGGAACCCGGCAACCGTGATGCGCCGTCGCGGAGCAGTCATCGATCGTTCTTAGGCTCTGCGCTTTCGACTTGGGGAAGCTCGTCAACCGAAGGAGTGATGACGTGAGCAAAGCAAGATTCATGGCCACGGCGATTGGTCTCGCGGGCGCGCTGGCGGCCTCGCAAGTGCAGGCAGAATCGGCGAGCAATAGCGAGCAGGAGATCGCACTGCTGAAGCAGCAATTGAAAATGCTCGAGCAGAAGCTCGACAGACTGCAAAGCCAGACCACTGCGAACGCAGCGGCCACGGCGAAGACCAAGGCCGAGGTAAAGGCTGAAGCCAAAGCCGAAGCCCGCTCCGAAGCGAAGGCCGTCGTCGCCAACGCCAATGCTGCGATTCCAGTCAAGGGCCCTGCACCGGCATCCGGCGTTGTCGTAACGATGCCGAACAACCGGCCGACGATCTGCACCGCCGATACAGCGAACTGCGTCGCCATCACCGGGCGCGTGCATTGGGACGTCGGCGGCTACGACTATCGTCCCAACACCGCGGCCACCGTGCCGCAGAGGCTCGACAGCGGCGAGAACGTCCGCCGCGCCCGCATCGGGCTCGCCGGCAAGTTCTTCAACGACTGGAATTTCGCACTGGTCTACGATTTCGGCGGCACCTCCGACGGATTTGGCGGGGCAGCTCCGGG
>NZ_JBVVOZ010000039.1:0-56360 GCF_055807395.1 Bradyrhizobium sp. Kon10 | reverse complement strand
TTGCCAACATTGAGATCGCCGGCGCCGCTGGTGATGCCGCTGCCCGAGGTCGCGATCGAGGCAACCGTCGGCGCCGTCTGGTTCACCTGCAGGGTGCCGGTCGGATTGTAGTTGGCCGCACCGGCCAGGTTGGCGGCATTGCCGGCTCCATCGCTGACGACCGCGCCGTTGACGTTGAACGACGAGATCGCGAGATCGGCTGTAGTCTGCCCCGCCGCGGCCGTGTAGCTAAAGGTGAGCGCGGTGCTGCCCGAGCCGCCGGTATAGCTCGCCGTGCCGCCATCGTTGAGGGCGAGCGTCGGCGTGCCGCCGGTGGTGTTGACCGTCACCGCCTCGCTCAGATTGGCCGTCAAGGTGACGACCGCTCCGGTATTCACATTGCCGGTGCCGTTGGTGATCCCCGTGCCGGTCGCAACGATCGAGGCAATCGTCGGCGCCGTCGTGTCGATCTGTAACGTGCCGGCCGGATTGTAGTTGGTTGCCGCCGTCAGGTTGGCAGCAATGCCGTTGCCATCGGTGATCGTCGCGCCGTTGAGGGTGAGCGATGAGACGATGAGATCGGCGGTATTCTGACCCGCTGCAACCGTGTAGCCGAAGGTGAGCGCGGTGGTGCCCGAACCGCCGATGTAGGTTGCCGTGCCGCCGTCATTGAGGGTGAGCCTCGGGGTGCCCCCCGTGGTATTGACCGTCACGGCGGCGCTGAAGTTCACCGTCAGCGTGACCGCCTTGCTCGCGTTCAGATCGCCGGCACCGCTGGTGATGCCGGTGCCCGAGGCCGTGATCGAGGAAATAGCCGGACCTGTTGCGGAACTCTGAATGGCAATCCGAGCGACCGCCGTCTGCCACCAGCCGCCGGCGACATATTCATTCGAGATCCAGAACGAGTTCGGATTGTTCGGGTCGACCGTGGCCGATGAATTGGAGCCCCAGGGCTGCACGCTGCTTCCATCGCCCGAGTTGAAGAAACTGGCACTCGCCTGATACAGGACCGGCGCGCTGAAAGAGCCGGCGGAATCGCCGCCGCCCTGGAAAACGTAATAGTCCGCCGGAAACATGTTCGGACCACTGGCGGTGAAATTGATGATCACGTCGCCCGATGCGGCCACCGCGATGGACGGATTGAAGGTCACCACACCGGTTCCGATTGCGGCACCGGAGATGTCGCCCTGCGCCACGAGAGACGGAGCACTGGGATTACTGACGTCGATCTTGAACCAATGGACCAGCGGTACGCTCGACCCGCTCGGCTTCATCTCGGCCACTCCATAGAGGAAGCCGTTGGCATAGACCACGTTGGCAACGCGGTTATCGCCGGCATCGAGCAGAAGGCTGGTCCCCTGCTGCTGAGCGGTGTAGCTGCCGCCCTGGTCGATATTGCCAAGGGCGATCGTGCTGGTGGCGCTGAATGTATTGGTGGTCTTGTCGAAGGTCTGCAGGCCAACGGCGATCTGGCCTCCGCTGGAGAACGCGCTCGCGTAGTAGGTCTTGCCATTGTTGCCGGCTGCAACGGCAAAGATGTCCTGCGTCGACGGCATGACTTCGCTTGCGGTCACGCTCAACGTGCCTCCGCCATAGATGCCACCGCCCGCACCCGCCGTATCGCCGATCACCCAGTTTTCCATGCCGGCGTAACCGGACACGTTGATGTTGTACTGAGCTGCCGAGATGTAGATGTTCGAACCGTCGACCGCCAACGTCGGGCGGTCAGAGTCGGTCGACTGACCGTTGATCGTGACGGTCGTATTGAGCTGCGAGAAGGTCCAGCCATCGTTCGGATTTGAGTCCTTGGAGACGGCAATATCCATGGAGGTGGTGGTGCCGTCCGGCGCCAGGTACTCCATCATCGCGACAAAGCGCTGATTGACGCTGTCGTAGACGACGCGCTGATCGAAAAGCCCGCCGGTCGGCGACAGCGATGAGAAGAAGCTGTAGACCGATTGCTGGGTCGGCGACCCGCCGGCCAAGTTCGTCCATTCGATCAGCGATCCCTCGATCATCACAACGAAGTTCGACCCGACGGCAAGACCGTTGTGCGGCGGATAGGTGCTGGCGGTCGATGGCCCGGAAAACGATGTCTGGATGGTCGAGGAATAGGTCACCTAATGCTCCCTCTGTCCGAGTCTACACATCTTTGAACATTCACGTTGCCACGAAACTTTCGGCCGGGCCGGCGGCGAAATTCAGTGAAGTTCGCAAGTCAGCGCTTGGCGGAGCTTTGCAATCCAGGTTTTCCTCCCCGGATGCGTCAATGCGCACGCCGGCCGCACAGATAAATGATCCCTGTCCGCCTTCGGCGCTAACGCTGTCGCTGGCGGGTCGTTCGATATTGCACGACGTATCAGCAGGAATTTGTAGCAGCACGACGGACTATTCTGTCGACCCAAAGGGAGTACTCCCCCATGCGATCTGAGTGTTGGCTGCACTTTCGTTGCGTTAGCGGCGACGCCGGCACGCGAGACACTGTGCCGCAAGGGACATTCGCTGCTATTCGACCGTCACCGATTTGGCGAGGTTGCGCGGCTGGTCCACGTCGGTGCCCATGATCACGGCCGTATGATAGGCGAGCAACTGGATTGGAACGGCGTAGACGATCGGAGCGAAGGTCGGCACCATCTCCGGCAGCAATATCGTGGCCTCAGGCTCGACGGCCGCCTCCGCCGCTCCCCTGGCATCCGTCATCAGGATGATCCTGCCCCCGCGCGCGGCGACCTCTTGCATGTTCGACACCGTCTTTTCGAACAGACCGTCGAAGGGCGCGATGACCACAACAGGCATGTTCTCATCGACCAGGGCAATCGGGCCATGTTTAAGTTCGCCTGCGGCATAGCCTTCGGCGTGGATGTAGGAGATCTCTTTCAGCTTCAGCGCCCCTTCGAGCGCCAGCGGATAGCTGGTGCCGCGGCCAAGATAAAGCACGTCCCGCGTTTTCGCGATGGTGCGAGCGAGTTTCTCGATCTGCGGCTCGCTGGCGAGAGCTGCCGCCATCAAACGCGGCACTTCGATCAGCGCTCTGACCAGCCTCCTCTCCTCGCTCGCGGAGATCTCGCCGCGCGCTGCTCCCGCAGCGACCGCGAAGGCGGCGAGCGCCGTCAATTGACATGTGAAGGCCTTGGTGGAGGCGACGCCGATTTCCGGACCAGCCAACGTCGGCAACACTATATCGCTCTCACGCGCAATGGTGGAAGCCGGCACGTTCACCACGGAGACGGTGTGCGCCCCCTTTTCCCTGGCATGGCGAAGTGCTGCCAGCGTGTCGGCGGTTTCACCGGATTGCGAGATGAAGATCGCGAGATCGCCCTTGCGGAGTGGCGCTTCGCGATAGCGGAACTCGGAGGCAATATCGACATCAACAGGGATATTTGCCAGCTGTTCGATCCAGTACTTCGCGATCGCGCCGGCATAGCTCGCGGTGCCGCAGGCCGTAATCGTCGCGCGCCTCACGTCGCTGAAGTGGAAAGGCAGCCTGATCGGCAACGCCGCCCGCTCCCCCCTTATATCGACATAATGGGCCAGCGTGCGGCCGACCACGTCCGGCTGCTCGCAAATCTCCTTGGCCATGAAATGGCGATAGTTGGCCTTGTCGGCGACGAACGAGGCCCCACCCGAATTCAGCACCTCGCGGGCAACGACGGCGCCATTCGCGTCCCGGATCACCCCATTCTCACGCGACAGCTCCACCGAGTCACCGTCCTCGAGGTAGCTGATGCCATCGGCGAAGGGAGCGAGCGCAATCGCATCGGAACCGAGATAGGTCTCGCCTTTGCCATACCCCACCGCCAGAGGCGACCCCCTCCGTGCTCCGATCAGAAGATCGCGATATCCGTTGAAAAGGAACACCAACGCAAAGGCGCCACGCAGCTGCGGCAGCGACGCCCACACGGCTTCCTGAGGCGAATAGCCCATCAGCAGGTAGGAATGAACGAGATGTACGACGACTTCCGTATCGGTATCGCTCGTGAAGGTGGCGCCCTTGTCTTCCAGCGTCTGGCGCAGTTTCCTGAAATTCTCGATGATGCCATTGTGCACCACGGCGACGCGCTCGGTCGCATGTGGATGGGCATTGTGCTCGGTCGGCTTGCCGTGCGTGGCCCAGCGCGTGTGACCAATTCCGGCATCACCGCTCAGTGGATCTGCAAGCAGCCGCGCCTCCAGATTCTTGAGCTTGCCTTCGGCCCGACGGCGCTCGAGACGACCGTCATCGAGAGTTGCCAGCCCTGTTGAGTCATACCCCCGATATTCGAGCCGCCTGAGTGAATCGATCAATCGCCCCGATACCGCGGTTCGTCCTAGAATACCGATAATTCCGCACATTTGTCAGATCTCTCGCCTCGCCGATAATCAGAAATGCACGCGCACGATGATCATCATCGCCCAATACACGGTTGGCGCAAATTGGGGCGGTCGAATCGGAGAATTGCAGCAACGAACGCGGGGTACTCCGCACGGGCGAGCGAATGCGGCAAGCGCCCTCCTCTGTTCTGTTCGAGGAGGCGCTCACGGCGCAGACTGATGTTGTGAATGCAATCACGGCGAGTGGATGCGTGATCCGGGCCCCGCCCGGGCTGCCAGGCGCCTCAGGCGAGCCGGTCCAACGATCGCGGCCCGAGAGGTGGTGCGAACGCGTGCAAGTGAATCAGCAACGCCTGCGCAGTCGCCATACCTTCGATGAAGAGATCGCGGCCCCGGCGGGGGGCTGATTTGCAGGGAAGCCGGGGCCGCCGAACACGCCGAATTGGGCAGTTACGGCGCAACGTGAGCTTAGAGCGCAAGAAGCAACAGTCCATGTCAATCACGAGAATCCGGTTCGAGGTTGAGGTACTCAACAATGATCATGGACGTGGAATGGCAGCTCGTCGTAGGTCCACTCGGGGACGCTACTGGGACGTCCGCTTGGTTTTGTCTCGGGGATGCACTCGTTTTCCGGAAGCGCCAATGCCTCGCTATTTTTTCCACGTTCACGACGGCGGCGGCTTAGTACCAGACGACCTCGGCTTGGATCTCCCCGACATCGACGCCGCGCGGACGGCGGCCATTGAGTTAAGCCGCGAGATCCTGCGAAGTGACGTCGTCGGACCATTTCAGGACTATCCGTCCTGGCGGATCGAGGTGAGCGACAGCCCTGAACCGACCAGTCTGCCACTGTTTGTCCTCCATTTTTCGGTCGAGCAATAGCCTGCAGCAAGCGCCTGCTGATAGAACCCCGCGGGCGTCGGATTAATTCCGATCGAACGTCAGTTACCCTCGGCAGAGCAGCGTTCGCGCACGGGACTGGAAGCAAGAACGGCTTTCAGGGCTCTCCGCCGATTCATTCCGTCGACTTGGCCGGAGTGCCCCAATCAACCCGCGAAATGGCCAAGGCCGCGAGCGCTGTCCGGTTGCTGATCTCCAGCTTCTGGAAGATGTGGTGAAGATGGACTTTGATTGTGCCATCCGCAATGTTCAAGCGGCGTCCAATTTGCTTGTTTGATAGTCCTTCCGAAACCAGGCGCATGATCTGACGCTCTCGGTCCGTCAGCACAGCCAGCGCATTCTCTGAATTCACCTCATGCCCCGCCGGCATAATCTGATCAATTGAGGATTGCGGCACGATTCTTTCACCGATTGCGATTTTCCGCAAAGATTGCACCAGCGCTTCGGGTAAGGTCTCCTTCAGGATCACGCTGCAGCCATCAAACGCGTCCGGCGAGACGAGCCCGTAGACTTCTGAGGGGATGAAAAACACTAGGCGGATCGAGCGATCGACTGGATTGAGGGCGGAGGAGCTCAGTGCGATCAGCTCGGACATCGTTGAATCGAGAATTGCGATATCGGGCGCAAGACTGTCGATCGCCTGCACGCAGCTCGCAGCATCACCACAAGACGCAACGATTTCGAAGTCATCTTCCGCGCCGAGCACGCTGGTCAAACCTCGCAAGACCACCGGATGCCGGTCTGCAATCACTATTCTCGTGCAATTCATTGGGCTTCTCAATCAGTCGCCCCCGCTTCTCAATCAGTTGTCCCCGCTTCTCATCAGTCGCCCTCGAGTCAACGTTCACCCACCTCTCATTGTTTCACGTCTCTGCCGGCCATACGACTCCGCGGGATAGCTTACCGCAGAGCTACGATCATTGTCTCAGGGCGCCTCGCCCGTAGAACCCCGGTGCGGACGCCACATTCCGTTCTCGCGACGAAAAATTCGCGCAACGACGCCCCAGAAACTCACATTCCCTACTTCTGGCAGCTTCATCAATACACACCTCTGTCCTCTGTCCTCCGTCCTCCGTCCTCCGTCCTCTGTCCGCGAGAGCGTCGATCGGCGGTATTTCAGTCCGGCCCGCAGCTCTAGGGATTACGCAATGTGCGGAAACATTTCGATGTTTGCTCATCTGCAGATTGCGTAGATCGCGCTACGCAGGCCAGTGCATTCTGCAAGTGCACTTATAACGAACGGTATATATGGAAATCGAGAATCCGGATTTAACCTTCATAAAACCTTAATAAACAAATTAAGGGCCAAGAACCTGCCCCAGCCGGGGTAGCACAAAAGAGTAGCGCGCCGAACAAAACCGATCAAATGAGCGACCTGTATGGAGGCAGGCGGAATGATCGGCGCAGTTCGCTTTGACTTCATGATGTTTCGAAAATGCTTCATTGCAGTCGTGTCATATGCGTAGCGTAGGTGCTGGAGGGTACAATGCCGAGGCGTCAGTCTTATGAAATGATTCTTATCGGAAAAAACATTCTAGTCAGGGAGGGAATTTCACGGATTCTACATGCTGCAAATTTCAAGATCGTGCTCTCTGCTTCGAGCGCTGATGAGCTGCCAAGCGAAGTCCAATCACATCAGCTGCTGTTTCTCATCATCCATAACGGCGATAGCTTCGATGTCGCATTAGACCACATCCGTTTCGTCAGAGCTCGAAGCCCTGATGCTCGTATCGCAGTCGTATCGGATCGTTATCGTCCCAGCGACCTTGTCTCGGCACATCGGGCTGGAGCGAGCGGCTATTTCGTGAACGTGAATTCTTGCGATGCCTTCATCAAATCCATCGAGCTCGTGACGATGGGAGAGGCTGTCTTTCCTCCAGCATTCCTGTCGTTCGCGCTTGACGGCATTCTCGAGCGCGAAGGAGCACCGAGCGAAGAGGTCGAGCATAGCATCGAGTTCACCGCGGAGGAGCCGGTTGCGCCACATCTTTCTCCACGTGAGAAAGCAATCTTAGCTTGCTTAATCGAGGGCAGTTCGAACAAGTCGATCGCTCGAAAGATCGACATAGCTGAGGCGACCGTGAAAGTTCATGTTAAGGCGATCCTGCGCAAGATCCGGGTTCAGAATCGAACGCAGGCTGCGATCTGGGGAATGAACAATGGGTCGCTGGTGCACTCCGCAAATGGACACACCTTGCCCTCCATCATCCCTCAATCCGTAGGCTTCAGCGCGTTGCGATCCAATCGCCGAGATCACGCCAATCAGCATCCAGGCCTTACTAAGCTCGACTAGCGGGCCCTGTCCGCGACTACCACCTCATCGCAACGGCGTCTCCGGCATGCGATAAAGGACTAATCCCGCGGTACGGCAACCATCACGCGCCCTGCAATCTTCTCGATGCGCCACAGCAGCCACGCTGCTGTGGCGCTCGTCTGTGATGCAGACCTCGACCGTCCCGGCCCACCCGCAGCGCACTGATAGTGCTATGATTTCCGCGTGCCCGAACGCGCCAATCGACGCTGCTACGTAGCGATCGCCTTTCGCAGTCACGCGCCTGCGCGCCGTAATTGAATCGATCACGCTCGCATTGAATGCACTTCATCGTGTCCGCATACTCAAATCGTCTCATGCAAATGCACGAAGACGCGCCAGCTGAATTGCGCTTACGTTCTTTACACGCTCCTGCCACATCGACACGCTGAGATCGGAGTTGTGCGGGGCGAAAGTACATAATTGAACGATTGCAAATTCTAGCAATGCGGAGGGTCTTATGAAGGCGGTTATTCAATGCGGCGGCAAAGGAACTCGCTTACGCCCCCACACCTCAATTTTGCCGAAACCTCTTATGCCGATCGGTGCGCGTCCTGTACTTGAGCTCGTCCTCAAATGGCTGAGGCGGAACGGGATCAGGGAGGTCTACGTCACGACCGGATATCTGGGCCACCTAATCCGCAGCGTCTGCGGAGATGGTAACCAGTGGAACATGCGCATCAATTATACGCAGGAAATGGAGCCGCTCGGAACCATTGGCCCACTATCGCTGCTGCGCGACCAGCTCGACGAGCCGTTTCTCGTACTCAATGGCGACGTGCTGACGGATCTTAATCTCAATCAGTTCGTGAACTGCCACCGGCGCAGCAACTCTCCGCTCTCGATCGCCACGTCAATCCGCCCGACCAAGATGGATTTTGGCGTGATCGAGGAGATGGAGGGGCGCGTGAGCGATTTCCGCGAAAAGCCCGAGCTCACGCATCTCGTCAGCATGGGGATCTACTGCATGGACCCGTCTATCCTCGAGCGGATCCCGTCAGGCGTTCCCTTTGGGTTTGATGATCTGATGTTTCAGATGCTCAACGAGGACGTGCCAGTCAACGTCTTCAAGCACAGCGGCCTCTGGCTCGACATCGGGCGCGTCGAGGACTTCCTGAAAGCACAGGACGTCGCATGGGATGAACAGTCCGCTGCACTCGCTAGTTTCGCAGCCGCCTGACTCCGGCTCTCATCCTGCAGTGATCCCAACAGTCGCGCACGCGGCATGCCCAGATTGGAGATGAACATATGTTATTGGTATCAGAGCCGGTCCTCGGAGACGAGGAGAAGGTCGCTCTCGCCGCGGTCATTGAAAGCGGCTGGGTGACGATGGGAGATCGAGTTCGCGACTTCGAGCAGGCGTTCGCTCGCCTGCACGAGGCCGAGGATGCAGTCGCCGTCGGCTCCTGCACTGCGGCCCTCCACCTCATCCTGCACGCCCTCGGCATTGGCCCCGGAGACGAGGTCCTCGTCCCCTCCCTGACCTTCGTAGCGACCGCCAACAGCGTCCTCTATGTCGGTGCGAAACCAGTCTTCGTCGATATCGGCTCGGCAGAGGTTCCACTGATGTCGCTGGACGAAGCGGAAGCAAAGTGCACTTCCAGGACCAAGGCCATCATCCTCGTCCATTTTGCCGGCTACCTTGCGCATCGCGATGCCTGGCAATCCTTTGCGCGTCGGAAGGGGCTTCTCTTGATCGAGGACGCCGCCCATGCGCCTGGACTGCCCGAGGTCGGCAGCTATGGCGAGGCGGCCGCCTTCAGCTTCTACGGAAACAAGAACATGACCACAGCCGAAGGAGGCGCTATCATTGCGCGCAGCCGGGCGCTGCGCGAGACCATCCGGCAGGCCCGCGCTCATGGGATGACAAGCGGTACACGGCAACGCCTCTCCAGCCGCCGTCCCGACTACGACGTGACGGTTCTCGGCTTCAACTATCGGATGGACGAGTTGCGGGCTGCGCTCGGCCTCGTGCAGCTCAAGAAGTTGCCGGAATGGAACGACATCAGGCGGCGGTTGTCGGCCAAATACCGTGAGCTCATGGCGGAACATTGCCCATCGGTGATGATTCCCTTTGAAGATCCCTGGCCGTCCACCCACCATTTGATGCCGGTCGTGCTGCCGCCGGCAACCAGCCGGCAGCGGGTCATCGATCGCCTGCGCAAGCACGGCATTCAGACCACGGTTCATTATCCGCCCGTTCACCGCCTGACCTTCTACAGAGATCTCTATCCAGAGATTCTCCTCCCGCGCACTGAAGATTTTGCTCGACGCGAACTGACGCTGCCTCTGCATCCGCGAATGACGACGGCGGATGTCGAGAAGGTGGTGATTGCGCTGACGACTGCACTCAACACCGATTTCCCAGTGGGGGCAGTGGCATGACCCTGCCCGAGGTAGCGAACCGATGGGGCGCGCAATCTCGTTCATCTCGTTTGAGTGCACGGCGCGCAATCGATGTTCTCTGTGCCGGCACCGCGATGGTATCGCTTTCACCCGTCTTCGTCGCTGTCGCGTTCGTCATTTGGCTCGAGAGCGGGCGGCCACTCCTGTTCTCGCAACTCCGCCTGGGACAAGGCGGCGAACCGTTTCGTATGTACAAGTTTCGCAAATTCGGGCCGAGCTGCGGCAGCGGCGGATCGCCCCTGACGCTGCAGGAGGATGAACGTTTGACGGCCGTCGGCCGAATCCTCGCCGCGACCAAGCTGGATGAGCTACCGCAGCTCTGGAACGTCTTGCGAGGCGATATGTCTCTTGTCGGCCCCCGACCGGAGTCTCTCAGCTTTTCCGATTGCTTTCGCAACGGCTTCGAAAAGCTGCTCGACTACAAACCGGGTGTGTTCGGCCCGTGTCAGGTCCTGTTCAGACACGAAAACAGGACGTATCCCACCGACGCGCCGGCAGCGGAGTACTATAGAGAAGTGCTGTTTCCAGCCAAAGCGAAGATCGACCTTGCCTATTTTCAGCGACGGACTCTTGTATCGGATTTCGGCTGGATCGCCCGTGCCGGGCACGTCATCGCCGTGGAATGCTGGGCTGCGTTTGCGCGGAAGCTTCGATCAAGATGAGAGAAAGAGAGCGCGATGATGACCTATCTTGGAGCAAAAGTTCTCGTGACAGGAGCCGACGGCTTCATCGGATCGCACCTGACGGAGCACCTCGTTTCGGCAGGAGCTGACGTAACTGCGTTGGCGCAATACAACTCTTTCGACAGCCATGGCTGGCTCGATGATATCCCCCAATCAACCCGACACAAGCTCAACCTCGTGCGCGGCGACATTCGCGACGCGGCCTTCGTCGGCCGACTTGTGCAGGGCCATCACTATATCTTTCACCTCGCCGCGCTGATCGCCATACCCTATTCCTATCTCGCGCCGCAATCCTATGTGGAGACCAACGTACTCGGTACATTGAACATCCTCGAGGCCACGCGGCAATACGGCATCGAACGGCTGGTCGTGACGTCGACGAGCGAGGTCTATGGTACGGCGATGAAGATGCCGATCGATGAATCTCACCCGTTGCAAGGGCAATCGCCCTACTCCGCCTCCAAGATCGGCGCAGACATGATGGCGGAGGCCTTCGCGCGCTCGTTCGGCGTTCCCGTCGTGATCCTTAGACCGTTCAACACGTTCGGACCTCGGCAAAGCGAACGTGCGATCATCGGCACGATCATCCGGCAGGCCCTGGATCCGGAATGCGGTGCGATCATGGTCGGCGATACGACCACCGTCCGCGATTTGACATTCGTCACGGATACAGCCGCGGCATTCATGGCGGCCGGGCTCGCGGACGGTGTTGAATATGGCCATCCCTACAATGCCGGGAGTCAGCGCGCCATCACAATTGGTGATCTGATCGACAACATTCTCGAGCTGACGTCCAGTCACAAGCCGGTTCTTCGCGACGAAAAGCGCCTGCGGCCGACAAATTCGGAAGTGCGCGCGCTCCTTGCCGACTCGACGCGGTTCGTACGGGCAACCGGCTGGACGCCGAAAGTAACGCTGCGCGAAGGACTGGAGCGAACCGTGAATTGGTGGCGTGGTCGTCTCTCCACCAAGAACATCCGACAGCAGACGGATTTTATTACATGACGAGCCCACGCAACCGTCAGGGCATTCCCGGACAGGCTCTCTTCGGGACTCCGGAGCCGCTACGAGGTGTAACGACCTCCCCCTCCGGAATGAACCACGCCGTGCTGCGTATGCTTTATCGGTGCAAGGAGATCGCCATGGACGGCACCACGAGCGTCAGGACATTCAGCCACATCTCGATTGCCGGTTGGATGGTGATTGTTCTGCTCGCCAGCAGCCCATGCTTCGCAGCACAGTACAGGCTGGCGGCAGGTGATACCGTCGAAGTGTCGATCGGAGTTGCGTCGGAACAACGCCACCGCGCGCAAATCCAGATCGACGGCACGATCGCTCTTCCCGGAATCGGCACGGTCGAAGTCGCGGGCCTGACTACGGCCGAGTTACAGAGCCGGATGGAAACGTTGTTACAGTCGAAGATACTGCGGCAACGGCTGCCAGACGGGCGAGAACAGGCAATCGTCGTCGTGCCTGGGGACGTTCTCGCAAGCGTGGTGGAGTACCGTCCTATCTACGTCACCGGTGACGTTCTGACGCCCGGACAGTTGGCATACAGGTCCTCAATGACCGTGCGCCAGGCGGTCGCGGTTTCCGGCGGTTACAGCCTGTTGCGTTCCCGCAATCAGCCTGGCACCAATGATCCAGCGGATCTTCTGCGTGACTATCAGTCCCTTTCTACGGAGTACGTGAAGGAGTACTTCCACATCCTTCGTGTCGATGCCGAACTCGCAGACAAGGACACCTTCGATCAGACCGCACCCCAGGACATATCCTTGCCGTCATCTGCGATCGTTCCGATCGTGCAGGCTGAGGCAGAGTCGCTAAAGACCACCCAACGCGACTATCGCAAGGAGCGCACGTTTCTGGAAAACGCCGTAAAGCAAGCGGACGGACAGTTCGCGGCTCTCAGTAAGCAGCAGGAGGGCGAAGAAAAAGGCGTGCAGGCGGATGAGGAAGAACTCGATCGCGTCGTGAAGCTGTTCAGTTCGGGCTCCCTACCGAGTCCCCGCGTCACCGAAAGTCGACGCGCCCTTCTGCTTTCGTCGACGCGACGTCTGCAAACCACCGTCGAACTTATGCGTCTCCAACGCCAGCGCGAAGATTCCGCCCGGCAGATCGATCGCGCCGCAAGCCAGCGCACGACCACGTTGCTTCATGAGCTGAGGGACTCCAACGTCCACATAACCGACCTGCGCATCAGAATGAGGTCATTAGCGCAGAAGCTGCAGCCCGTAAGCGGAAGCGCGGCGATACCAGCGGGAACGGGTGACCTAAAGCCGCAAGTCACCGTCGTACGAAAATCCGGCCAGAGTTGGGAAAAGATCGTCGCATCCGAAGATTTCGACCTAGAACCAGGTGACGTTATCGAAATCACGTTGCGGGCGCCCGGCGGCTCGTAACGCCACCGGCTCAATGCGTCGCACTGATCCGCAGATCCTCCCCACTGGGCACTCAACAAGCGATCTCCGGCTACCCCGCGTCAGCCTGCTCGGCTTCACGAGAACGTCGGCTGGATTACTCCCAAGTAGACCGCCTAACTCCGATTCAATGTTTACAACGCGCCTGCCAATTGGAGAATGGTGGTCAGATGTCGTTCATTTGAACGAGCCGGTAAACGAAAGGCGCGCATCGAATGCTGAACCTGACCCAGAGCAGCTCGGTTGCATCACTTTACCAATCCAAGGAATCCATTTTCAACATTTCCAACCGTGCTCCCCCAATCCTCTCCGAGGACCGTCGGTTCGACGTGCGCGATGAAATGCACGCAGCCCTCGGCCGTATTGGCTGCGTGCACATCTTGCTCAAACACGACCGTGTGGTCGAGGTGAGCCCGACGGGCCGGGCGATACTGGAGCGCCATTGTGGATCCGCCCTGGATACAAAATCGCTCTCTGTCGCTGTGAGGGACATCGTAAAGCGCGCGGGCGTCGAAGTTTCCGCGGGTTCGATGGCATGGCTGGCGACGTCGCCCCGCGAAGGCATAACGAGCCTCGTCAATGAGATCGCCAATGTCTGGTCGGACGACACCTGCGCCATCGTCCTGCTCGACCTCGATGCTCGTCCGGAGCCGTCACCCCGAACGCTGCAACGCTTGTTTGGCCTCACGACCGCCGAGATTCATGTCGCCATCGAATTGGCACGCGGCGGCAATTTGCTCGACATTGCCCGCTCTCAGCGGCTGAGCCGAACGACAATCCGCTCCCATCTCGCCTCGCTGTTCGTCAAGACCCATACGCGACGCCAAGTGGAGCTTGTTTCCCTCCTGGGGCGTATCGCCCTTATACCTTAAAGACCTGACGTCCGTTTCCGCCCCAATCTACTGCCGAGGGCGCATCCAACGACGATCGTGAGGCCACGCGCCGGCGAGTTTCGCCTGCAACGGCCCGGGGGCGCCGCCGCCGGCGGGCCAAAAAGGCACGCTCTCCCTGCTCAGAGCCCCTGGCCGTTATCTTTCTCGTAATATTTCCTGATTGTAGCGCGTCAACGGTGAGAGCAGATAGCTGACGATGCGTCGCGAACCCGTCCTGATCTCGACAGTCACCGCCATTCCCGGCGACAGTTGGACGGTCCGACCCTCTATGTCCATCGAGGTACGATCGAGGCTGACGCGGGCCGCGTAAATCAGCTCCTGCCCCTTCGGCTCGCTGGACGCGATTTCCGTTCCGCCGGACTGATCCCTCGCCCCGTCCTCACGTCGATCACGTATGATCGCATCCCTTGAAACGCTGAGCACCCTACCATTCAGCAGGCCGTAGCGGGTAAAATTGAAGGTGTCGATCTTGATTGCGACGGTCTGCCCCGGAACGACAAAGCCAATATCTCGGTTAGATACCAGCGCCTCAATCTCGAAATCCGGATTCAACGAAACTACGGACGCCAGTGTTTGTGCCGGTGTTACCACGCCACCGATCGTGTGCACCGCGAGCTGCTGCACGACCCCATCGACCGGCGCGGTGAGAATTTGCAGCTTCGCCTTTTGCTCCGCCTTGATCATGTCCTGAGCGAGACCGGCAGCCCGCTGTTCGGCCTTGGACAGATCGTCATAGAGCGCTCGTCGGAACTCCGCTTCCGCTTTGGATCTGGTCTGCGCGAGACTCGCCGTCGCGGCTTCCGCTTCGCGGAGCCGGCTCTGCTGGACCAGAACGTCCTGCTGTTGACCGACCAGTTCCTGAGCCTCGGTGAGATAGGTGATCTTAGACCCGATAGCCTTATCGTAGAGATATTTGCGAACGTTCACACGCTCCTCAAGCAGGGGGATCGTTGCATCGAGCTTGGATATCGTCGCCGCGATTGTCTCACTCTCCGCCTTTTTCTGTCCCAACTGCCTATCGAGTTCCGACAACCTCGTGCTGTGCTCTGCCATCTGGCTGGCCAGGAACTGACGATGAAGGTCGATCGCCTGCTGGCTCGCTCCTGTCGGAGGGGCGAACGTCGCCATCGGATCGCCGGGTCCCAACGCCGCACGCAACCTGGCAATGTCAAGCTGCGTAGCAACCAAGTCGCTCCTCACGTGATCAAGTTCGGCGGCAGTGATAGTTGGATCCAGTTCGATCAACACGTCTCCCGCCTTGACCACCGCGCCATCCCTGACGTGAATCGCGCGCACCACTCCCGTTTCCGCGGGCTGGATCACCTTGGTTCGGCCATTCACCACGATCTTGCCCGGCGCGGTCGCGACAACATCGACCCTGGAGAGCGTAGCCCAGACCATTGCGACACAAAACAGCAAGATAATGATCATTCCGATAGCGCGGCCGACCGGCGACGGCGGCCTCTCGAGGACCTCCAGCGCGGCCGGGAGAAAGGCCGTCTCCTCTTCGCGGCGCCGGCGGCGATCCGGGAACGGAACGATGCTTCTAGCGGTGGTCATTGATCCCTGCCTGGAGCAAGTGCAAGTTTGCGTAGCGTCCGTTCGAGCGGATCAACTCATCATGGGTGCCGTCCTCAACGATCCGCCCGTGATCAATGGTGATAATCCGATTTGCTCGTCGCACCGTGGAGAGGCGGTGGGCAATGATAAAGACGGTGCGCCTTTCGCAAATGCGTCGCATGTTGTCCTGGATGATCCGTTCGCTCTCATAGTCGAGCGCGCTGGTGGCCTCATCGAAAATCAAAATACGGGGATCATTGACCAGAGCGCGAGCAATCGCAATGCGCTGCCGCTGGCCACCCGAAAGGCTGCAGCCGCGCTCACCGACAATGGTATCGTAGCCCTCAGGCAGTTCGAGTATGAATTCATGTGCGCCGGCAAGGATGGCCGCATCAATGATCCGCTGCATCGGCATGGCGGAATCGGCAAGCGCGATGTTCTCGGCCACGGTTCGGTTGAAAAGCACGTCCTCCTGCAGAACGACGCCGACCTGCCGTCGCAGCCAGGCGGAATCGGTCAAGGCAAGATCGACACCATCGACGAGGACACGGCCACTTTCCGGCACGTACAGCCGTTCAAGGAGCTTGGTCAGCGTGCTCTTGCCCGAGCCGGACGGACCAACAATCCCGACGACTTGGCCTGCCGGAACATGGAATCGAATGTCGTGCAGCGTCTCGGGCCCGTCGGTGCGATAGCGGAAGGTAACGTGATCGAATGTGACGGCGCCGGTGATCGGCGGGAGCACGGCGCGCCCTACGCCGACAGTCGGCTCCGGCCGCGTATTGAGAATATCGCCCAATCGATCGATCGAGAGACGAACCTGGTGGAAGTCCTGCCAAATCTGCGCGATGCGCAAGACAGGCATGTTCACGCGGTTTGCCAACATATTGAAGGCCACCAATTCACCGACGGTCAGGCCACCTTCGATCACCAACTTCGCGCCGAAGAACAGGATGGCAACCGTAACCAGATGGCTCACCAATTGCACTGCCTGACTTGCGACATTTCCAAGGCTCACAACGCGAAAGCTCGCGGAAACATAGGCAGCGAGCTGTTCCTCCCAGCGCCTGTTCATCTGGGGCTCAACGGCCAGGGCCTTCAACGTCTGCACGCCCGTTATGCTCTCGACCAGGAAGGCCTGATTTTCTGCGCCTCGACGGAATTTTTCATCCAACCGCTGACGGAACAGCGGTGTCGCGATGGCCGAAATGCCGATGTAGAACGGAAACCCTCCCAGAACGATCAGCGTGAGCATCGGCGAGTAAACGAACATCACCGCAATGAAAACTGCGGTGAACATGAAATCGATAATGAAAGTCAGCGCGGAACTCGTCAGAAAGTTGCGGACATTTTCCAGCTCCTGAACGCGGGCGACCGAGTCGCCGACCCTTCGGGTTTGAAAATACATGAGCGGCAATGACGCCAGATGGCGGTAGAGGCGGGCGCCTAGCTCGACGTCGATGCGGTTGGTGGTATGAGAAAAGAGGTAAGTGCGTAACGCGCCCAGCACTGCTTCGAACACGGCGATCACGGCCAAACCGATCACCAAGACTTCCAGCGTACTGATGCCGCGATGGACGAGCACCTTGTCGATGACCACCTGAAAGAACAGCGGGCTGACGAGGGCGAATACCTGGAGGAAGAAGGAGGCGAGCAGAACTTCTCCGAGGAGGTGGCGATACTTCCGAATTGCACCAAGGAACCAGGTGAAGTCGAATCGGCGAGACAGATCGGAAAGCGACGCCCTGCGCGCCATCAAGACCATGCGGCCATCCCAGAGCGTCTCGAATTCGGCACGAGTGAGTTTGCGCGGACGGGGGTCCGAGGGACACTGAACCAACACCTCGTCCCCGTCCGCCTTGCCGACCAAGAGGAAGCCGCCTTGATTAAGCACGGCGATCCCCGGCAACGGTATGCGCGCAAGCCGCGCCCAGCCGGTCTTAATCGTGCGCGCCTTGAGGCCGAATGCCTTCGCACAGCGCACCATCTCCGTCACCCCGATGTGACGGGTACCTAGTCGATGACAGAGTTGCTCCTCGTCGGCTGCAATACCGTGCAACCTAAGCAACAGGACGAGGGCAAAGGGCGCCGACTTCTCCGGAGAAGCCATTTCTTGGATATTCCGCATGTGGCCCGCCAACATCTCGCGATCAATAACATCAGATCCGGACAGCAACCCGAGCGGCCCTTTTGTCGTCCTCGTCTCGCCCTCGATCCTGCGAGCGCTGGTTGCTCGTGAGGCACGTCTTGCCGTGAAGTCGCCTCCTGCGGTCGCAACTCTAACCGGGCTCTCGGGATACCCGAGCGGCAAAAACGCAGTACATGCGCAGTTTTATTAGGCCCTAATAGGTAGCTCAGAAGGTCAGAAGCCCGCACCGAGATGGCGTCATCGACGCCGCCGCTAGGTGTCGCAGTGGGAAACCCTGCAGGAGCAATGGCGCGGACACAGAGACGAACGGAGAGGTAATCCAAAGGGGGTACTGGAAATGATGGGCCGTCTCATATGGCCTCACCCGCCGGCCGGACATCGATCGAGCATCGTCGTTTCAAATCGATTCTCGCCGCGAACGCGCAATCCTAGCGCAGCATCGCAACGCGCCGCCGCCGATTGCGCGAGTGGATCGTGTGGTTACTCCTTTATTCAGATACGATCGCGAATGTGCCGTGTTAATAGTGGATTCCCGACAACTCTCTCGGTTGAATGTGAAATTCACGCATCCCTGAGCGTGTCGGCGCTTTCCAGCGGATACCGCTTTGCGGTTTCCGATGGATGGTTGGGCAGCGGCACCGCTCAAGTGGGCTGCGATCCAACGGACAAGTTGACGAGATCCTGTCTCCGCGGACGGGCTGCCGGCATTTGCCAAGACGTGCGCGATCAAGGCATGCGCGATAGGGAATAAGGGAGCTTTGCGAAATGTTGAAACCGGGGCTGAGCGGCGATCAAAGAAACGGTTCTCGTCTCCCTGACAAGCATCCAAGAGAGGCATCGAGCGATCCACGCGATCCGCTGCAGCCCCATCTTCTTTATATCGGGGGCGAAGATCATCATCTCCGCATTCCGGCGATGTGCGCGCTGCGCGACCGCGGCTTTCGCATAACAGCAGTGGCGAGCGGCGACCCAGCTCCGTTTGCGCAAGCAGGCATCCGCTATCGAGACTTCCAGTTCAACCGGTTCGTAAACCCGCGGGCCGACTGGGCGGCCATCAAAAGCCTTACGAAAATCCTGGTCGAGGAGCAGCCTGATCTTGCGCAAAGCTTCGACACCAAGCCCTCGATATTTCTGCCTTTGGCTGCGCGAAGCGCTCCCGGTGTGTTGGCCATTCGAACGATTAATGGACGAGCTTTTCTCTATTCATCTCGCTCTCCTCTCGCCCTGACGCTACGTCCGGTCTATCGCGCGCTCCACAAGCTTGCAGCTCGCACCGCTGCCGCTACGGTATTCGAGATCGGTGACGACCGCGCGTTCTTCGAGCGTCACGGGATCGCAGGAAAGATGCCCGTTCTGATCCGAGGTGCGGGCGTCGATGTCGAGGGGTTCGATCGAGCACTGAGCTCAGGCCCCTCGCCGGCTCAGCTTCGCCAAGAGCTCGGGCTTGGCGACGCAGAAGTCGTGATTACCGTGACGCGGATGACCAGGCAGAAGGGCATTCCGGCCCTACTCGACGCCGCTGCCCGGGTGCACGAGGTGCGTCCCGATGTACGGTTCCTGCTTGTCGGGCCGCGCGAATCCGAAGGCCCCCTCGCCATCCTGCAGGCCGAGATTGATCGGCATTCACCCTATGTGAAGGCGATCGGGCCGAGATCGGACGTCCCGGCCCTGCTCAGGCTCGCAAATGTATTCGCGTTTCCGACTGAGTACCGTGAAGGCGTGCCTCGGGTTCTCCTCGAGGCCGCACTCGCCGGCCTGCCAATCGTAACCACGACCATGCCGGGTTGCGCGGAAGTCATCCGCGACGGATGGAACGGTTTGCTGGTGTCCCCGGGAGCGCCGCCTGCATTGGCCGCAAAGATTCTGCATTTGCTCGCCAATCGAGAGAAGGGCCTGACCATGGCAGATCGCGCCGCCGAGTATGTCAGGAAGGAGTTCTCGCTCGCGACCGTTGTCGCTCAGCATGCCAATCTCTACAGGCAGTTGATCGATCGTGCGTCCCCAGTCCGGTTCAAGGACGGCAACCTCGCGGCGGCGAGGGAGGATACATGCAGCGTCCTGTAGGGAGAGGCGTCACGTACGTTACGTGGATCGCGGTAGCAGTGCTGCTGGGGGGTAGTGCATTGCTCCTGCAGGGCTTCGTGTTCGACACGCCCACGCACGCGCAGCCCACAACCACGTTGCATTTCGCCTCCAACGGAAATTTCGACCCGGCCGGCAACTATCTTCCCGGTGCAGCCGGCTTCAATGTGGCGGACGTCAGTAGCCTGGCGCAAATGGACTCTCTGCCGGAGGGTGTGAGAGGCCTGGTGTGGGTCGGTCAATGCAGCGGCGCGGACACTAAATTCGTGGATACCGTCCGCCCATACATCGGCCACGCCAAGCTGTTCGGATTCTATTTGATGGACGATCCGGATCCGACCGGACAGCACTTTCCGCTTTGTGCGGCTGACAATCTGAAGGCGGAATCGGACTGGATCCACACCAACCTGCCCGGCGCAAAGGCTTTCATCCTGCTCATGACGATGACGTCGTCACGAACGCCGTCCTTCAAGAACACCTACAACCCCGCTAACTCGCATGTCGACCTGTTCGGCATCGATCCGTACCCTTGCCGGACGGAGTTGAACGGCTGCGATTACCGCCAGATCGACCGCTATGTCGCGGCGGCCGAGGCCGCCGGAGTGCCGCGCGACAAGATGGTCCCGGTCTACCAAACATTTGGCGGCGGCCGCTGGATAAATGACGGCGGAGGCCGATACGTGTTGCCGACCGCAAGTCAGATGCAGCTGATGTTGGCTCGCTGGGACGCACTCCTGCCGAGCCCCGTTTTTGACTTCGCCTACAGCTGGGGACCGCAGAATGGAGACTGGGCCCTCGCCGGTTCACCGGAATTACAGGCAGCGTTCTTGAGCCGCAATCGAAACCCAATAGCTTTGAACCGAATGAATTGAAGTCCGATGGAAGCCGCCAGAACGTATCGCAACCGAAAGACATTCCAGCCGGACGACATTCATGTGCGCCTCGAGATAAGAAGGGTGGACAGGAGGTCTGGACTCCTTTCTGCTGTCCCGCGAACCATCGCCCTGTTTCGGATCATCACTCAAAGGCTGCCGTCTTCGGTCGAACGGTGGTTACGGAATCAATCGACGCAGCGCGAGGTACGTCTGTGATCCTCGACTTCCTGTTCGCAGTCGGGCTGCTGCTGACGCCCGCCTCCCAATTGCGGCTTGCAGGCTTGCCAGTCGGACCGGGCGAACTCTGTCTATTTATGTGGGTGATCCTCGTACTCGGTCGCGAAGCAGCTCGCCTTCGCTTGCTCCTGACGCCTGCGCTGTCGCGGCTACTGGTGTTCTGGTCGCTGTTTGTCCTTGCGCAGAGCCTCGGAACCCTGACGGCAAAGCTCATCGGCGACCAGCACGATTCCGAATGGTTCATACACGATGTCATGGCCTATCCCCTATTAGCCGCCATCAGTTGCCTGAGCGTGTTCGGGCCGCACCCCCGAGCCAGGTTGCGGCGCATCACCTGGCTTCTGTGCGGACTCGGCACGCCGGTTATTGTCGCACAACTGGCCGACGCCTGGGGTCTCTACGATCTACCTTCGGTCGATCCGATGTGGTGGGATCAATTCCGAGGCTGGTCGTCGAATCCGCATCAACTTGCAGTCCTCTGCATGGTGCTGGGATTTCTATCGCTCCATCTTGCCGAAACGTCCACCAGGGTCGGCCCGAGGATGGGCGCTCTCGCCTGCGCCATCATCCCCGTCTACACAGGCCGGATCACCGGGAGCGATTCGTTTACGCTCATTTTTGTGCTGGCCGGCCCGATCTTCCTGGCGTTCAAGTGCCGAACCTGGCTGTTCTCGCGAGCGCGGCAGATCAGCTTCCGTTCAGCGGTCGCCTGGGTGATTGTGCTGACCTCGCCCGGGCTCGTGATCTCGATGGCGCCGCTGGCCTATTCGATTGCGGTCGAAGCCAGCGACCTCGCCAAGTCGATGGCACGGGACAACCCCGAGCAAACCAAAGAGAAGACGGAATTGCGATTTGAGCTTTGGAGCCAGGCGCTCAGGCGCGGGGTCGGGTCAGGCATGCTCGGCCTGGGCCCCGGCCCGCATCTCGAAATTCCGACATCAATCGTCTCGGCGAGGAAGCTGGACACTGTCCATCCCGACTTTGTCGAACACCCCAAGCCCTCGTTCGTGCCGAATTTTGAGGCGCACAACACGATTCTCGACCTATTTACCCAGGGCGGGCTCCTGATCGTCTTGAGCTTCGTCTGGCTCGTGGCAACGGCTTTCCGGTCCGCCTACGCGACCGGCCAAGCAGGCTTGCCGACGTTACTGTGCGGTCTCTGCATTTACGCCATCGCCACCTTCCTGCTTCGGCATCCGATCTTCTGGTTTGTAATCGCAGTCTGCCTGACCGCAGAGCCGATGCCGGCGGGCCAACTACGATCGATCGCCGGAGGCAACGCACTTCGTGGCCATGCTCGCCTGGCGAACGCATGGGATCGATTTCTTCCACGCCCGCGACCGGCATATGGCACGAGCCAACCGAGCTCGAGGCTAAGCTGATTGCGAGAATGGGCCGATGGCAGGGAGGTACTGATGCAATTGATGGATAAGACCGGTCTCATAGCCGACAGCATACCAATAGGGCCTGACTTCGAAGCTCTGCAGCAAGACGATCAGACCACGATCGCACCCGAACCCGGCTTCCAGCAGGTGATCGGGACCCTTCGTCGGAGGAGCAATCTCATCCTCACCATCGCAGGCGTGGGAACGATGCTGGCCGGCATCGCCGGTGTACTCATCACGCCCAAATATACGGCGACCGCGCAGGTCGTCCAGGTTCAGGGCGGCACTCCCCTAAGTCCCGAGGCGCTCCAGCAGGCCGTGGACACCCAGGTGACCATGCTGACATCTCCCTATCACTTGCGCCACGTTCTCGACAGCTTTCGAAACGACCCAAAGTTTCGCGGGCTGGCGCCCGACCTCGTCGTGGATCCGGCCATCACACCGAAACCTGCTCAGGCCGAGACGAGTGAGGCCGGCCCGCTGGGCCTGAAGGAGCTCAAGCGACGGCTGGGGGTCTGGATCGGACCGCTATTCCATCATAGGCGAGCCGACGCAGGCCTGCAATTCGACGATCTCCAGCGTCGTCTGCAGGTTCTCCAGGAACGCCGTTCACGCATCATCAACGTCACCTTCCAGTGGACGAGCCCCGAGAGGGCCGCCGACATCGTCAACCGGATCGTCGAGCTCTACGTTCAGAGCAATGCAGAGCAGCAACGAGCTTACACCAAGGGCGAACTGGCCCGGCTTGATGAACGAATGGCGACGGTCAAGGCCGACATCGAGCGGACCAGCGCAGCACTGCACCAAGCAACCCAGCGGCGCGCCGATGTGGGCCGCAATGCCGGCGGCGAAGAACAGGGAGCTAACGCCGACCCACGCGAACTCGAACGCCGAACCGCCGCCAACGCACAGCTTTATGCAAGTCTTCTCCAGCGCCAGAAGGAGATCCGCGAACAGGAAGAGCTCGTCAATCCGGACGTCAGCATTCTTTCACTTGCCTCTCCACCATCGCGACCGAGTTCTCCGAATCCGATCCTGTTCATGCTCCCTGCCCTGATCGTCTCGCTCATCTGTGGGAGCTTCGTCGCCCTCGTCCAGGAACGCCTCGACAAATCGCTTCGCAGCGAGAAGGAAATCACCGACGCGTTCGGACTCTCCTGCATCGGTCTGGTCCCGCAAATGCCCGCGGGCCGCCTGACTGACGCAGGAGACTATGTTCGGATCGAGCCATTCTCGCCCTACGCGCAAGCGCTCCGGTCCGCGGCTGCAACGTTACGTCTCGCCGAGGCAGGCCATGCGAAAACCGTCTTGATCAGTTCCAGCATCGCCGGCGAAGGGAGAACCACGCTCGCCCGCGGACTCGCGGCTTATGTCGGCCTCCTCGGACAGCGTGCGCTCCTGATCGGCATCGACCTTCACAGGGGCATGCGCGTTGGCGAGTTCGACAGCGCCGGCGAGCGACGAATCGTCGGTCTACAGAACCGATCGCTGGCGGACTCGATCCGGCACATTCCGCAGGCCGGCTTCGACTATCTCCGGATACCCGGCTATCGGCTCGACCCAATAAGTGCCATCGAACAGATGGCCGAACTCGTTCGCCAACTGCGCGAACGCTACGATTGCGTGATCATTGATGGTCCGCCCGTCCTTGCAGCCATTGAGGCGCGATTGCTCCCGTCGATCGCCGATAAGCTTCTGTTCGTGGTCAAATGGGGGAGCACGAGGCGGGAGGTCACTCAGAACGCCGTGGGCCTCCTTCGCAGCTGCGGGCGCTTCGACAACGAGCGCGGCGATTTTGGGGCGGCCATTGCGACACAGGTCGATCTCAAGAAGCATGCGCAATACGGCTTTGGCGATGCGAGCGAATTTTCCGCCGGGGGTGCAGACGCGGCTCGCGCCGGCATACGTCAACGCTTCCACGCGATCACCTCTTCTCCGTTTCAGCGGATGCAGGAGATCGGACTTCAAGCGCTGGACATTGCAAGATCCTTCGGGCGGAAAGGGCACGAAAGATGAGACAGGGTGCCCTGCACAGGACAGACCTGACCAGCGGCTCGACCGCCGAGAGCGCGATGTTGCCGCTTATTCTCATGGTCTTGAACGACTTTGATCGACACGACATCACCTACTTTTACTGGAAGAGCAGCAATCGAGTTTACCGCGGCCTCACCGGCGACGGAGATCTCGATCTCCTTGTGGCAGATCGGGATCAGCACCGCGCTCAGGCGATCCTCCTCGAGCGCGGTCTCAAGCTCTTTCCGGCCGTCCCCTATCGTGACCATCCATCGGTCCTGAGCTATCTCGGCCATGACGAACCGAGTGGCCGGATCGTGCATCTTCATCTGCACGTCCGGCTGGTCGCCGGCGCCAGCCTGCTCAAGAACTACCACCTGTCCTGGGAAGAGGTCCTGGCTAAACGAGCGATTGCTCACCCGGAGCTGCCGATCCGTATTCTGGACCCCGTCGACGAGGCATTGCTGCTGATTGTACGCGGCTCCCTTGAGCTGCGGCGATCGGATCCTGTCGTGCTCCGCAACTGGCAGGCAATGACACGCAAATTTGCACTTGATCGTGCGGAACTCGCTGGACGAATTCCTCGCGCGGCGCTCAGAAGGCGAGCGGCTGAACTGCTGGGCGACGATCTGGCCGACATGGTTGCGGATGCGCTTTATTGCCAACCTGCGCTGGAGCATCAGCGACGTTTGCGGCGGCGCATCGGAAGGCACTTCGCGCCCTATCGTACCTACAACGATCTTGAGGCAGGACTGCGGGGGCTGACGCGTGCCGCGCACCTCGTCGCCGGTTACCTGAACAAACGCTTTATCTGGGCACCCCGGCCGTGGAGTCGACGGGCTCCAGGTGGTGGGCACGTTGTGGCCGTCATCGGCGTCGACGGCAGTGGGAAGTCAACCATCGTCGCGACAATCCGGCAGTGGCTCGGCGAGGAGGTGGATGTCATTCCGGTCTATTTCGGTACCGGCGCGGGGCGCCCCTCCCTCGTCTTATGGCCGCTCAAGCTGATGGTGCCTCTGATCGCGCCATTGTTCAAGACCAAGCCCAAGGGCTCGTCGCATGGCAAGATCTCGGATCGCCCTCCGAGCCGGGTCTACAGTGCTCTGATGGCGATCTGGGCGACGGCCACGGCCATCGAAAAACGCTCCAAGTTGTCGGCCGCGCATCGTGGGGCCCGCCGAGGCCTTGTGGTGGTCACCGATCGATACCCGCAGAACGAGATCGCCGGCTTCAACGAAGGTCCGCTGATGCCGCGCCTGGTCGGGATTCCACTCTGGCTACGTCGCTTTGAAGCCAAAGCCTATTCACTTGCCGAGCGCCTCCCACCGGATATCGTGATCAAGCTGGTCGTTCCGCCGGAGGTTTGCGCCAGGCGCGAACCCGACATGGATCCTGCCGTGATCACGCAACGTATCGCGGCTATCCCGCGCCTCGCGTTTTCCGGCGCACGCGTTGTCTCGATCGACGCCCAACAGCCTCTAGCCGATGTCATTCGCGCGGTGAAAAAGGAGGTGTGGCGGATACTCTAGGGCAGGCGACAGAACGTCTCATTGAATCATTTCATTTGTCTGAGTTCGGATATGATCATCGAGTTTTTCGGTCCTCCAGGTGCCGGCAAGACCACTCTAGCACGTACCCTTGCGGCACGTCTGCGCGAGCATGACTACACCGTGGACCTCGTACTCAGCCATCGGCCGGCCGAGCGCTCGCCAACCGTCACGCTGTCAACACCCCTTCGGAGGATATCCTTCACGACGCGGCGCTTGACGCGTCCGCTGGCGGAATTGGCGTCCATGATATTCCGACCGCGGGGGATTTCACGCGATCTCAGGACAGCGTTGAATCTGATCAAGATACTTCCACCGTCCAACCCGCTTTCTTCGCTCAGGCTGCTGCAATATATGTCCAGGTTGTCGCACGCCTGGTTTCGCAGATCCGCGATTGCGCACATCGTCTTGTTTGACCAAGCATTCGTCCAGGCGATTTGCTCTCTCACACTGCTTTGTGGCATTGCCGACGAAGCATTGATCTCGTATGCACTGGATCTTGTGCCCGAGCCCGATGTCCTGATACGCCTCGACGCGCCGACCAAGCTCCTTGAGGAGCGGCTCCGCGACCGGCATCATCTCGGGGGTAAGATCGAACAGCTGCTTGAGCTGGACGTGGAAACCAGCCTCAGTTCGCGCAGCATTGTCGACCTTCTGCACGAATTGCTGCGCAAAAAAGGCCGGAACATCGTGAGCATCTCGTCGGTCAACCAAGCGTCTCTCGCCACTGCGGTCGAACAGATGGAACGGCAGATCGTGAGCATCGTCGACCAACAGAAGCGCGCCAGGACCAAACCAGCACATGTTCAAACCAGCACATGTTGAAGCGGAACTCTCAGGCCATTCCCTGTTCAATCATTTTCCCTGAATCGTTTTTCGACCTAGATCTTGGGGCCTTCGATAGAGCCAGTACTGCAAGGACAGAAAATGGAAATGCATGACCGGACCGTTGGCAATGCACGGATCAGACGAGTGGTGATCGGAGGAGCTGCAGCATTCTCGATCTACATTGCCAGCGCCGGCGTAACTGCCTGCGCGCAGCTCCTGATCGCCAGAATTGTTGGCGCCCACACTTACGGCCTCTACGCCTATGTCATTGCCTGGATAACCATCCTCGCATATTTCTGCGCGCTCGGCTTCGACATTGCACTGCTGCGCTTCGTGTCCGCGTATCAGACCATGGGAGCCAGCGGCCTTGCACGGGGCGTCATCCAATACGCGGAGCGACGGTCACTTGGCATAAGCCTTCTGGTCGCGTCCATCGGGGCAGGCATTATCGGGATCTGGCCTAGACCATTCTCGATGGAGTTGACGAACACCTTTCTGGTCGGCTTCGTTCTCATTCCCGTTTTGGCGCTGTTATGGATACGCTGCTCGATTGTCCGCGCTTTTGGCGGCGTGGTTCCGGCACTGATACCCGACCGCGTGGTGCGGGACGGATTACTCGTGATCATCGTCGTCATCGCCGGTCTTTTCCTCGGATCGCGCATCGAGGCACAGGGGATCATGATGGCGACCGTCGCCGGCTCCGGCGTTGGACTCGTGCTCGCCAGCCAAGCCGTTCGGAGATTGTGTCCAGACGCGATCAGGGCGGCAGAGCCTCAATATGCGCCCGCAAGTTGGCGGCAGACTGCCATCCCGTTCATGATCATCGCAGGGGCGGAAGCCCTTCTCAATCGCGCCGGCGTGGTGCTGCTCGGATGGTTCGGAGAAACCAGGGAAGCCGGAATATATAGCCTGGTCTTCAACATCGCGTTCCTTGTGGCATTGCCTCGCACTGCGATCAACACCCTGTTCGCACCGACCATCTCGAGCCTGTTCACAAGGAACGATCGGGCGAGCTTGCAGGCGCTCGTGACCAAGGCCGCTTTATGGACCCTCTGTACGTCCGTGGGCATCGCGCTCGGGTTGGCGATCCTGGCCGAGCCACTTCTGTCCTGGTTCGGCGGGGATTTTGTGACCGGCGCCACCGCTCTGCGCATCCTGCTCTTTGGGCAGGTGATCGCAGCCGCCTTCGGATCTTTGCTGCTCATCATGACGATGACCGAGCACGAACGGGGGGCTGCCGTTCTGCTGACCCTGAGCGCTATCATCAACGTTCTCGCCAGCGTCGCATTCATCTACTGGTTCGGGTTGACCGGCGCTGCGATCGCCAGCGCAGCCGCGCTGATCATCTGGCACATCGCCATGGCCTTCTTCATTTTCCGGCATCTGCGGCTGCTGCCGGGGCTGCTAGGGCTGTTCGTGCCGAGCCGTAGGGAAAGCGCCGCGGCGGCCCCGAACGCTCGAGTCAAAGCGTCGTCCGTTTGAGAGTTCGTACCCCGCCGACGCATCACGCCAATGCCCGGCCGGCAGCGTTTCAGGGGCGCAGGTAGCTCCAACCCTGCTCCTGCAGTTCCATCAGCCGGACCACGCCGGATGTGGTGACCTTCGCCTGCGAGATCAGAGGAATCTCCTTGGCTTCGGCCCTCGCCATATTTTCCTTGGTGTTTCCGCATGCGGAGAATGCAACTTCGGGCATGGTCTCGCTCATGGATTTGATGCGTGCCTTCACCGGCGAGGTGTCGTCTCGCAGCATGTGCAACCCTGGTCCGAACGCCACCAGCTCGACCTCGACCTTCTGACCGATTTCTGAATAGTGCTGAACCGTGTTGCTGACGTTGTTCAACGCGAGGTTCATGAGCGCCGGATCATTGACGTCCACTTGGACGACGAGCCGATGCGACTGCACACGCTTGGGACTGACGATCACCTTGGCGTTGGCGTTGAGCTTAGGGCTTGCAGCTTGAGCGGCATGAGTTGTCTGGACTGCGCTCACCAGAAACGCTCCAGTAAAAGTCAGACTCGCGAAAACGACGATTGTCTTGTTCATTCTGCTTTCCTCTGAATTGTGTGGACACTGCGCAGCCTGGGCTGGCGCTCCAATCTGTTGCGAGCGGCTGCGTTGGTCAAGGAAGGCGCAGCAGCAGCATAGACGATCTACTTTATTCCCGGAACGGCGCGCCTCTACCTCCTTGTGGCTACCTATACTGCCACATCGACAGAGCACCGACCAAGGCGGTGTCATTGATGAGGCCGAACGACAAGGTGCCCAGGGCCAGGTCTGAGCTGTCACGATGGAGTCACAGGCAATCGCGCAGGAAATGATCGCTTCGCTGAGCGGCGTTCCCCGTCCTCTCCGACAGGATCGATCGCTTGGCGGAGATCTCGTGCGGACAGCCGCCGCGGCAACGTTCCTCCTGGGACTCCTTGTCGGATTCGCGCATGGCGGCCCGCGGGACGCTATCGAGTTCGGCATGCCAGTGGTTGAAGCCGAACAGATCAGGCAGCACGAGGCACTTGAACAGGAGCGTGATCGAGCCGACAGGCTCGCACGTGAACTGGCAAGTGTCCGAGCAGAGCTCAATGCTGTCCAGCTCGAGCGGGCGCACGCGATCGGGGCCATTGAGCTGGGGATCAGGCAGACCCACGCCCTTGAGCTGGAACGGGACAAGGTGAACGATCTGGCGAGAGACCTCTCATTCCTCGGGGCGGAGCTCGCCGCAGCCCGGATCGCAGCCTCAAAGGCGATGCAGATATCCGCAGCAGAACCCAAGCAAGAACCGATAGTGGCACCTGGAAGCGGCACAGAGACCTCCGCGGCCGAGCTTGCATCGCTCCGATCGGACCTCGACTTCGCGCGGAGCGCCGCGACTGAAGCCACAATGACCCTCGCCGCAGAAGTTGCAGAGAACCAAGCACTCGAAGTCGAGCTGAAGCAGCAACGCGACAAATCCGAGGGGGCCGTCACCAAGCTGACTTCCCTCAGGGCCGAGCTCAAGACCGCACGGACCGCCGCCACCGACTCCTCCAAAGCCGCCGCTGCAGAAGCCACGCAAAAGCAGGCCGTGGAGCAGGAACTGAAGCTACAACGCGACAGGGCGGATGCCGCCGCAACGGAACTGGTCACCCTCCGGACGGCGGCCGCCACAGCTCAAGCCCAGACCTCCGACGTCGTAAAGGCGGCCGCTGCAAAGTCGGAGCGAAGTCTCGCCCTGGAGAAAGAACTGGCGCAACAGCGAGATCGAGCAGATTACGCCCTGAAGCGGCTCACCTCCGTTCAGGCTGAATTCGAGGCCGCGCAAACCGCCGCTATGAAAGCCCGCAAAGCCGAGGCCCAGCAGAGGGAGACATTGGAACGCGAGCTAGCCCAGCAGCGAGACAGAGCAGACGCGCTCGCACGCGAAACGGTATCGCTGACGAACCAACGTGATGACGCGCGTTCCGCAGCCGGAGAGGCCGCGCGGGCCACCGATGCCGCCCAGGCCGAAAACAAGAAGGCAGCGGTCAGACAGAGGGACAAGAGCGAAGCTCTCCTTCGCGAACTGGCCTCCGCGCGGAAAGAGGTCGAGGAACGTTCCGCGGCCCTCGCCGCTGCCTATGCCGAGATCCTCAGGGCCACGGAACTCAACGCCACGGCTGCGAAGCAGAACGATGCCCTCGTCGGCGAGCGCAAGCGCGCCGACGGTCTCGCGCGCGAGCTTGCATCGGCCAGGGCCCAACTCGCCGATGCGAATGGAAAATTGGCCGCATCGATTTCCACCGCAAATCGGCCGCCGGAGCGGACCGCACAGGAGCGTGCGCCCGATCTCGCTCCTAACGGCGAAGGAGGAGGGCGCTCGCGCGAGCAAGACACCGCCCGGACGGTCGCCTCCAACCCACAAGCTACCTCGAAACCTGGTTCATCAACATCGCAGGCGCAAACGACAAATCGCGCCCCGCCCGCGGATCCCGGTCCGAAAGTCGCCGCGGCATCGGAGCGCTCCGCTCCGGCGAGCGCGACGCCCCGCGCCCCCGCAGACGAGCAGAGGCTACTTGCACGGGCGACTGCGTTGCTCCGGCAGGTCGACATCAGCAGCGCTCGCCAGCTCCTGGAGCTGGCTCTTGCACGGGGCAGCGCGCAGGCCGCCTTCATGCTTGCGGAGACCTATGATCCGCCCGTGCTGGAATCGTGGCGTGCGCGCGGAGTAGCGGGCGATCGGACAAAAGCGCGCGACTTGTATCAAAGAGCAAAGGCCGGCGGCATTGACGATGCAGAGGAGCGCATCAAGGCGCTGAAGTAGCGTCGCACAGATCCCGAAGCAGCCAGACGACGGAGAACGACACATGCGCATGATCAAGTTGGCGTCCGCAATTTTAGCGGCGCTGGTCGGGCTGCAAATAGCGGCGAACGCCCAGTCTGGCAGGTCCCCCGCAGCGCCAGCCGCGGCGCCGGCAAAGAACGCCGACATGATCGCAAAAGAGCGCATTAATGCTTGGACCGTGGGGCTCGCGGGCGGTCTCATCGAGGGTGCTCCGCTTCGACTTGCGGCGGAGATCGCCCGCGTCGTCAACGAGGAAGACAGGCTCCACGTCATCCCGATCGTGACGACCGGCGCGACGGAGAACGTCAATTCGCTGCTCTATCTGCGGGGGGTGGATGCGGCGATCATCAATACGGACGCCCTCGACGAGTACAAGGCCCAGGTCCCGTCGATCGACCGTCGCATCGTCTACATTCTCAACCTTTTCCCAGCCGAACTGCACGTCTTCGTGCGTCCCGAGATCAAGACGCTCGACGACCTCAAGGGTAAGAAGGTCAACTTCAACACGCAAGGTACAGCAGCCGCTTATTCCGGTCCCCTGATCTTCAGCCGGCTAGGGTTGAATGTCGAGAAGATGTTCATTCCCCATCAGGTCGCATTGCAGCAAATGAAGAGCGGGGAAATCGCGGCGGTTGTGTTCATCACGTCGAAGCCGGTCGATGCGTTTCTCAAGGGGCGTTGGGAGCCCGGATACAAGTTTCTGTCGGTCGAGTACGATTCGCGATTCGAAGACTACTATCTGCCGTCCGTGATCAGCTCGGCTGACTATCCTAGCCTCGTGCCGCAGGGGGAACGCATCTCGACTATCGCGGTTCCTACCATTCTCGCGGGCTACAACTGGCCAAAACAATCCGACCGCTATGTGCGCATGGGCCGCTTCGTGGATCAGTTGCTTGGCCGGCTCGACCGGCTGCAGTCGCCGGGCTTTGATCCGAAATGGAAGGACGTGAGCCTCCGCGCCAACGTGCCCGGCCTCGCCCGGTTCGGCCCAGCACAGGAATGGCTCGATCGCTCACAGGGCGCGACGGTGGGACTGTCTCGATGAAGGGCATAGGTGCGGTGGCTCTGATTACGTCAGCAATCCTGGGCCTGCCGAGTTGCGCACAGGCGGACGATGCCACCGACCGGTTGAAGAAATGTGCCCGGCTTGAGGGCATGGAACGCTTGAAATGCCTCGATGAGTTGCTTGGAGATGCAACGGGACCGACCACCGCGGCACCGCTGGGGCAGAGCTGGGTCATTAGCGAGACGACTTCACCAGTGGACTACAAGCCGCAGATCGAGGCGCAGACCATGGGACGCCCAGCGACAAAGGACGCGCCCTCCTCGTTTTCCATCCGCTGTCGCGCCAGTCGGACCGAGCTGATGATATCCACCTCGCCGTCCTGGAAGCCATCTCCGGACAGCGTTGTGAAAGTCGAGTACCAGATCAATGACTGGCCATCCATCCAAGAGCGCTGGCGCAGTGCAGAAGGCGGCAAAAGCCTTGCCTTTCAGGGTGACGTCGTTCGACTGTTGCGGTCGATGCCGGAGGGCGGCCAGATCCTGATCAAGGTTTACGCCGGAAAGGCTCTGCCATACGAAAGTACGTTTCAGCTGGCCGGCGTGGATTCGGTTCGACGCAAGCTCGCGAAAGCCTGCAACTGGCCGAACTCCTGAGCAACCTCCCTGTCTGACCAAACACTAGTTCTCCCGCATGCCGCGCCGTACCGCGTCCGTCATCGGTTGCGTCAGATAGGCCAGAACCGTGCGCTCGCCGGTGGCGATCAGGACGTCGGCCATCATCCCCGGCTTTAGCTTTTCGCGTATCTTCTCCGGAAATTGCGCCACCTGCACCGAGACCTTGACCTCATAGTAAGGTTGATGCGTCGCTTCATCGCGAACCGCATCGGCTGAGATCGAGAGGACCTCGCCTACCGCGATCGGGGTGGAGCGCGCCTTGAACGAGGGGAGTCGGATTTCCGTGGGCAGACCGACTTGCACATGATTAATGTCGAGAGACGACACCCTTGCCGCAACCACGAGTACGTCGTTGTCGGGAACGACCTCCATCAGAACCTCGCCGGCCTTAACCACCGCTCCCACCGTATGCACTTTCAAATTCACAATGCGGCCGGAGCGCGGTGCACGCACCTCCATCCGAGCCAGAACATCGTCGGCGGCCCGCAGCTTCTCGCGCGCATCGGCAAGTTGCGCCCTCGTCTCTGTCAGCTTGCCGGTCGCTTCCTCCAGGACTTTCTGTCCGACCTGCTCGATCTGCAACCGCGACTCGTCGATCACGCGCCCGAACCGCGCGATATCGGCCTCGTAGGCGCCGATCTTGCCATCGAGTTCGGACTTGCTGCGCTCGAGGGTGGCGACACGGGCGAACGCAACGATCCCCTGATCGGCAAGCGGCTTGAGCTTGGCAAATTCCTGGCTCACGCTATCGAACTGCGCCCGTGTCGCCCTGCTTTGCGCATCATTTCCCTGAATCTGCCGCTGTGCCTGCGCAATGCGCTCTTCAAGAATCGATACCTCGAGTTTTCGCGCGGCGCGGCGTTCGTCAAAACGCCGCTTCTGGTCGCCCATCGCGCGCTGCGCCGATGGATCAGAAGCATTCTGAGTCAGTTCGGCGGGAAACGTGATCTTATCGCTTCCTTCGGCTTCAGCCTGTAGGCGCGCCTCCTCGCCAATCGCCGAATAAACGGCTGAGCGCGCGATCTCCTCCTTCGCGCGTTCCTGGGTTGAATCGAGCCGCAACAGGACTTGCCCTTCTGCGACATGGGCGTCGCCGGTGACCATCAGACTTTGAACGATGCCGCCTTCAAGGTGCTGCACGGCCTTCTTGTCGCTCTCGACCACGACCGACCCCGTCGCCACCACGGCGCCATCGATCGAAGCCACGGCGGCCCAACCGCCAAACACGACAAATGTGAAGAACACGATAGCGAAGCCCCGCCTCGCTGGAGTGCGCCAATCGCCGGACGGGCCCCCGGCGGCTTGCCTCGAGCCCCGAAGCGAATGCAACGGTCCAATGGCCATCTTCAGACGGGGAAGCCGCCTTGCCAGTAATTGCATGTTGGCGACGGCATCGGGCAGGATTCGGCGCGCGCGAGGCCTGCCGCTCGCGCTCAAGCGCTTCAGAAGCTCTGTGAATTCACTTTGGGGCGTGTTCTCTTTGACCGACATCATGTCCATTATTGCCTCGTCGCATGAGCTGGACGCGCCGGCTTCGAAAGAGGCACGTTGAGGGGAGCGCCGTCGGCGCGATGATGGACTTCGGCTTGGAGATGGCGCTCACCCGGCGCTCGCGCATCGCGATGTATCGGCGTGACCGCTTGCCCCAGCAGCACGGGAAGAAGTTCGTCGCGTGTTCCGACCCGCCCGAGGCGTCCTTCATGCATGAAGACGATCTTATCGACCAGGGCAAGCAGGTTAGGGCGGTGATTGATAATCACGACCGTCACGCGGTGCTTCCGGAGCGTCTGGATCGCATCTGCGAGTGCGCGGTCGCCATCGCCGTCCAAATTGGCATTCGGCTCGTCGAGCACGACCAGCACGGGCCTGCCGAACAGCGCGCGCGCCAACCCGATGCGCTGCCGCTGACCGCCGGAGAGACCGGCCCCGTTATCGCCGATGACGGTATCATAGCCCTTCGGAAGCCGCTGAATCATGGCATGCGCGGACGCCAGTTGCGCAGCCTCGACGACCGCTTCATCCGTCGCCTCCTCGCGGAAGCGAGCGATATTGTCGCGCACCGTGCCGGCGAACAGCTCGACGTCCTGCGGAAGATAGCCGAGGCGTTGCCCGAGGAAGTTGGGATCGAAATGCCTTGTGTCGTTCCCATCGATGCGCACGCAACCGCGAACGGCGGGCCAGGAGCCGACAAGAGCCCGTGCCAGCGACGATTTCCCTGAGCCAGACTGTCCGACTACTGCAACGATCTCGCCGGGGGCCAAGTGGAAAGAAACATCTGCGACCGCCGGCATTTGGGATCCGGGTACGAGCACTGTGACGGCTTCGACCGAAACCTCACCAGCCAGTGGCGGCAACCTGGTTGGCGGCCGCTCTGAGGCCCGAGTTCGAAGCGCGGCGTCGAGCCGCGCATACGACGTACGCGCGACGACGAGGGCCTTCCATTGCGATACGGCTGCTTCCACCGGCGCGAGCGCCCGCCCCATAATGAGCGATGCCGCGAACAGAACGCCTCCCGATATCTCCTGCTGGATCGCGAGGTAGGCGCCGACTCCCATGATCGACACCTGAAGAGCCATCCGCAGGAATTTGGAGATAGCAAGGAGCGTGCCTCCGCGTTCACCCGCCCGGGCGCCGTCGAGAAGCGCCTCGCCATGTGTTGAGCTCCAGGCGGTGCGCACGGCAGGTCCCATTCCGAGCGCTCGGATGGCCTCGGCGTTGCGCAGCGAGGATGTCAATCGGTCTAGGGCATGAAGGTTTTTCGACGCGGCCGCAATGAGCGGCGCCTTGGTGGCGCGCTCATTGAGGAAGGCCAGAAAAAGAATGGCAACCGCACCGGTCAGAGCGACTAAGCCAATCAAAGGATGAAGCAGGAAGCATATTGCCAGGAATATTGGTGTCCACGGCACGTCCATCAACGACGTGATCACACCACCCGACAAGACCTCGCGCAGAGTGTCCACGTCGCGAAGCAGTTGGACGTGATGCGAGCTGCTCGTGCTCAGGGAATGGCCAAGCGCGGTCTCGAAGACTTCCCCGGAAAGAAGCTGGTCGAACTGGAGGCCGACTTGCACCAGGACCCGGCTGCGAAAATGCTCGAGTGCCGCGTAGCTGACAAATACCGCGAGCGCGATCAGCGAGAGCAGCAGAAGGGTCATTCCGTTCCGGCTGGTCAGGACGCGGTCGTAGATCTGCATCGTGTAGAGCGGCGAAACGAACACCAGCAGGTTTATGAAGATAGATAGTCCACCGGCCGCAAGCAGGCCAGGACGTATCTGACGGAATCCATCCGCGAGCGCGGAAACCTTTGCCGAAGCGTACATGTGCATATCCGGGCGGCCCTTGGACGGGCAGCGGCAAGCAGTTGAAATTTGCATGTGATCGAGCGCGAGCGCTCGCATTCCAACATTCCGCCTTGCGCAGAATGGCACCCCGGCTCGCGGCCACTGCGGCAGCAAGCGATCCCCTAAGCTATTTTCATACGCGGGGCGTGCCCCGCGTATGTCTCTGTTGATGAAAACGATCTTTCAGATCAGAAGTGCCACGCGTGATGATCGGTGTGATGATTGATCAGATCCGCAAGATGACTTGCGGCATCCGTGTGGGTGAAAGTGGCATCCGTTGCGCCGCTTCCGCTCGCAGCCGCAGTCGGCGTTATGGCCGTCGGAACGATTGCCGACGAGGCTGTCGTTGCGCTCGTCGCAAGCTGCGAAAAATCGAGCCCGTGATGATGATGATGGTGCTCACCACTATCGCTCGTCGTCGATGTCGAACCACCGGACGAACTACCGCTGGTCGAGCCCGCGGTCGTGCCACCGGTGGTCGTACCACCACCCGCAGTGATACCCGTGCCGCCGCTCGAGCCGGTCGTGGTGCCGCCGCTCGAACCGGTCACGGGTGTCGTGCTACCGCCCGAACTGCCCGTCGAGCTTCCGCTGGTGCCTCCGGCCGGCGTCGTGCTCGTGCCGGTGTTGTGATGCAGAAACACGCTCTGTAGCGCTGACGAGCCCTCGAGTGCCGTGTCGCCGTTCTGCGAACCCCACGCATAGGCGTAGTCGAAGGCCGGATTTGGAACGGCCGCGGCCCAATGAGCGAGCATCGTCTGTTCCTGCGCCGCCGTCGGCATCACGTAGTGGCCCCCGCTGTCGTCGGCCCAGTTGCCGCCGCCGAAGGTCTGGAACACCGGAACGATGTGGTCCGCGGAAATCCCCGCGGACTCGGCGGCGGCTACCGCCTTATCGATCATGCTGTAATCGACCGTGCTCATGTCCGACCGCACCGGATACGGATCGATGCCGAACAGATCGATGTGGGTGTTGGTCGGGTTGTAAGTGTTCGCGAAGGTCGGATTTTCCGAGGACCCCATGTTCATCATGGTGATGAAGGTCTTTGCGCCGGGAACGTTGGCGTGGATGTAGTCGGACTCTGCCTTGAGGTTGGCCGCCGTCACCAGCGTATTGTACTGTCCCGTGGGATCCGGCTCGTCCTTGAGGTAGAAGCCGTAGACTTTCGGATTTCCGATGTAGGGCTTCACTGCATCCATGAAGCTCTGGGTGAGGCCGCTGCCCTGATCAAGATAGATCATGCCTTGCACGCCGGCCGGCAATGCATTCAGCTCGCTCACCGACGAGACGTCGGCCAGGTTGAAGCCTGCCGCAGCTGGAGCGTAGGTGCCCTGCGCACTGATGTTGTTGCCTGCTGTATAGTGTAGTGTTGCCAAATCGATTCCCCTATTCGGTTGAATGCCCCCAGCACCCCAAAAGTCTGAGCGCAACCGACGTCTCATTGCGGTGAACGTATGTTTACGTTTGAGGCAGGAATCTCGGTTCGATTAGGCGGAACCAAGGGATTATTGTGCCGAAAAGTTGGGGGCCCAATTGCGCCGCAATTTGCCGGAGGTATCTTATCGAGGGTTTCTTCAACAGCGTCAGTACTCTCAGGTGAGATACGCATGTGAGATGCGCGCTGCGAGGTGTGTGGCTGACGTCCACAACCTCGCTCAGCCACTCCGAGCGCGGCCGCCGGCGGCAACAAGCCGCCAAAGCGAAGTACCCCAGACGGAGCATTCGCATGTACGATCATACCGTTCAATCGAGCGATTCACGAAGCGATTCGCCGCGCATGACCTGCGCCGCTCTTTTCATGGAGAGCAAGCGTGCGCTCGGTTGAAGGCGAACCATGCTGATTTATTGCTCCGGATTACTCCCGACGAAGGGTGTTTTCACCGAAGCGTTTCCGTGATTCAGTCGGGGACCTGGGGTGTCGGATGTGACTTCATCGCGCGGATTGGTGGGCCGAAGCCGAGTACCCTTGCTGGCAAAATTGAGTATTGCGAAACTTAGGCACGGAAAATTTGGTCCTTTTGAACACTGTTGTCCACGACGCTCTTTGCGTCGCCGAAATGCGACAGCCGCTATTTTCGCTTCGCGCGTAATCGAACTTCCCGCCTGCCCGCGCACCCATCGTCGCTGCGCACGCGCTAGCGAACTTTCGAGTAGAACTAGCTTATTCGTCGTCGAGGAAATCATGTCAGGATCGGCCCAAACCAACCTCAACTTTCCGCCGGGCTCACAAGTTCGGGTGAAGCCCACAGCCGGTCCTCGCTTAGCCGGAAGGACAGGGACCGTGATCGGGGCCGGACAGTACTCGAAGAGCCTCCGCGTGATTTTGGAGGGATCGAAGGGACCAATCACTCTTCATATGGACTACGTGGCCATGATCGGCAGCTGAAGCGGACGCAACCATTCGCTATGGTTTAGGCGCAAAAGGCATCCTCACCTGATCGGCACGTTGCGAGTTACCCCTTAAGGATAATTCGGCTCGAATCCAGAATGCGGCCGCTCTTCAAACCCACTTAACGGAAAGCCGGGTCGGTTAGTCAGAGCAATCAATCTCCGCCTCTTTTCGCGGAGGGCAAACGTAGCTGTCGCGCGAAGAATAGGTGGCGCGCCGGCTTCGGCATCGTGAACCCGGACGGCGAAATCCGGTACACACAAATCAACAAGCTGAACGTCACTGCAATCTAGGTCGGCACGACCCGCCGCTTTACTTAGCCGCATGGCTGACCAATTTGACCGGCTCCCCGTTGGTGCGTGTTTTCTGGAGCGAGTTTATCAGGGCCGGACTGGGACTCAATTTATCAACTCACACCCGATCCACCGTCAGAGGCCGCATCATGAAGGTGTCCCGCGCACTGAGGCACTTGCAGCACTATTCGACAAAGTGTTGCCTGAAGTACACATGCATCGTCTCGCAGTTGTGATTAGATGGGCGCCCGTATGGCAAGGGAGATGGCTTTGCAGAAGTGGTTTCTTGCTGCGATCGGCGCAATCGTGATCACCGGTTCTGTAAACGCGGCAGATCTCGTACCCGTGTACAAAGCGGCGCCTGCGGGAGCAGCACCGGTCACCTACAACTGGTCGGGCTTCTACCTCGGCGGGAACGTGGGGGTCATATGGAGCGACAGGCGGGCGGACCCGGTGTCATTTACGACTACCGGCGTTGACTTTTCCGGGCGCCAGGCCGTTGGCCAATTTCCGAGCTTCGACGTCGGCGATACCGCTTTCACCGGCGGGGGGCAGGTGGGGTACAATTTCCAATTCGCGCCCAATTGGGTGGCAGGCATTGAAACCGATATCAACTTCAGCGGTCTGAAGAAGACCGACGCGCGCGTGTTCCCGGCGACGCCTTTCATCGGCGGCGGCGTCATCGACGCCAATACCGAATCCGCGACACAAAAGCTGGGCTGGCTCGGGACCGTACGCGGTCGCCTTGGGTTTGCAACCCTGGACAACAGGTTGCTTGCGTTCGTGACCGGCGGCCTGGCCTATGGCAAGGTCGATGACAGCCTCTATACCATTGGCGTGCCCAACGGCGCTGGCCCATTTCTGATCGGCGCCAGTTCGGCGGCGGTTCGCATCGGGTGGACGGCGGGCGGCGGCCTGGAATACGCATTTGCCGGTAACTGGAGGGCCAAGTTCGAATACCTCTACTATGATCTTGGCACGCAAAACCTCACCCTGGATTACGCCCCGGTTCCGGGCGATGCAGGCAATACGATCACGTACAGATTTCGCAATAATGGCAATCTGGCGCGCGTGGGCCTGAACTACCGCTTCTAGAGGGGCCGCCAGGTGCCTCAGAAGGCCGCGTGCGAACTCGAAGCGACAGCAATTGCCACGCCCTCATCGATCGGCAAGCCGGAGTTACGAGCATTCTACAACTAGGCGAAAATCGGCTCGCGGCCATCATATGGCGCTCTCGACAATAGCAACGCTCGCAGCGCCGTTCACCTGGGGCAGGAAAGCATCATGTGGCGTCTCGGACCCAACCCGCGGGAGGGCATGGAGTTCGATCATCCAGACGGACGCATCGTGCAGGTCGCGATGCCTGAATTTTCCGCTTGGGTCGCCGCTGCCGATGCGATCGAACGGCCTTCGGTCGGGGACAGCTTCCATCTGGCTTTGTTCACGGGGCAACGCCAGACTGACCGTCTACTTATGCGCAACGAGAGCGACCTCGAGGGTCGGCACGCGTTTCGGCAGAGCAAGACTGGTGAGCTTGTCGACATCAAGGAGGCGCCACAACTCAGCGCACGACTAAATGCCTCGCGTGCACGAATAAAGGAATTCAAGCTTCGGCTTCAGTTGGATAAGGTGCCACCCGAGCTCGTGGTCAACGAGGACAATGGTGAGCCTCATGACGAGAGTACCTATCGCCATTGGGTGTCGACGGCACGGGCCGTCGCTACCTTCGGCTTTCTCGCGCGCGACAACGCGCGCCAGGCAATTGTCCGTGCAGAGCGACTGAATGCCGAACTGATTAAAAACGTCGACAAGCTGTTCGCCCCCTTCCTCTCGATGAGGAGAATAAGGCGCAGCGCGCTCGAGCGGTCGTTCAGCGCAAGGGCGCATTATCGGAATGGCTGGATGCGCAGACCACACGCGACAGCAATGGCCATGAGACAGCATGGCATCTAAAGCCTTGCCCCGCGCTGATGTTCGTGAACGGCGCCGGCGAACTCGACCAAAAGCACGACCAAGACCTACGTGATACCTGCGTCATGCTTCTCGATCGGGTTGGCTGCGACTTGCTGACGATCTGCGACATCACTGGGCATTCATACTGAAGTGCGCAGACCATCGTGAAGCACTACCGCGCCCGCAATGCGGCTCGCGCTGATTCCGGTATCGACAGGCTTGAATTGCAGGTGCGGACGGAAGGCATGAAGAGCTGAACGCGGACCGGTGGGGTCTCGTGCTACAGTGGTGGATGGGCTTGGGTCCCAATTATCCGACTCGTCGCACGGCGTGCGACGTATGACCATTAAAAGCGTCGCACGAGACCCGGTTGTTCTGCCTAGGAATTTAAGCCCTTGCGGGCCAGTATCTTAGAGGGGTGGGCGCACTACGGCTCGAAGCTGGGACCCGCTGATTAAGAGTCTCATCTTCTACGAAGGCAAACAGGTACTTAGCTGTAAAATGGTCGTTCAATGAGCCTATATAGATCAATAGGTTACGCGCGGATTGTAAATCGCACGTTCAACCCGCGATCCCTGCGTCCCGAACGTAATCAGCGGCCGAAAAACTCAACAAAAACAACGAAGTTCGATCCTGATTGATCACCTTTATCGCTGTTTATTCATGGGGTATCGGTGGTTGGCCTGGTCGTCAAATCGGTCATCCCTTCGGCGGATTTGTCCCAGCCGCCGGCATACGGGTCGAGCGCGGGAAAGATACAGCGGCACAGCATTACAATCTCGGCGATGGTCAGCTCGGCCACGCTACAGGTGTTCAGGTGTTGGAGTATGGCGCGTTGAATTCGGGGATCCCCCGCTTTCGCGCGGCATGGAGATCGAACTGATTGGTGCCGGCCGAAAAGCGGCCGACAACGCGCAGGCGCGATCGCCCCCAGGATTTCTGCCACGATCGATATCGAGATTTTCAGGTGGGTATTCGGTTCTGCTCGAGCACAGTTTGAACCGAACGCGCGACAACACAGATTCGATACCGAAAGTACCGATACTGCAGCTAAGATAAGCGGTATTTGCCCGGCCGGGCCCGGTCCTAGCTGGCACGACTGCCAATCCTCGGTGACGGCAGGCTGATTTCAAAACCGCCGAGTGGCTTCAATCGTTGAGTAGATAGTCATGTTTCAAGGTTTATAAATTGAAAGGAGTTTGCTGGCGAACTCCTGAAGGTCGGGAGGAACGACGTTCGATTGCTCCTCGCCGCCGGAGAGCGGTACGCTCAGAGTCCAGTTCGTCTCAAACCTGAACGCACCATATGCTTCGTCAAGAATACTCGTGACCGGGAACATGCCTGACTCTGTTGGGCAGGGATCGAGCGGGGAAGTCATACCGACTTCTCCCTGAACGCCCTGAAACGTTGCCGTGTCGAAGCAAAAATCAAGTTGAGAGTAAACAAACACGCCACTCGTCGTTTGGGAGATCAACGGATGCTCGAGCATCTGGCGCACCAGCTTCAAGCGCGAGAAGCGCGGCGTACTGGCTCTTCCTGGCAGTCCTTTTGCGAATAGATTGGTGCTTATCTCGCCGAGATCACAGTTTAGCTCAAAGGCTCCGCCCGCCGACGCTATCCGGGCGAGGCGTTTGTTATAGCCATAGAGATTGACTCCGATCAAAACGGGCGCAAGCTCGTCAAGAAAAAGATGGGGCATATAGCTGAATGGACCGCCGCTTGGGCCATCAGCACCGTTCCGTGTCACGTAGGGGACGAGTTCAATGATCTCGTGATATCTCAGGCCGCCAATCGGGACAAAGCCTGGCCGAACGTTTCTTTGTCGACAGAAAAGCAGAACAATCGGGTGCTGGGGTTTCCCTGCTGATCCCGTATAGGCAAGGCCGTGCGGAGGATCGAGCGAGAGACTCTGCGGCAACAATTTTTGTACTTCGTCGGTATCCCGCCACATTGTAACGCAGTAGCCTTCCATCGTACCGACGCCGCCGGCGGCACGTGTCTTCAACTGCTTGAGCAAATTGACGACTGGCAGCAGCGTGATGGGAACGGGAATCTTACGATAGTTGCCGTAGCCGGGAATATACATGCTAGCTCCTGTTATCGCTCGTGCTACTACACGGCCGGACATCACCGCCGCTTCAATACATGCTGAATCCAATCCGGTGCGGGCCCAATCGCCAGCAAGAAACAGGTTTGAGATACCTGATTGATCGGGCCATAGGCGCCATCGAAGAGTACCCGGTGCTGAAAGCACATAACGCTCCCACGGATTTATATTCGGACGAACATATTGGGAGTCGAGACGGGCCTCGCCTTGCTGCGGTGCCGACGCCGGAACGACCAGCACGTTCCAGTCAAACTTCAGCGAACTGGGATCGCGGGCTCTTGGCCAGATCTCCGGTAGATCCTTGTTCATCCACTTGATGATCATCGACTTCGCCCGAGCGAGTTCGGAGTCGGGGTAGTTTGGCCCGTTAGACGACCCATCTTCGGGAAAGACACCAACAAAGTAGCTCAAGGATCGCGAGACATCTGTGCCCTGCCCGGTTTCGTTGGCGAGCAACGGCGAGTTGTCCTGCCACGAATTCAGCGGTGCAGAACAACCTGGTCCTCCGTTGTCTGTTTCAAAACCGACCATGACAGTCCGCGGATCCGGCCAGCCAAGCTGAGCCGTATCTTTCTTCAACCATAGTTGTAGAGCCAATGTCGGGATCGTCTCGAGATTTGCGAGGCACTTGCCCCAGGTGTCCGGATAACCAGTCGAAAGATCGCACGCGATCTTCTTGAGCCCTCCAAAACCGGTCGCAAGGATCGCAATGTCAAATGTTTCGTCGATCGGGGTGCCGTCGGCTGGACGCAGTCTCAACGTCAACGAACCTGCATCTTGCCATTCGGTCCAGAACGATTCCAGATCGTACTGCTTTAGCGCGCCGTCGTCATCGATCTGTTCGTAGAGAGGGTGGCAAGGCCAACTCTCGAGACCAGTCTCCTGATTTTTGATCAACGGCTGATAGCCGCATTGCGGGTTTCGAAGCTTGACCTGACAACCGAGCTCGATGCTTTGTATCGCACTGCCGTCGGTCGATAGTACGAGCTTGTCCAGTCTGTGAAAGAACTTAAACTTTACTCCCTTGTCTCGAAGATATTTATAGAGCGGCGCGAACAGAAAGTCGCCCATCGGCTCACGCAGCGTGTAGAAAATCGACCCCCGATAGGTAAGCAGCAGCCTGAGTAATCCCACCGTCCCGACACCGGCTCCGACCTTGCGTACGCCTTTGACGCTACCAAACACATAGTCGTAGCATCCCCGAACGACGCCGGACTTTAAGCTCTCGTCGGCACACCCGTTGTCCGCCATCCAGTCCGACCATTCCAGATAGTCGATAGCGTCCAGTCCTTCCTGCAGAACCTCGTCTGACAACAGTCCACGTATGAGCCCCGCCGCGAGGTCGAAGAGTATCTGAAGCCGGCGAACTTCGTCTTCTTCGGTCTGCCCCAAGGCCGCGTATTTTTTGTCCAGGGCGGCACGCGCTTTCCCGACCTGCTTCCGGAATGCAGCGACAAGTTTCTTCGCATCGAAACTGATGGTGTTGAGCGCCGACGTTGGTCTATCGAGCAGCGCCGCTATCGCGGACAGCGGCGTTGGAAAGACTTCCCGTGTGTCGAGCACCTTCATGGCTTCATGCTGGATTTGGAGGCGCTCTTCAGGCTCTTCGGCGCTTCCAAGTACTGAACTAAGGAAAGCTTGCTCAACCCAAGACAACAGATTCTTCACCAGAACCGTCGGCGCCAGGTCCAGCAGATCGATCCCCGGATCGAACGCATTCGGACGCGCGTGCAGGAGCCAGGGCTTCCACACAGGGTCTACGTATTCCATCACCGTGAAATGATTCAAGCCCTCGAACTTGCTGCGCCATTCCTCCGGCGGACGATTCAACCGAGCGAAGAGGCGCTGCACCAGGTCGAATGCATTGTCGTAGAATCCGGCCCAGACATGAAGGCCATGCTCAAGCCCGCGCCAGTTTCCGGTTTCGTCACGGCCGACGCTGGCCTTGCCGCCGAGGCGCCACCCGAGTGTATGGATCGTGATGTCGAAGCGCTCATCCGAATTCTGCTCGGTCAGCTCGAAAGCGGCCGTGAGCGCGCCAATACCGCCGCCGAGAATTGCGATTTGCGTCTTCTCCGTCATCGAAGTCTCGTGCCTCGTTCGCGTGACCGCCCGTGCCACAGTTGAAAGTCGACGTCGCCGGCGTCGGACGCGGCACCGACTGCAGCTTCCAGCAACGAGGTCGCTCCGTCAGCGAACAGAGCAGCGAGCGAGGACAACTTCCCAAACCTCAGGAAATCCTCCCCCGTGATTGCAAAGCTAGCACCGGAGATAGCGCGGGCTGCCTGCATCCCTGACATTACCGCCGCCTCGATGCACTCGGTGTTGAAGCCAGTATCGATCCATGTCCCTGCGAGATACAGATTGTCAAAGCCGGACGCGTCGGTCGCCAATCGCCACTGCGTCGAGCCGGCCGCCGATACGACGCAACAGCTCGATGGATCAACATTTGCTCGATAGACCTGTCGCTTGATCCGATAAGGGCCGCTGGCATGAGTGTGATCGAAGAGGTAATCCCAGTTGAAGCCGCCGTGTGAAATTGCGCCGGGCCACACATTGGACGATTTGCCGTTCAACCAGCTGATCGCGAAGCCCTCAGCGACTTTCTTTGCATCAGCGGGCACGTTGGTCCGGCACGGTGGTTCGCGGAAAAGCTCAGTCTCAAGCACTCCACACAGGTATTGTAGCGACGTCGGCTGGTCCGCGTCGAGATGCCGGCGCTCGTACTTCAAGACTTGAGACATGTCCGCCCAGATGTCGAGCGGATCCGGTCCGGTCGATATCACGGTCTTGGCCGGCGAACGTGAGGGGATTGCCTGCGGAGGCGGGTAGCCCAGCCCGGACGCGGTCGGCACAGTACACCACAGCTGGACCGAAATGCTCGGAACCAAAATTGCAGTCTCCGTCATCGCACGAAACTTGCTGTTGGCTGCGATGAGCTGATCGCATGGTCCCGGCGCGGCATTCAACTTCTTGAATGCACCAACGGGAATGGCAAGGACGACAGTATGGAAGTGATTTCCCCACTCGAGCGTCTTTTGGCCGACGTTGTGACAGCACCAGTGCGATTCGAGATCAGCTCCCTGCTCCTGAAGCTCTCGCCCATCGCAGATCTGGCTCCATAATGGCGTCTCCGGCCAGCATTCTAGATTTCCGTTGCAGAGTTGTGGGCGGACGGTCGAACAATATTCTCCGTTCCTAAGATTCACCTGTCGATCAAATACGATCCGGGCAACCGAACCTGCTTGCGGATCCAGCTCCAGACGCCTGAGTTTCCGGAAGAATTCAAACTTCACTCCGCGCTGCTGCAAGACCCGATAAATCGGCATTACGACGACTTCACCCATACCTGATTGCATTTCGAAGGCGAACGAATCCCGGTAGGTGCCGTAGAGCCGAAGGACCGCCTGGGCTGCGGTCCCGGCCCCGTAGCTCGGACGCCGCCGGTCTCCATCGCAGTATTGCAGCATTGAATCGTAAAGCGCCCGAACGATTGGCGAGCCATAGGTCGAATCGCGAGCCGCCCCACAGACCGAAAGCCATTCACGAAAATCCATGAGATCCAGCTCACGAATGGTTATTCCACCAATCATCATGTCGATGATGATGCCTTTAATGGTTGCCGTTCCGACGTCTATGAGTTGCGCCATGAACATTCCAGCGCCATCCTTTACGAAGGTCGGCAACAACACGGCCTTTGCAAAGCTTCTGATGAAATTCACAAAGGCGCGCAGTTGTGCCTCGACAGGATCGGCAACGACGCTCGCAAGCGCTTGCGACCAGTCATGCGCAAGCGCAGCGCACCACTTGACGTCGATGGCGAGTTTTACATCGGCCCCGAAGCGGAGTGAGCCCGGCTTTGGCGTTGCGTACTTGCGATAGTCGACGTTCGCTACATCTAAAAGCGCTCTGGTGTTGGCGTCCAAATCCACCTCAGTCGGTATGGCCGGTGGAGAGCAAATCAATTGGTCATAGAAGCATTGCACGACGTTAAGCATCTGCGCGAACGCGTTGAATGGCGAAAGGTCGGCGTTCCCGTCGCCCGGAACACCGGCCGCGCCGGGCGGCCAATTTAGACAAATCACGTCCGGAGCATCGCCATTGCCGATCGTCGAATCGCACTGCGCCTTCAAAGCATCCGCTACCGACCGAATTGCCTGGCCGTTTTGCGAGTTCCACTCCTGGTAAGCCGCCCTCAACATGCCGAATGCGTTCTCGTAGCAACCGAACCAAATATGGAGACCGTGCTCGACGACGCGTCCCTCATCGTCGCGCCCGGACGCCCCCTTTCCTCCGAGGCGCCAGCCCATCTGATAGATCGTAATCTCGAAGCGATCTCGTAAATGCTGACGTTTCGTGAGCTCGAATGCCGTTGCGAGCGCAGCCATTCCTCCACCCACAATGGCGATCTTCTGTTTCGTCATGCACGAACTCCCCGACTCGATCTTCTAGATCGACAACGCCTTGCGGATGGCTGCGAGATCCGGTTCGGCTCCTACGCTCATTAATATGTCTTGCGCTCGAATGAGGTTCGATGATCTCTCCGGATGACCGAGAGGTCTTGTCTGGGCGATCTGGTAGAGCGCAAGGCCGAGCTCACGAGGCATGTGCAATCGGGCCGCCGCTCGCGCAGCCGCTCCCCAGAGACGACGGGCTTTTGCCTGCCGGCCAGATAGTAGCGCGGCCCGGCCTTGCAGCAGCAGCGCCTGCGGCCGGCAAACGGGTGACATTCGAGTAACCCGAGCCGCGTGCTTGCACGCAAGCAACGCCCGCGGCATCGCATTCGAACCGGCGCCCTCTTCGGCCCACTTTGCCAGGAAGACCTCGGCTACCCCTACGACCCCATAAACATAACTGCCCCAAACGACATCGACCTCCTGGAGAACGGCAAGGGCGCGCTCGGCAACTTTTAAGGCGGCCTCGGCCTCGCCGCGCTGTTGAAGCGCAGAAGCCAGAATACCAAGGCAAAGCAATCGGTCCGCGCGGATCAAGCGCTTTTCGGTGAGCTCATCCAGACGCCGCAATTGATCCGGATCCGTCCTGTTGCGCATCAAATTGGAAAGCACGGTTGCCGCCGCAAGCCATGCCCCTGCCTGATGCGTGGATTCGGACGACACCATCGTCTCCAGATCCGACAATAGTGCTTCAGCAACTGTTAGATCGCCGCGCAAAATCGCCGAGAAAGCCAAAATTGTCACCGGGGCGTGCCAGCGAGAGCGATCGCCGAGTTGGCGGTAAAGTTCGAGCGCGTGCTGTGCACAACGCTCCGTCAAATCCCACTCGCCTGTGCCGTAGCCGAACACCGCGGCAAGAAGATGCGCGCGAGCCGCTGCCGGTAGACGTCCCGCCTCACCTGCAACCCGCAAGGCGCGCGAGCGATAGTAGCGGCCAACCCCGCGCAATCCCGACATTCCCAGGCCCAATCCCAAGGCACTGTAGCCGCTGATCGCTTCGTCGGAGGCGCCGCAGCGCTCCGCAAGGTTGAGTGCCGACAAGGTTTCGTCAAGCACCGCCAGCGACTCGTTGAGGAAGAAGTGCCGCTCCGCCAGCCGCTCCCGAATATGCGCGGTCCGCTCAAAGTTCCTCCTGTCGATCGTCGAATATTGTTCTGATGATGACGACCATAGCCGCAATCGAACTTGCCGCAGCACGTTTACCAAAACTCGCGCCAGCCGGCCAACACTCCCCCGCGGCGACGTCTGCTTCAGAAGCGCCATTGCCCTTGCGAAATGAAGGAAAGCTTCATCGTAGTCGGCCAGTTCGTTGTTCGCGTCACCAAGGATCCATTCCCATTCGGAGCGGAGCTCGTCACTGCTGACGACCGAAGCCGAGTCGATCAGGCCGAAAGCCCTCTGCACATAGCGTATGGCGTCGCGATTGGCGTAGCTCCTCAGCGCCTGCTTGGCAGAAAGCTCGAGATACCGCAACGCACGATCGCTTTCGTTTGCGCGCTCCCAATGCTGTGCAAGTCGCGAGTAATAGGGCTCGAGCCATTCAAAATTCTCGCGCTCGATGACGTCCGCAATCGTTTTGTGAAGCGCGACCCTTTGAGCGAACGACAATAGCCTGTAGGTAACTTCCTGGCTGATGGCATGGCGAAACGAATAATGCTCGGAAACTCCTCCTCTGTCCTCGATGACGAGAAAGTCCTGCGCGGTCAGCTCATCGAGCATCCCGCTAACGTCCATCAACGCCATCTGCGCGGGATACACCGCTTGGGCAGTTTCGGCCGTGAAGTCGCCGTCGATCACGCTGACAACTTTCAGCAGAAGCTGTGCCTCGACACGAAGTTCATCGATGCGACTGACGATCACACCCTCTAGATTCGCAGGAAGAGTCCGCCTAGCCGGATCACGAAGATCGGCCAACACTTCGCAGACGCCTCGATTGACATTGACCGCGCCCGTATCGCGAAGCGCAAGTGCCAGCTCTTCACAATGAAACGGGTTGCCTTCACCCTGTTGATAGACGAAGTCCACCAGGTCTTCCGGAAGTGTGTTAGCGCGGAGTCGCCGGCAAACGAGCTGCTCAATCGTCTGCTTGCTCATTGCGGCGAGATTGATCTCGGTGGCGAACGCAATTCCTTCGTGGCGCGCCGGTGCAATCGTTAGAGGGCGGCAACTTGCGACCAAGAGAAGGTCGGGCAGCTGCCGTGCGACGGCCGTCAAGAGCTGAATGGATGCGCTGTCAAACCAATGAAGATCCTCGAAGATCAAGGCGCGTGGGCTGCGTACGTCATCCGAAAGCAGCGCAACGACGAGAGCTTCGATGCATGCGGCGCGGGCCGAGCCGACGATCTGTCGCGTGAGCGCGGTTTCGGAGCGATTGATGTTGACGATGTCACGCAACAGCGGCAACCATGACAATAGCGTCCGATCATGGCTTAACTTTTCATGTGCAATGCGATCGATCTGTTCCGGCGAATCGCCTCCGAGCAGGTCGTAGATGACGTTCCGCCAGGCAAAGTATGGCGTGAGCCTTTCGATCGACGTTGCAAAGCCTCGCAGGATCCGGGCGTCTTGTGACCGGGCAAACATTGCCAGGTCATCCAACAGAACAGACTTCCCAATGCCGGGCTCGCCCCGAATGACGATCGCGCCCCCCGCACGACTGTGCAGCGCATCGTGCAACTTGCGTCGTTCACTCGTTCGACCGACGATTACGCCGTCGCGATGGTCGCGATGGGCTCGCGAGACCGCTATCGGGCGATACGCCGTGACCAGGACGTCGCTGCCCTTAATGTGTTGCGGAGGCAATACCGAGAAGCTGACAGTTTCACGAACCGCCTCCGCCGTCGTGGCATCGCAGAGAATTCTCCCCACGGCCAACTCCATCAGCCGCGACGCCATGTTGATTGCGGGTCCCATAAGGCAGTATTCACGGCGCTCGCGGCCGCCATAGTCGCCGCAGAACAGTTTTCCCGATGCTATGCCGATGGAAATCCGCACTCCCGTTGACTCGAGCTCCTTGAATATTTCAAGGGCCGCCTCGATGCCCCGCTGCGGGTCATCCTCATGGGCCTGTCGGGGAAGACCAAAGGCAAGCGATATGCTGAAGCCTTTGTCGTCCATGATGATCTTGTGAATCTCGCAGTGAAATCTGTGAGCGGTGCGTTGAACCTGCTTGACCGCAGCCTGAAGCTTTTCCGCGAATGGCCGATCAAACGAGAGTTCGAACAAGCTGACATAGACAACGGTAATGTTCCTGAATTCCGCCAACCATCGTTGTTCACCAAATCGAAGATGATCAACGACGATGTCGGGTATGAGCGCTTCGATCTGCAGGGAACTCGTATCGATGCGAAACCGGCGTGTCGGCGTCGCGCTATCGCACGACATTCCGATTAGCGTAAAGAGTTCTTGCGAGAGAGCTCCTTCGCAGTGATCCTGTATCGAGCCATGCAACTCGCGGGACAACACGACATCGCCGATTTGCGATTTGCGATAGGCGTCTCCAAGGCGCCCGAACAGGGATCCGACGATCACGAAATACCAGTGATCGTGGAGGCCACCGAGTTTGCAGCGGTGTATCTGGCCGTTGTCGATTGAAATTCGCGGCCGCAGCTGATTTTGCCCCGCCTGCACTTGCCTGTTCATTTCGGCTTTCAGCGCAAGGCCGCAACGTGCGGCAAGAAGCGACGCCTGCCCAGGGGTTGCCGCGTCATCCCACATGGCGAGGATGCCATCGCCGACGAATGCGATGATATCACCTCCGTACTCCCCGATGATTTCGGTAAGTGGTCCGAAGCATGAGCTCAGCAGATCGGAAACGTCTTCCGCGCCGCTGGGTCCCCGACGCGCCAGTTCGTTCGTTGTCTCGACAAAGCCGGCTATGTCCAACAAAAGGATAGTGGCGAATCCGGATTCGAGAACCGAATCGTCTGGGCCGTGGCGCCTCTCGGCGAGCGCCGTCCTAACCCATCCCGGAACGTATGCGCTGACGTCCACGCTGAGCCGGTCCATAGACAAGACCTCAGGTGATAAATGGAAATATCATGCCGATGGGGGCTCAAATGGCTACCCCTCCACGACATTTCCGCTCTCAAACGTATCGCGTCCATTAAATAGACTTTCGTCCAGGGCTTCAACCGTGAAGGAACAGGAAGCAGGTTCGAATCCGGCCGGCATCGCCAGTCAACACAAATTTAACTGTCTTATGAAGAGCTTGACACGCACGGCTGGGACAAGGACGGTGCGTTAAACAGAGAATTGTTCGATAATGTCCCTCCAACGAGCATCAGAAGTGAGTGTTAGTGACCGACGCTGGCGAAGCCAATTCCGAAATAAGCAGAACTTAGAGATCCGCCTCCCTCGCACGCTCTACGGCGATCTTATGCGCGCGCCAACAGTCTCCTGCCGCTCATTGTAAAGTTGATGCTGATCGTCAAATCGCGATGCTCTGCCACCCGCAACGCCAACTCGGTAGCAAGTCCCCGGCCAATGTAATTGGGATCAAGGAAGCGCGTGATCCAGCGCCTCCACGGCAAGCGAGGCATCGAGATGAAGAGCCGGGCGTCACACACAGCATCGAATGCCGCGGGATCGGCAAAGCCGTTGACGAAATCGACGATGACGAGTGCCGGAGCCCTGGCTCGCGCGGCCCTGCGCTCCCAGTGCCGTCTCGATCTGTCGACGAAAGCCCTCGATCGCCTCTGAGTCCAACTGTTGCCACGAGTTCTTCCATTCAGATACGAGACTTTTTCGCTGCCCCGGAAAGCGTAGGTTTTGCACCGTAGCTGGATTGCGAAGCTGACCGCGCTGTCAGGAATTCACCGCAAGTTCAACCGGTAGCGAAATCGGTTTGAGGAGCGGTGATCCTCCGCTCAGTCGGGACCTGTGTTTGTCCACTTTGCGCCACAGGGCTAAACCGCTCGCGCGGTAGAACGCCGCGGCTGGCGACACGGCGAGCAATAGGCGACAGCTCATCGTGACGAGCGGGGCAATTAGCCCCGTAGCTGGCGATGATCCGATGATCGAGGACGTGCTGATCAACTCGTGGCGGAGCACCAACCATTGCACAAGAGCCAACTCGAACCCTCGATCGCGATTGTGTGCAACGTCGCGCTAGTTGGACCCAGTCCAGGAATCTCGACGTAAGCAGAGTTACAAATGCGGTGATGCTCTTGACGAGCAGCTCGAAACAGTTTCGGCTCTGATAGCTCCGGGGGCTTTCCAGCCACCAGAGATCGGTTAGCCTCATGGCCTTCGAATATCGAGTAGGTCGCGTTTAGATTGTGTGGTGTGGTATTGTTGCTATAGCCAAGCCATTGAAAGTACGGGTGCCGCCAAACATTAAATCCCCATAGGCGATCGTCCTGATCGTCTGAAGGTTGTTTGACGCGACGTCCTACGCCCCCCCAGCGCGATTTCCTCCTTTGGAGGCTTTCGGACGCCGACCCATGTGCGCGGCAACACCGTCATGGGGCCGGCATCCGAAACCCTTCACAGGACCAACCGCGGGAGTCCGGGGAGTTACTGGGCTTCTTTGTTTATGAGCTGCGCGTCGGTCACACCGACCGCATCTGGTCGACGGCGCAAGGTCGTTTCGGCCATCCGACCAGGGTGAATGGGGTGCAGCACCCCGCCCCGGCGCTGAAGTGCCTGGTCGACCGGACTCCTGCCGGGCTCTCGGTGACGGCGCAGTATGCGCCCGCCTTGTTCGGAGGCCGCAACATCGCCGGTCGGCCGCCAAAAACCGAGATATGGTGCATGCTGTACGCCCAAGTACAGCAAGCCGACGCCAAACAGTCCCGCAATATTCTGCTGGCAGAAGCCCGGGCTGAATACGTGGATGCCTCCCGACAATGGGATGTGTCGACGTTCCTGAAACTTCGATCCGGCCTGCCTGCGCAGATTGCCAACAGCATCGATGTGAATCTCGACGCTCCCGCAACTGGAATTGCAGCCTGGTCCGAGGACGAGATCCAGCAATTGCTCGGTCAGTTCTATCTTAGTCGTACGGGTGTCAGCGTATTGGCAGTCGAGATGATGCCGCGGTACGACCAGTACATTATTTTTGGTCAGGGAACCGATACTTCCGTTCGTCCCCTTTCCCAGCGGCTGGGTCAATACCGTATCCTGCGAACTTCATCGCTGGTGGCCGCTCCGGAGATTTGTTGAGGTACACACGAGCAATGAAGGAAGCTCCTGCTCGAATCCCGAACGCGATCGCCGAGGCGAACCGGTTCGCTCCTGATAGCGCTCGGGCCACTGCCGACAACCAGACGGAAGACGTCGATGAGGCAGATCATCAACGCAAAGCCGCAACTGAAGCTCACCGAGGCGGGGTCAACTCCCCTGCCAGCCAGCCGACCGCATCTGTCTTCATTGGATCCACAGTGAAGGATGCCACTTCAGTACATCCGCAGGTCGAGCATTCGAAAGTGCGCTTCTCGAATCCGGCTTTGCCTGGAGAGATGCGGGCCAACCTCATCCGGTGCTTACATACCGGACACATCGGCCGCTCGTTAATGGATGCAGTCCTCCGTTGGCCCCGAAAGATGCTCATCTACCCCGCCCCACAATTTGATTTTTAAACGAGAACTGGCGAACGTTAAGCAGCAACTAAGTCGTCCTCACTAAGGGTGAAGCAGTCTTCAACATGCGCTGGGAGCGCAGTACCCGCCAAATGCTCCCAGTATTCTGCCTCCGCGAGCAGCTTCCAGCTTCTGTCAGGATGAAGTGCGGCGCTCTGTCGACAAAGCGTGGCCATCGCTCGGAAGCGCTGAGCAGTTTCCATTGTTACCTCCCGTGTTTTCCCCACCTTATTTTTTGTTTTTGCGTTGGAGTCATTATCATTATGCAGCAGAATTAATTTTTCGATTTTTCGTGTCCCCGACAGCGAAAAGGTGCGCGCCCGCTGCGATCAATTTTCGTTTCCAGCACCATTTGACCGCATCTCGACGGCCGTCCGTTCCTCACCTGGAACTCCACGCTCGGTCTCGACCAAACGGCACCGATGTTTTGGATTTGCCCCGTCGCACGGTGCGTTCAACAAGCTCATCCAGGACATCCGTTCTTCGATCTGTCCCTATGTGCTACAAGCGGATCTTCGGGACTGCCAGTATCAAAGGCGACGAGACGGTATTCTTCCCCGACTGACATGTCATTCGGCGCTTGCGTGATTAAGGTGAACGTTGCTTCAACGAGGCGCGTCCACACGTCGATGTCCTCTGGCGTGACCGTGACGAAGCCAAAGAAGCATTTGTACCGGCCCGGTTCTGTAACGTGACCGATCTTATTCCAATTGATCCTATTTACGCGCACTTCCCGCCCGATCAAAAAACCCATCGACCGTCTCGCGCCGCGTCCGCATGGCATCGGGATTGAAATCGAGCCGTTTCTGGACCTCCTCGACCACATGCTCATGCTCCCAGCGCGTGATGCGGCGTTCCTTTGACGGCATGCATTGGCTCTTGATGGCACGCTGCTGTCGACCAGTAACGGTGCAGCGTCATTCCGTGCTCGACGTTGGTGTAGTGATAGGGCAGCAGCTGGCCGGACGGGCAGCGGTAGACGTCCTCATCAGGCAGGTAGGCGAAGTCCAGTTTGCCGAACCGGCCTTCCGCCTTGGCATTCGACGTCATGGGCTTGGGCAAGATGACTGCAACGCCAGCCTGTTTGCAGGCTAATATCTCTTCTCGGTCGAAGTAGCCAAGATCGACGACCGCCTCGAGTTTGTCCACTTCGAGCACTTCTTTGGCTTGCTTCGACATCCGAACAAGCTGCCCACGGTCGTTGCCGAGGCTTATGACTCGTGCGTGACAATCAGATGGTGCTCGGTGTCCACCGCGACCTGGACATTGTAGCCGACGAAACCCGATCCGCGTCCACTGGTGGCCATCGAACGGGCATCTGGATCGGTGAGCAGCGGTACCAGACCATGACGTCGTGATTTCCTTCTCGGTCACCGCCCCAGGTGACCTTGATCATTATGAACGATATTCATCTGGCTTGGCCCGCTCCAGAGCCAACGAGACGCATCCAAACAAAGTATCCTCATCACACGGCTTGGTGAGGTAGCAAATGATCCCATCAGCCAAGGCGCGAGCCCGAATACGGTCGTCGACGTAACCGCTGATCAGGATCGTTGGAATGGCGTAGCCCGATTCCACCAACCGACGATGCAGCTCAATCCCGGTCATTTGGGACGGACCCGGCGAAGGTCCAATTTTTTCGCCCGATGGCGACCGCCCGTAGCTCACGTTCAGCAGCATTGTTCGACATGCAAAGCCGTCCGTCATCAAGGAAGCGGCTAAATGCATCCCAGCGGCTGAGGCAGTAATTGATCGCCTTGGTCGTGTCGTTGTTCCTGGAGAGCTTGGCGCGCTGCTCGCGCAACCACACCTCCAGCTCGCCGATCAGGGGGCGACTACGCTCCTGGCGCACACCCAGACGCTCCTGCGTAGGAAGTCCGTTGATCTCGCGCTCGATGGCAAACAGGACATCAACGCGCTTGACTATAGCGCGACAATCTGGATGGGAAGCGCGCGACAATCAGGATGGCGAGTCTGTGTCGCGGCGAAGTGATGATTGCCGCGATGATTGTCGCGTGCAAGAGTTTTGTTCGCTCTGATTGTCGCGGAGCGTCAATCAGCGAGTGTTTTTGGTGTCGCATGCGAGGGTGGTCGCCCTGGACCACGCTTCCGTTCGAGCGCGGTACGCCTGCGATAGCTTTCGACGTTCATCTCAACGATGGTGGCGTGGTGAACGAGGCGATCGATGGCGGCGAGCGTCATAGCAGGGTCCGGGAAGACCCTGTTCCACTCTCCGAAGGGCTGATTGGCGGTGATCAGCATGGAACGCCGCTCGTAGCGTGCGCTGATGAGCTCGAACAGCACGCTGGTCTCGGCCTGGTCCTTGGTGACGTAGGCAAGATCATCGCAGATCAGGAGGTCGAAGCGATCGAGGCGGTTAATGGCGGCCTCGAGATTGAGCTCGCGGCGCGCCACCTGGAGCTTCTGCACGAGATCGGTGGTGCGGGTGAAGAGGACGCGCCATCCGTTCTCGATAAGGGCCAGGCCGATCGCTGCCGCCAAGTGACTCTTGCCACCGCCGGGCGGCCCGAACAGCAGCAGATTGGCGCCCTTGCCGAGCCAACCATCGCCGGCGGCGAGCGCGGTCACCTGCGCCTTGGAGATCATCGGCACAGCCTCAAAGTCGAAGTTGTCGAAGGTCTTTCCAGCGGGCAGCCGAGCCTCGAGGAGATGGCGCTCGACGCGGCG
>NZ_JBVVOZ010000038.1:0-57643 GCF_055807395.1 Bradyrhizobium sp. Kon10 | reverse complement strand
TCAACTCCAGCCCATCGCGGAGGCCGCCTGACGCTAAACCATTACCTGTTTCTTCCTAGCGAAGCGAAGCAATCCAGAATCTCTCCGCTGAGGGATTGTGGATTGCTTCGTCGCGAAGGGCTCCTCGCAATGACGATGTGGAAGCACGGCGCCCGTCACCACCATCCCGGCGTCAACCGTCCAATTATCCGCCCTGCGGAATCACCCGTCCGCTCGCATGAGCGGTCCGCCCCCACCGCACGCCCCTGCAATAGACTTTTCCCGACCCGGGCGGCATCCTGCCGTGATCAGCGATAACACAGCCTGCGGGCCACGCGGGCGGGGGAAACAGAGCATGTTGCAGACACGGTTCACGAAGCTCGTCGGCGTCGAGCACCCGATCGTCCAGGGCGGCATGCAATGGGTCGGGCGCGCCGAGCTGGTCGCCGCCGTTGCCAATGCCGGCGCGCTCGGCTTCATCACGGCGCTGACCCAGCCGACGCCGGAGGACCTCACCAGGGAAATCGCGCGCTGCCGCGACCTCACCGACAAGCCGTTTGGCGTCAATCTCACCATTCTGCCCGCGATCAAGCCGCCGCCTTATGCCGAATATCGCGCCGCTATCATCGAGAGCGGTATCACGGTGGTCGAGACCGCCGGCAACAAGCCGCAGGAGCATGTCGACGAATTCAAGAAGAACGGCGTCAAGGTCGTGCACAAATGCACCAGCGTCCGCCACGCGCTTTCCGCCGAGCGCATGGGCGTCGACGCCATCTCGATCGACGGTTTCGAGTGCGCCGGCCACCCGGGTGAGGACGACACGCCCGGCCTGATCCTGATCCCGGCCGCCGCCAACAAGGTCAAGATCCCGATGATCGCTTCCGGCGGCTTTGCCGACGCCCGCGGCCTCGTCGCCGCGCTGGCGCTCGGCGCCGAGGGCATCAACATGGGGACACGCTTCATGGCCACCAAGGAGAGCCCGATCCACCAGCTCATCAAGGAGAAGATCGTCGCCAACGACGAGCGCGAGACCGAGCTGATCTTCCGCACCATGCGCAACACCTCGCGGGTCGCCCGGAACGAGATCTCGACCAAGGTGGTCGCCATGGAGAAGGAAGGCGCCAAGTTCGAGGACATCCGCGAACTCGTCGCCGGCGCCCGCGGCAAGATGGTCTACGCCACCGGCAATTCGGACGAAGGCATCTGGTCGGCCGGCCAGGTGCAGGGCCTGATCCACGACATCCCGAGCTGCGGCGAGCTGATCTCCCGCATCGTGCGCGAGGCGGAAGCCATCATCCGCAGCCGGCTCGAGGCAATGATCGTTCATCCACAACGCGAAGCGGCGGAATAATCACTGCAACAAGCGAGAGCAATTCATGAAGGCTTATGTCTACGGCCCTGACGGCGCTCAGATTTCCGACGTCGCTCAACCAACGCCTAAAGGCACGCAGGTGCTGGTCCGGGTCCGCGCCTGCGGGCTGAACCGCGCCGATACCGGCATGCGCAAGGGCCACGCCCATGGCGCGGCCGGCGGCGCCGGCACCGTGCTCGGCATGGAATGGGCTGGCGAAGTCGCCGAGCTCGGGTCCGACGCGAAGGGCGTCAAGATCGGCGACCGCATCATGGGCTCGGGCGGCGCGGCGTTCGCCGAATACACGCTGGCCGACCACGGCCGGCTGTTCCGCGCGCCCTCGAACATGAATTTCGAGGAGGCCGCCACCCTCCCCGTCGCGCTTGCGACCATGCACAACGCGGTCGTCACTGTGGGCGGCGTGCAGCCGGGGCAAGCCGTGCTGGTCCAGGGCGCGAGCTCCGGGGTCGGCCTGATGGCGATGCAGATCGCCAAGCTCAAGGGCGCCAGACTTGTGATCGGCTCCTCGACCGATGCCTATCGCCGCGGCCGACTCACGGAATATGGCGCCGACCTCGCCGTCGACTCCACCGACCCCAAATGGGTCGACGAGGTGCTGAAAGTGACGAACGGCGAAGGCGTCGACCTCATCGTCGACCAGGTCTCCGGCAAAGTCGCCAACCAGAACCTTGCCGCGAGCAGGATCAAGGGCCGCATCGTCAATGTCGGCCGGCTCGGCGGCACCCATGCCGACTTCAACTTCGACCTGCATGCGGCGCGCCGCATCAGCTATATCGGCGTGACCTTCCGCACCCGCACCATCGAAGAGGTCCGCGAGATCTTCGAGGAGGTCCGCAAGGACATCTGGGGCGCGGTCGAGTCGCGCAAGCTGCAACTGCCGATCGACAAGGTGTTCGCATTCGCCGACATCGACAAGGCGTTCGAGCACATGGAGGCGAACAAGCATCTGGGGAAGATTGTGGTGACCATGCCGTAGCGGTCGTTCCGGGGCGGTGTTGTAGGGTGGGCAAAGGCGCGTAGCGCCATGCCCACCAACAGTGTCTCCTGATCAACGGTTTGCGGTGGGCACGCTAGCTTTGCCCACCCTACGAGACCTGTCCTTGACCACCAGAAATGACACCAACGACAGTCCCGCTCCTGCAAATCACTCGCGACTACGCCTGTGGATCATCGCTTGATGTTCACCCGGGGACTGCTAAATCCCCGCCATGAGCGCACAGCACAGCAAGACATCGGTCGCGGCAGTCTCAATCCTTGCCAGCGGCGGCATGGCGGCGGCCAAATTCGTGGTCGGCGTCGCGATCGGCTCACTGGCGCTGATTTCGGAAGCCCTGCACTCCTCGGTCGACCTGGTTGCGACCATCATCACCTGGGCGGTGGTGCGGGTCTCGGACAAGCCGGCGGACGACGAGCATCATTACGGCCACGGCAAGCTGGAAAGCATCTCGGCGCTCGGGGTCACTGCCCTACTCTACGTGCTGGCGGGCGGCATCCTCGTTGAGGCCTATAGCCGGTTGCGCGAGGGAACCCCGCCACCGACGATCTCGGCCGTGCCGTTCGTCGTGCTGGTGATCGACATCGTGGTCAATCTCTGGCGCGCCCGTGCGCTCCACCGTGCCGCACGAGAGACACGGAGCCAGGCGCTGGCCGCAGACGCCTTGCATTTCGCCTCCGACGTCATGGGCTCGTTCGCTGTGATCATCGGTCTCGTCCTGGCCGGTCTCGGCTTCTGGTGGGGCGACGCCGCGGCGGCCGCGGCCGTCGCCGTGATGATCGCGGCTCTCGGCCTGCGCATGGCGGGCTCGACGGTGCAGACGCTGGTCGATCGCGCACCGGAGGGCGCACAGGAGAAGGCCACGGCCGCGATCGGCGGCGTGCCCGGCGTGATCGACGTCGAGCGGCTGCGGGTGCGCATGGTCGGCGCGACCACCTTCATCGACGCCATCGTAAAGGTGCCGCGGACCTATCCGATCGACCGCGTCGAGGAGATCAAGCGCAAGGCGCAAGCAGCCGTGGACAAGGCGTTCGGCGATGCCGACCTCACCTTCACTGCCGTGCCGGTCGCGCGCGACAACGAGACCGTGCGCGATCGCATCATGGTGATCGCGCATAATTCGGGGCTCGCCGTTCACCACGTCACGGTACACGAGTTGGGTACGATTCAAGACTCGGGCGGCAAGCTGATCGTCAGCATCGACCTCGAGGTCGGCGCCGAGATGCAGCTCGATGCCGCCCATGAGGTTGCCAACACGCTGGAGCGCAATATCCAGGAAGAGTTCGGCGCGGACGTCGAGGTCGACGTCCATATCGAGCCCCTGGAACCGGAACTGCCGTTCGGCGTCGATGCCGGGCCGGAACGGGTGCAAACCATCGCAACAGCGCTCACCGAATACGCCGCCGGCAGCGAAATCCACGACATTCATAATGTGCGCGTGCGCAACACCGATGCCGGCGAGATCGTCAATTTCCACTGCCGCGCCGCGCCGTCGATGAGCGTGATCAAGGTGCACGAGCATGTCGACGCGATCGAGCGCGCGCTGCGCCGCGCTTTTCCAAGCGTGAAGCGCGTCATCAGCCACGCCGAGCCGCCGCGCGCATGATGCAGAAGGTGCGACGAGTCGCACGTTCTCGTTTCGGACTCATCGCAAACGTAGTCGTACGGATAATGCGCGTGCGAAGTCTTCATTGGATAAGAATTATTTCGCGTTAACGTTTCGTTGACTCTCGACAGCCTGCGCAAACTGGATTCAAATCGCTGTGATTCGAAAGCGATGTGGGGCTGCTTTCGGACAAGTATTGCAAGCAGGTTTTCAGGGGGCCGAAGGCATGGCGCGCGCAGACGCCGCGAACGCGTGCGTCCAATCCGATTCGATCAAAGGATTGGCGCAATCGATCGCGAAACCTGCCTATCATAGGCTCCTGATCGCGGAGCCGGCGCTGCGCCGCGCCGTGCCCACGCTCATCATCGCCTTCCTCATCACGATCTGTCTCGGCGCCTTCGTCCAGGTCGTCGACCAGACGCGGCAGAAGCGGCTGGTGATCCAGAACGACATCTCGATGCTTGCCGAACTGCTCGCCGAGCGCATCGACCGCCTCACCTCGTCCCGCGCGGAGCGGCTGAAGAGCATCGAGAACCTGCCGATCTTGCTGTCCGACATGATCCCGTCCCGGGCCAGAGTCTCGGGCCGCCACGTTGTCGTCACCTCGGCCGGCATCGAACGCCGCGTCCTCGCCCGCATTCCGATCGACAGCGATCCCTCGGGCAATGACCATCTGCTCGATGCGATCACCACGGCACAGCTGCTCGCGGCGCCACCGCGCGACAATGACGTCTCCAACATGACACTGCCGGACGGCAACGCCGCGCTCGCGACCTCACGGCCGATCAAGTCGCTGCCGGGACTCGTCACCGTGATCCAGGAGCGCAACGAGCCGATCTGGGGTTCGGACGCCGCGCTCTCGGTGACGCTGTCGGCGACCACCGGCTTCGTCGTCCTCATCCTCGGCTTCGCCTTCCACTGGCAATCGACCCGGGCCCGCGAAGGCGATCTGATCAACGACGCCGTGCGCGGCCGCATCGACACCGCGCTCAACCGCGGCCGCTGCGGCCTGTGGGACTGGGATCTGTCGCGCGGCCGGATTTTCTGGTCGCAATCGATGTTCTCGATGCTCGGGCTCGACGGCCGCAACGAGCTCCTCACCTTCGGCGAAGTCAACGCGCTGGTGAAGTCCGACGACATCGACCTGTTCGCGATCGCCGACCAGCTCATCTCCGAGAAGATCGACCATATCGACCAGACGTTCCGCATGCAGCATGTCGACGGCCATTGGATCTGGCTCCGCGTCCGCTGCGAGCGGACGCACGGGGCGGGCGATGCCGGCGTGCACCTGATCGGCATCGCGGTCGACATCACCGAGCAGAAGAGCCTCGCCGAGAGGACCGTGGAAGCCGATTTGCGCCTGCGCGACGCGATCGAGACCATTCCGGAAGCCTTCGTGCTGTGGGACGCGAGCGACCGCCTGGTGCTCTGCAACTCGCACTTCCAGCGCCTGCACAAGCTGCCGGACTCGGCCGTCATTCCGGGCACGTCCTATGAAACCGTGCTCGAAGTCGGCCGCATGCCGGAGGTCCGCACCCGCCACAACGAGACCGCAACCCAAGGCCCGGGTGCGCGTACCTTCGAGGCCCAGCTCGACGACAGCAGCTGGCTGCACATCAGCGAGCGCCGCACCAAGGACGGCGGCTACGTCTCGGTCGGCACCGACATCACCCGCATCAAGGAGCACGAGCAGAAGCTCGTCGACAACGATCTGCGCCTGCGCGCCACCGTGATCGACCTGAAGCGCTCCCAGGCGGCGCTGGAACGCCAGACCAACGAGCTCGCCGACCTGGCCGAGAAGTATCAGCGCGAAAAGACCCGGGCCGAGGAAGCCAACCAGACCAAGTCGAAATTCCTCGCCAATATGAGCCACGAGCTGCGCACGCCGCTGAATGCGATCATCGGCTTCTCCGAGATCATGGGCTCAGGCATGTTCGGCGAGCTGGGCTCGGAGAAGTACCAGGAATACTGCCACGACATCCTGACCAGCGGCCACTATCTGCTCGAGGTCATCAACGACGTCCTCGACATGTCCAAGATCGAAGCCGGTCGCATGAAGCTCGACATGGAAGAGCTCGATCTGGCGCAGACACTCGCGGAATCCCTGCGTGTCGTCTCCGGCCGCGCCCACGACAAGCACCTGACGCTCGATGCCGACATCGAGACCTCCATCTCGGTCGTCGCCGACCGCCGCGCGACCAAGCAGATCATCGTCAACCTGCTCTCGAACGCGGTGAAGTTCACCCCCGATGGCGGACGCATCGTGGTGCGCGGCCGCCAGCTCGAGGACAGGATCGTGCTGATGATCGCCGACACCGGCATCGGCATCGCACAACACTCGCTGGCGCGGTTGGGGCGTCCGTTCGAGCAGGTCGAGAGCCAGCTCACCAAGACCTATCACGGCTCCGGCCTTGGCCTGGCGATCGCGCGCTCGTTGGCCCAACTCCACGGCGGCTCGATGCGGCTGCGCTCCAAGCTCGACGTCGGCACCGTCGTCCGCGTGACCCTGCCGCGCGACGCGATCAAGGCGGTAGCCGGAATTTCCGCTGCGGCCTGAGGCCTAGAGCGCGATGAGATGAAGCTCGATCGCTGCAAAGACGCAGGTGTGCTCCCTCGCCCGCTTGCGGGAGAGGGTCGGAGAGAGGGTGGTTCCGCAATGGGACAATCTCCGAGGAGAAAGCCCTCACCCGGCGCTTCGCGCCGACCTCTCCCGCAAGCGGGAGAGGTGAAAGAGCCGCGGCAATCGATTCAACCAAACACGTTCCGCTTTAGGATTGCAGCGTTGGTGCCACTTCGCGGGCGACATTGACCAGGGCCGCGATCAGCGGCGTCATCGGATCGCGCTGCGGGATCACGAGGCCGATGCTGTAATTGACTTCGGGATCGACGATGGGGATCGAGCGGACCTTGTCGGAAAGGCCGAGCGTCTCGGCGAGCTTGGCCGGCATCACGCTCGCCCAGCGTCCGGTCTTGACATGCGTGTACAGCACGAGCAGCGAGTTCGAGGTCAGGGTCGGGGTCGCCTCCGCGCCGACGGAGCGCAGCGCGCGGTCGATGATGCGGCGGTTCTGCATGTCGGGCGTCAACAGGCACAGCGGCACCTGCCCGACCTCGGTCCATGTCACGGACTCGCGATCGCCGAACATCGCATCCGGCGCGGTCAGCAGGCGATAGCTCTCGTTGTAGAGCGGAATGGTGCGCACCTTGCCGATCGGCTCGTTCTCGATATAGGTCAGCCCCGCATCGACCTCGAGATTTTCCAGCAGTCCCAGCACCTCCGATGAGGTCGTCGACTGGATGCGGAAACGCACATCGGGATGCTTGGCGCGGAACGGCGTCGTCAACGCGGCGACCATGCCGAGCACGGTCGGGATCGCCGCGATGCGGATCTCGCCGGACAGCTTTTCCTTCAGCGAATTGATTTCCTGGCGCATCGCCCGGGCGTCGCCCACGATCCGCCGCGCCCAGTCCAGCGCCCGCTCGCCTTCGGGCGTGAAGCCCTGAAAGCGGGAGCCGCGCTCGACCAGCATCACGCCGAGAATTTCCTCAAGCTGCTTCAACCCGGTCGACATGGTCGGCTGGGTCACGCCGCAGGCTTCCGCCGCGCGCCCGAAATGCCGCTCCTTCGCCAGCGCCAGCAGTAGTTCAAGCTTGTCGAGCAACCGTGCATCCCCTCGAATTCTGACGTGGCACACAAGCTAGCACGCCTCACCCCTGCCAACACCTGAAAACCGGGCGGCGGATCGGCCACGATTGCGATTTCATATCGATCGATTGCACCGGTCAATCGATCTGAATCCGCAATCGCAGCATGAGACAGCTTTATTGATCTTCGAACGATTCCAAATAGTTTACGGCGAAGAAACGCTCTGGTTGAGAACGAACAATGACAGCGATTGACGAGCCTTGTTACGAATCTTATTACGAGCTTTGGGACGAGACGCGCGGCGCCGAGATCATCGCCGACCATGCCGGCCAAGAGGGCGCGACGCTGGTCGTTCTGCATGCGCTTCAGCAGGCATTCGGCTACGTGCCGCAGGCCGCCATTCCCATGGTCGCGCAAGCACTCAATCTGTCGCGCGCCGAGGTGCATGGCGTGTTCACGTTCTATCATGATTTTCGGCACAAGCCGGCCGGCCGCCATGTGCTGAAGCTTTGCCGCGCGGAGGCCTGTCAGGCCGCGGGCGGGGATATGCTGGCTGCCCGCGCCGAAGCGAAGCTCGGCATCTCGCTCGGCAATACCACCGCGGACGATCGCGTCACGCTGGAGCCGATCTATTGCCTCGGACTATGCGCGACCGCGCCGTCCGCGATGCTCGACGGTCGCCTCGTCGGGCGGCTCGACGACAAGCGGCTCGATGCGCTGCTGGCGGAGGCGCAACGATGAAGATGCGGATATTCGTTCCTCGCGACGCGGCTGCGATCGCGGTCGGCGCCAATGAAATCGTCACGGCATTCGAGCAGATCGCGGAGCAGCGCGGCCTCCCGATCGAGATCGTCAGGACCGGCTCGCGCGGGCTTTGCTGGCTGGAGCCGATGGTCGAGGTGGCGACCCCTGCGGGCCGCGTCGCCTACGGCCCGGTGACCCCGGAGGATGTCGCCTCCGTGCTCGAGTCGATGGCGAGCAACCGACCGCATCCGCTGCGGCTTGGCGTCGCCGACGAAATCCTCTGGCTCAAGCGCCAGACCCGCCTCACCTTCGCCCGCTGCGGCGTGATCGACCCGCGCTCGCTCGACGATTATCGCGCCCATGGCGGCTACAAGGGCCTGCAACGCGCGCTGTCGCTCGGCTCGGACACGATCCTGAACGAAGTGACTGCGTCCGGCCTGCGCGGCCGCGGCGGCGCCGGCTTTCCGACCGGCATCAAATGGAAGACGGTCGCCCAGACCAAGGCGGATCGAAAGTTCGTCGTCTGCAACGCCGACGAAGGCGACAGTGGCACTTTTGCGGACCGTATGATCATGGAAGGCGATCCCTTCCTGGTCATCGAGGGCATGACGATCGCCGCGATCACGGTTGGCGCGACCAAGGGCTACATCTACATCCGCAGCGAATATCCGCACGCGGTCGCAGCGATGAAGGCCGCCATCCAGGTTGCAAAGCGCGGCGGCTATCTCGGCGACAAGATCGGCGGCTCCACATCCAGCTTCGATCTCGACGTGCGCGTCGGCGCCGGCGCTTACGTTTGCGGCGAAGAGACCTCGCTGCTGGAAAGTCTGGAAGGCCGCCGTGGCCTCGTGCGCGCAAAACCGCCGCTGCCGGCGCATCACGGCCTGTTCGGCAAGCCGACCGTCATCAACAACGTGCTGTCGTTCGCGGCCGTCCCCTTCGTCCTCACCGAGGGCGCCAAGGCCTATGCCGATTTCGGCATGGGCCGTTCGCGCGGCACGATGCCGATCCAGCTCGCCGGCAACATCCGCCAGGGCGGGCTGTTCGAAACCGCGTTCGGCGTGACGCTCGGCGATCTCGTCGACGACATCGGCGGCGGCACATTGACCGGCCGTCCCGTCCGCGCGGTGCAGGTCGGCGGCCCGCTCGGCGCTTATTTTCCGCGCGCGCTGTTCGACACGCCGTTCGATTACGAGGCGTTTGCGGCGCGCGACGGCCTAATCGGCCATGGCGGCATCGTCGTGTTCGACGACAGCGTCGACATGCGCAAGCAGGCGCGTTTCGCGATGGAGTTCTGCGCCGTCGAATCCTGCGGCAAGTGCACGCCGTGCCGGATCGGCTCGACTCGCGGCGTCGAAACCATCGAGAAGATCATCCGCGGCGAGCGGGTGAGCGAGAACATCGCGCTCGTCGAGGACCTCTGCAACACCATGAAATTCGGCTCGCTCTGCGCGCTCGGCGGCTTCACGCCCTACCCCGTGCTGAGCGCATTGAAGCATTTCCGGGAAGATTTCGCACCCGTGCCGACCACGCTTCAGGCCGCCGAATAGGAGAACGACAATGTCTCTGATCCAAGAACTCGACTTCGGCACGCCACGCTCGACATCGGAAATCATGGTGACGCTGACCATCGACGGCAAAGAGGTCAGCGTGCCCGAGGGCACTTCGATCATGCGTGCCGCGATGGAGGCTGGCCACCAGATCCCGAAGCTCTGCGCGACCGACATGGTCGACGCGTTCGGCTCCTGCCGCCTCTGCGTCGTCGAGATCGAGGGCCGCGCCGGCACGCCGGCCTCCTGCACCACGCCGGTGATGCCCGGCCTGGTCGTGCACACCCAGAGCGAACGGCTGAAGAAGCTGCGCAAGGGCGTGATGGAGCTCTATATCTCTGACCATCCGCTCGACTGTCTCACCTGTAGCGCCAATGGCGACTGCGAATTACAGGACATGGCCGGCGCCGTCGGCCTGCGCGACGTCCGCTACGGCTATGACGGCGAGAATCATGTGTTCGCCAAATCCCATGGCAAGTCTCATGGCGAGGTCAACGCCGCCTGGATGCCGAAGGACGACTCCAACCCCTACTTCACTTACGATCCTTCGAAGTGCATCGTCTGCTCGCGCTGCGTCCGCGCCTGCGAGGAGGTGCAAGGCACCTTCGCGCTGACGATCTCGGGCCGCGGCTTCGACAGCCGCGTCTCGCCCGGGATGAGCGAAAGCTTCCTCGGCTCGGAATGCGTGTCCTGCGGCGCCTGCGTGCAGGCCTGCCCGACCGCGACGCTGACGGAAAAGTCGGTGATCGAGATCGGCCAGCCCGAGCATTCGGTGGTCACCACCTGCGCCTATTGCGGTGTCGGCTGTACCTTCAAGGCGGAAATGCGCGGCGAGGAGGTCGTGCGCATGGTGCCTTACAAGGACGGCAAGGCCAATCGCGGCCATTCCTGCGTCAAGGGCCGCTTCGCCTGGGGCTACACCAACCACAAGGAACGCATTCTCAAGCCGATGATCCGCGAACGGATCGAGGATCCCTGGCGCGAAGTGTCATGGGATGACGCGTTCGCGTTCGCCGCCGACAGGATGCGTGGCATCCAGCAAAAATACGGCCGCGACGCCATCGGCGGCATCACTTCGTCGCGCTGCACCAATGAAGAGACCTATCTGGTGCAGAAGCTGATCCGCGCCGGCTTCGGCAACAACAATGTCGACACCTGCGCCCGGGTCTGCCATTCGCCGACCGGCTATGGCCTGTCGGTCACCTTCGGCACCTCGGCCGGTACGCAGGATTTCGACTCCGTCGAGCAGACCGACGTGGTCGTGGTCATCGGCGCCAATCCGGCGTCTGCTCATCCCGTCTTCGCTTCGCGCCTGAAGAAACGGCTGCGCCAGGGCGCCAAGCTGATCGTGATCGATCCGCGCCGCACCGAGATGGTGGAATCGCCGCATGTGAAGGCGCTGCACCTACCCTTGATGCCCGGCACCAACGTCGCGGTGATGACCGCGATCGCCCATGTCATCGTCACCGAAGGCCTCGTCGACGAAGCCTTCGTGCGCGAGCGCTGCGACTGGAGCGAGTTCGAGGAATGGGCCGCCTTCGTCGCCCAGCCCAACAACAGCCCGGAAGCGACCGCGATCCTGACCGGGGTCGATCCGAACGATCTGCGCGAAGCCGCCCGCGTCTACGCCACCGGCGGCAACGGCGCGATCTATTACGGCCTCGGCGTCACCGAGCACAGCCAGGGCTCGACCACGGTGATCGCGATCGCCAATTTGGCGATGGCGACAGGCAATATCGGCCGTCCCGGTGTCGGCGTGAACCCGCTGCGCGGCCAGAACAACGTGCAGGGCTCCTGCGACATGGGCTCGTTTCCGCACGAGCTGCCCGGCTATCGCCACATCTCGGGCGATGCCGTGCGCGACCAGTTCGAAGCGCTGTGGAACGTCAAGCTCAACCCGGAGCCGGGGCTGCGCATTCCCAACATGTTCGATGCCGCGGTCGAGGGCACGTTCATGGGACTCTACGTCCAGGGCGAGGACATCCTGCAATCCGATCCCAACACCAAGCATGTAGTCGCGGCGCTGTCGGCGATGGAATGCGTCATCGTGCACGACCTGTTCCTGAACGAGACCGCGAACTACGCCCATGTGTTCCTGCCCGGCTCGAGCTTCCTCGAAAAGGACGGCACCTTCACCAATGCCGAACGCCGCATCCAGCGCGTGCGCAAGGTGATGACGCCGAAGAACGGCATGGCGGACTGGGAGGTCACGATCGGCCTTGCCAGGGCGATGGGCTATGAGATGACCTATGGCCACCCGTCCGAGATCATGGACGAGATCGCGGCGCTGACGCCGACCTTCGCTGGGGTCTCCTACGCCAAGCTCGATGAGCTCGGTTCGGTACAGTGGCCCTGCAACGAAAAGGCGCCGGAGGGCACGCCGGTGATGCACATCGACGGCTTCGTCCGCGGCAAGGGCAAATTCATCGTCACAGAGTATATCGCCACCGACGAGCGCACCGGCCCGCGCTTTCCGCTGCTGCTCACGACGGGGCGCATCCTCAGCCAGTACAATGTCGGGGCGCAGACAAGGCGCACCGAGAACGTGGTCTGGCATGCCGAGGACCGGCTGGAGATCCATCCGCACGACGCCGAGCAGCGCGGCGTGCGCGACCGCGACTGGGTGCGGCTGCAGAGCCGCGCGGGCGAAACCACGCTGCGCGCGGAGATCACCGACCGGGTCGCGCCGGGCGTGGTCTACACCACCTTCCATCATCCGGACACGCAGGCCAATGTGATCACGACCGACTATTCGGACTGGGCGACCAACTGCCCCGAATACAAGGTCACGGCGGTGCAGATCTCGCCCTCGAACGGCCCGTCCGATTGGCAAAAGACCTACGATGCGCAGGCGCGGCACTCCCGCCGTATCGCGCCGGCCGAAGCCGCGGAATAACCGCATGCACGTGCCGGTCCAGCCCATCGACCGCGAAATTTTTCGCGACGGCGTCGCGTCCGAAGGGACGCGGCTGATCCCTGAGGAGACCCCGCTCGCGCTGACCTACAATGGCGGCACCTACGCCGTCATGATGGCGACGCCGCAGAATCTGGAAGACTTTGCCGTCGGCTTCAGCCTGGACGAAGGCGTCGTCAAATCGATCGATGAGATCCGGTCGCTCGAAGTCGTCCGTCTCGATCATGGCATCGAGCTGCGGATGTGGCTGGCCTCAGAGGATGCAGGACGCATCAGCGAGCGCCGGCGCCACATTGCCGGCCCGACCGGCTGCGGCATCTGCGGCATCGACTCGATTGCAGAAGCCGTGCGGCCAGCGGCCGCCGTGCCGCAGGGGCAGACCTTCACGCCCGAGCAGATCATGACGGCCATGCAGGCGATCGCTCCCCTGCAATCTATCAACGTGCAAACCCGCGCCGTTCACGCCGCCGCGTTCTGGTCGCCTGAGGGCGGCATCGTGGCGCTGCGCGAGGATGTCGGCCGCCATAACGCGCTCGACAAGCTCGCGGGCTCGCTGGCACGCAGCCGCACCGTTGCGAGCGGCGGTCTGGTGCTGCTGACGAGCCGGGTCTCGGTCGAGATGGTGCAGAAGGCCGCCGCGATCGGCGCGCCGGTGATGGTCGCGGTCTCCGCCCCCACTGCGCTCGCCGTCCGCACCGCGGATGCCGCCGGGATCACGCTGGTCGCGATTGCGCGACAAGACGGGTTCGAAGTGTTTACCCATGGCAGCCGCATCGTCGCGCGCCATGCCACGGAGGTTGCCGATGTCGCCTGACCGATTGATCTACATGGCCAACCAGATCGGTACGTTCTTCCGCAGCCAGGGCCACGACAAGGCCGTGCCGGGGATCGCCGAGCACATCAAGAAATTCTGGGATCCCCGGATGAAGCGCGCGATCTTCGCTCATGTCGATGCGGGCGGTGCGGGACTTGAGCCGAACGTGCGCGAAGCCCTCACATCGCTGAAGCAGGCTACTTCCCTTCCAGCAGCACGCTGAACACCCGCCGCACCTCGCTCTGCGTCTCCTTGACGCGCGCCTCAAGCGAGGAGAAGTCCGGCGCATCGCCGGCGCGCGCCATCACGCGTTGAAGGTCGATGCCGGCGGTATCCGGCTTGAAGCGATCGCTGACACAGAGCCGCAGGATCTGCGTCAGATCGTGATAGAGCCGCGCAGCCGCGCGCAGGATCTCGGCTTCCGAGTGCGGCAGCAGGCCGAGCCTGGCAGCATTCTCCAGCACCTGCACCGTGCTGACGTCGAGAATCCCCGGCTTGTCGTGCGCGTGCACGAGCTGCAGATATTGCGCGATGAAGTCGATATCGACCATGCCGCCGGCGGCATATTTGAGATCCCAATGGTCGGTCTCGCCCTTCTCCTGCGCGATCGCGCGCCGCATGTCGGCGACATCCGTGGCAATGACCAACGGGTCGCGGCGGCGGGTCAGGACCTCGCGGATGATCTGTTCGATGCGCTCGCGGAATTCGGGGGACGCCGACACCACGCGCGCACGCGTCAGCGCCATGTGCTCCCAGGTCCAGGCCTCGTTGGCCTGGTAGTCCGCGAACGAAACGAGGCTCGACGCCACCGGGCCGGCACGCCCCGAGGGGCGCAGCCGCATGTCGATCTCGTAGAGCACGCCGTAATTGGTGCGCGTGGTGAAGGCACTGATCAGGCGCTGGGTGAGGCGGGCAAAATAATGCGCACCCTGGAGCGATTTCGGCCCGTCGGAATCCGGGTCATCGCTATCGAAATCATAAAGCAGGATCAGGTCGAGATCGGAGGACGCCGTCATCTCGCGGCCGCCGAGCCGGCCCATGGCGATGATCGCGGTCTCCTGCCCCTTGATCCGCCCGTGCTGGGCGGCGAAGCGATCGGCGACCAGCCCATGCACGGTATGGACGATGCCTTCGGCGACATCGGCAAAGGCCGTGCTTGCCTGTTGCGCCGAGACGGTGCCAGAGAGGATGCGGGTGCCGATCAGGAACAGGCTCTCTTGGCCGAACAGACGCAAACGATCGAGAAATTCCTCGTAGGAGCCTGCGTCCTGGACCGTGGCCGCCAGCCGCACCGACAATTCCCGCCGGTCCGGCATCGCGCCGAAGAAGCGCGGATCAATCAAGCCGTCCATGAGCTGCGGCTGCCGCGCCAGCATCTCGCCAAGCCGGGGGGCGGCGCCCAGCACCAGGGCCACCAGCGCCACGAGATCGCGGTTCTGGCCGAGCAGCGTGATCAATCGACCACCACGTTGAAGCGCGCTGAGGAAATGATCGAACGCCACGACCGCGCGGTCGGGCTCTTCGGCATGCGCGAGCCCGTCAATCAGCGCCGGCACGAACTCGACGAAGGCGCTGCGCGTCTGCTCGTTGCGGAACACGCGATAGTCGCCGCTGATCCACTCGCGCACGGTCTGCGCGACGGCGGCGGGCTTCTTGAATCCGAGCGTCGTCAGGTGCTGGAGCAGGCGCGGATCATCGCGGCCGGCGTGGTAGTCGAGGGCCGGCAGACTTGCCGTTCCGGCCGGGTCGTCGCCCTCGAACAGCTTTTCGTAATGCCCTTGGACGATTTCAAGCTGGCGCAACAGGTCACGGGCGAAAGTCTCGCGGTTCTCGTAGCCGAAGAACCGGGCGAAGCGCTCGACCGCCTGCTTGTCGTCGGGCAAGGCATGGGTCTGCTCGTCGGCGATCATCTGGAGCCGGTGCTCGACCCGGCGGAGGAATTCATAGGCCCTGGTCAATTCCTCGCGCGCTTCAAAGGTGATCCAGTTGCTGGCGGCGAGCACGTCGAGTGCGATGAGCGTCGGCCGCACCCGCAGCTCCGGATGGCGCCCGCCGGCGATCAGCTGCTGCGTCTGCGCGAAAAACTCGATCTCGCGGATGCCGCCGCGGCCGACCTTGACGTTGTGGCCTTCGACTGCGATCTCGCTCTGACCGCGATAGGTCTGCATCTGCCGCTTCATGTCGTGGACGTCGGCGAGCGCGGCGAAGTCGAGATGCTTACGCCAGACGAAGGGGGAGATTTCGGCGAGCAGCGCTTCGCCCGCCCTGGGATCGCCGGCACAGGCATGCGCCTTGATCATCGCGGCGCGCTCCCAGGTGCGCCCTTCCCGCTCGTAATAGTGCAGCGCCGCGTCGCGGGAGATCGCGACCTGGGTCGAGGACGGATCGGGGCGCAGGCGCAGATCGACCCGGAAGACATAGCCGTCATAGGTGCGCTGCTGGAGAATGCGCGCCATCGCTTGCGTCACCCGGACGAAGAACGGCTGCGGCTCGATGTCGGGCGCCAGTGTCGTGTTATCAGAATCGAAGAACACGATCAGATCGATGTCGCTGGAATAGTTCAGCTCGCCCGCACCCATCTTGCCCATCGCGAGCACGATCAGGCCGCAACCTCTCTCCGGCGCCTCGGGGTCAGGAGGTATGAGCTTGCCGCGTGCGGCTTCCTGCCGCAGCAAATATCGGAGCGCGGCCTGCACCGAGGATACGGCAATGTCAGTCAGTGCCGCCGTCACCCGCATCACCGGCCAGACTCCGCCGATGTCGCACAGCGCGATCAGAAGCGCTGCCTCCGCCTTCATGCGGCGGAGCAGCCGCATCACTTCGGCCTCGTCGCTCGCTGCGAGCACCGCGCCCCTCGCCTCTGCGATCAGCGCGGCCAGATGCGCATCCGGATCGGATTCAAGCAGCCGGATCAGACGCTGCGGATCGGCGCGAACCAGCTCGAAAAGATAGGGCGAAAATTCCGCAATGGCGGCCAGGATATCCCGCGCGAAGCGATGAACCAGCAGCGCTTGAAGACGGGCCAATGGTGCCGGCTCGAGCTCGGCCAGCCAACTTTCAAAGCGTGTTTCGTCGGTTGCGGAAGCGGCAATATGGGGAGCCTCCGCGAAGCGGGCCGCCAGGCTCTCACCATGCTTGTCCGCGTTTCCCGGCGCGGAGTGGTTCATGCCACCTTCTGTGGCACATCCGGTATTGGCGGAGCAACCCTGTCGCCGGCGCCCGCGCGCGCGGGCAGCACCAACGTGGCCACGAGCCCAGGCTGGGCGTCGCCGAGGCGCAATTCGCCGCCATGCAATGTGGCAACGGCCGATGCGAGGCTGAGGCCGAGGCCGGAACCGGGCAGCGTACGGCTCGCCTCGAGCCGCACGAATCGCTCGACGACGTGCTTGCGGTCGCCCTCGGGAATTCCCAGGCCGCGATCGGTGACGCTGAGCAGCACCTGATCGCCCTCGCGCCTTGCCTCGATCGTGATCTGCCGGCTATCCAGGCTGACCACCGTTCCGGCCGTCTGCGCCGCCGGCTTGCCGTATTTGATGGCGTTCTCGACCAGATTGGCAAGCGCCTGACTGATGAGTTCGCGATTGCCGTGAATCGGCGCGGGCTGGCTCTTGACCTTCAAGGTCATGCCGTCGTCTTCGGCCAACGGCTCGTAGAGTTCGTGGATGCCGCCCGCGACATCGGCGGCATCGAAATCATCCATGTTGCCGCGCGCCTGCCCGGACTCCGCGCGCGCGATCATCAGCAGCGCATTGAAGGTGCGGATCAGTCCGTCCGATTCCTCGATGGTGCGTTCCAGTGCGGCGCGGTAGTCGCCCTCGCTGCCCGATTTCGCCAGCGCCTCCTCGGCGCGGTTGCGCAGGCGCGTCAACGGGGTCTTGAGATCGTGGGCAATGTTGTCGGAGACTTCCTTCAGCCCCGCCATCAGCGCTTCGATCCGCTCCAGCATGGCGTTGAGATTTTCGGCGAGGCGATCGAGCTCGTCGCCGCTGCGCCCGACCGGCAGGCGCTCGCTGAGGTCGCCGATCATGATGCGATGCGCGGTGCCGGACATCGCGTCGATGCGCGTCAGCACCCTGCGGGCAACGAAGATGCCGCCACCGAGGCCGAGCACTACGACGATCAGGATCGACCATTGTGCCGCCTTGGCGACGATGCTGAACAAGCGCCGCCGCTCGGCAAGATCGCGGCCAATCAAGAGCCGGAAACCGTTCTCGAGCTCGGTGACGCGTACCAGCGCGCGGTGATCGCGATCATCCGCCTCCTCGATCCGCCGGTAGGCGGTCTCGGTCCAGCCGCGCGTCGCCATCACGCCCGGCGCCAGCGAGCCAACGTTCCCAGCGATCGCCTGGCCGGTCGGGGTGGTCACGAGATAGAGATTGGCGCCCGGTCGCAGCGCGCGGTACTCGATCGTGCGCACGAGGCCGAACATGCCGCGGCGGCCGTAGATCTCGGAGATTTCCGAGGTCTCGGCGTTGACCGTCTGCGTGATCTCCTCGGTGATGAGGCGCCGTGTATTCCAGGCGAAATAGGCCAGCAGCGACGCCGCGAAAATCGCAAACAAAAACAGGTAGACCAGCGTCAGCCGGAATGCCGTGGTGCGGACGAGTTTACCGAATGCCGTCACGGATCATGTACCCGGCGCCGCGGATGGTGTGCAGCAGCGGGCGCTCAAAGCCCTTGTCGATCTTGGAGCGCAGCCGCGAAATGTGCACGTCGATCACGTTGGTCTGCGGATCGAAATGGTAGTCCCAGACGTTCTCCAGCAGCATGGTGCGCGTCACCACCTGGCCGGCATGCTTCATCAGATATTCGAGCAGGCGGAACTCGCGCGGTTGAAGCGTCAGCTCGTCCTTGCCCCGTGCGACGCGATGGGACAGCCGGTCGAGTTCGAGATCGCCGACACGGTAGAGCGTATCCTCGGCCGGACCGCCGCGGCGGCGTGACAGCACCTCGACGCGCGCCAGCAGCTCGGCGAAGGAATAGGGCTTTGGCAGATAGTCGTCGCCACCGGCGCGCAGCCCCTTGATGCGGTCGTCGACCTGACCGAGGGCGGAGAGAATCAGCACCGGCGTCGAGTCGCCCTTGTCGCGAAGCGCGCCGATCAGCGACAGGCCGTCGCGCTTGGGCAGCATGCGGTCGACCACCAGCACGTCGTAATCACCGTTCTCGGCCATGGCGAGGCCTTCCTCGCCGTCGGCGGCGTGGTCGGCAATGTGTCCGACCTCGCGAAACGCCTTCACGAGATAGTCGGCGGATTCGCGGTCGTCTTCGATGATGAGGAGGCGCATCGTGCGTTCGGGGGCGGTCAAGGAGGTCAACCTTCTCTAAACATGGCGCGAGCGGCGATCGCGTGCAAGCCGAGCGACTCCGGCATCGAGAAAAAGGCGGGCGGTGAAGCTGGGGGGACTTCACCGCCCTAGGCCTTCCGACGGAGGGGGGCGTAATTCCACCGGAAGGTAGACATGGGGAGCGTTGCTTCGCTCCCGGGAAGGGCGCCGTCGGCGGGGCGACTGATGCCGGCGACACCCTTGTCTCGCAAGCCTCCTGGGCGTTACCCCTTGGCGAGGGGCACCGCGACGAAGCGCGACTGGCCGCCGCTCTTCACGCGCATCAGGACGCTGTTCTTGTTGTCGGTCTTCGCCGCGTTGATGGCCTCGCGGACATCGCCGGCGGTGCTCACGCTCTTGCCGCCGACTTCGAGAATCACGTCACCTTCCTTGAAGCCGCGTTCGGCCGCAGCGCTCTTCGGGTCGACCTCGGTGACCACGACGCCGTCCTTGCCGGCACCGGCGACGGAATTGGCGGGCGCCACCGTCATGCCGAGCTTCGGCACGTCGGTGCCCTTGCTCGCGCTCTTGCCGCTGTCGTTATCGGTGTCGGCCTTGGCCTCGACCGTGTTGGGCAGCTGACCGAGCGTGAGGTTCACGACCTTGTCCTGCCCCTTGTGCAGCACGTTGAGCTTCACGGTCGCGCCGGGCGCCATGCCGCCGATGGTGCGAGCGAGTTCGCGGGCGTCCTTGACGGATTCGCCGTTGACCGAGGTGATCACGTCGCCGGACTCGATGCCGGCCTTGGCGGCCGGACCGTTCGCCTGCGGCTCCGCCACCAGCGCGCCTTCGGCCTTCTTCATGCCGAGGCTGTCGGCGATGTCGGACGTCACCGGCTGGATCTGCACGCCGATCCAACCGCGGCTGACCGAACCCTTGTCCTTGAGCTGGGCAACCACGCTCTTCACGGTGTTCGCGGGAATCGAGAACGCGATGCCGACGCTACCGCCGGAGGGCGAGTAGATCGCGGTGTTGACGCCCATCACCTCGCCGTCGGTGTTGAAGGCCGGACCGCCGGAATTGCCCTTGTTCACGGGCGCGTCGATCTGGATGAAATCGTCATACGGACCGTTGCCGATGTCGCGGCCGCTCGCCGAGACGATGCCGGCCGTGACGGTGCCACCGAGTCCGAAGGGGTTGCCGACCGCGAGCACCCAGTCGCCGATCCGCGGCTTGCCGTCGGCAAGCTTGGCGAACGGGAAGTTGGAGCCGCCCTCGACCTTGATCAGAGCGAGGTCGGTACGCTGGTCGGTGCCGATCACTTTGGCGGTGTAGGTCTTGCCGTCGTCGGTCGTGACTTCGACCTTGTCGGCGCTGTCGACCACGTGGTTGTTGGTCACGGCATAGCCGTCGGCCGAGATGAAGAAGCCGGAGCCCTGGCCCTGCACGACGCGGCCACGACCACCCTTCAGGCCCGGGAAGCCATCCGGCCCACCGAAGCGGCGGAAAAAGCGTTCCATCGGCGAGCCCGGCTGGAACGGCGAGGACTCGTCGTCGCCGCTGTCATTGCTGGCGGTCTTTTCCTTGATGTTGACCTTCACCGAGATCACCGACGGCTTCACGCGCTCGACGATATCGGCGAAACCGATCGGACGTTCGACCTTCTTGACCTCGTTGTTGACCTGCGCGTGCGCCGGGCTTGAGAACAGGTCGGCAGGCGAGGTCGATGGGCTGAAGCCGTGGACGGCGATCCCGAGACCGGCGACGACCGAAGCCATCAGCGCGATTCTGCGGGCCGAGAAAACCGAGCGGCGGGGCTGCCGGAAGGACGGAAGGTTCGTGAGATCGGGACGGTCAGTCATGCGGAGGTCTCCAGGGCCTTGAAATCCACTTGGTGCCGGTGGGCAGCACCTTACGATCCCCAAGATGGGGGCCGCCGCCTTACCGCGCGCTGGCTGCGGGGTTAAACTTTGGTAATGAAGGCCGCGCTTGCATGCGGCAGTTTATCGCAGGCAAAAAATCGTGCTGCTGCAGGAACTTAATGAGGTTCCCGCAATGCCATCGTCGACGCCTGCTAACGTGATGCCTCGTCCGACATCAAGGCCGCTAGTCGCGCCTTTTCATCGGGCGTGAGCGGCGGAGCTGGTACGTCTGCACCACTTCGCGCGCGGCGCCGAATTTGCAGCCACAGCGCCAGACCTCCGCCGGCCAGCAGCAGCGGCGCGAGCAGCCACAGCAGCATCGTCTGACGCTCGAAGCGCGGCTTGAGCAGCACGAATTCGCCATAGCGCGCCACCAGGAAGTCGAGCACCTGGGAATTGCTGTCGCCGGCTGCGATCCGTTCGCGCACCAGCAGCCGCAGGTCGCGCGCGAGCGGCGCATCGGAATCGTCGATCGACTGGTTCTGGCAGACCATGCAACGCAGCTCGCGCGACAAGTCGCGTGCGCGCGCTTCCTTGGCGGGGTCCGACATGATCTCGTCGGGCTGCACGGCGTAGGCCGCAGGCGAAGCCAGCAGCGCAAGCGCGACGATCGCGGCCATCATCCGGCGCATCAGAATCACTCCGCCGGCTGGAGGCGTTGCTTGGCCCGCGCCGGCTTCGGCGCACCAACCCGCAGGCGCCGGTCCGAGAGCGACAGCATGCCGCCGAATGCCATCAGCACGGGTCCCCACCAGATCAAGAGCACCAGCGGCTTGTGATAGATCCGCACCGCGATCGCACCGTCGGCGGCGACGTCGCCGAGCGAGATGTAGAGCTGGCTTGCGCCACGCGTCAGCAGCGCAGCCTCGGTGGTCGAGGATCCGCGCGTGGTGAAACTGCGCTTCGAGGGCGTCATCACGCTGAGCGTTCGGCCGTCCAGGCTGACGTTGAACTGCGCGATCATCTCGCGGTAGTTCGGTCCCTGGCGCTCAAACAAGCCGTCGAGCTTCAGATCGTAGCCCGCGACCTGGGCGACGTCGTTCGGCTTCATCGTCGCGATGTATTCGCTGTTCCAGGTGGTCTCGCAGACGATCCCGATCAGCGCGACGCCGAGACCGGCATGAGCGAACACAGACCCCCATGCCGAGCGCGGCAGGCCGCGGGCGCGATGCAACGACGTTGCGAACGGCAGGCGAAACAAGCCGGTTCGTTCGGCGAGATCCGTCACGGCGCCGGCGATGACGAACACTCCAAGCCCGATCGCCAACGGCGCCAGCGCGCTGCCGCCCCGCGTCCAGGCCCAGACAAGGGCGATCACGACGAGCCCGGCGACACCGGCCGCGAGCAGGCGCTGGGTGACCCCGAGCAGATCGCCGCGCTTCCACGCCAGCATCGGCCCGAACGGCACCGCGAGCAGCAGCAGGACAAATAGCGGGACGAAGCTGAGATTATAGAACGGTGCGCCGACCGACATCTTGAAATCGGCCAGCACCTCCATCGCCAGCGGATAGAGCGTGCCGAACAACACGACCGCGCAGGCGACGGTGAGCAGAAGGTTGTTCAACACCAGCGCGCCCTCGCGCGAGATCGGCGCGAACAGGCCGCCCTGTTTCAACGCGGTGGCACGCGCCGCGAACAGCGACAGGCTGCCGCCAATGAACAGGCAGAGGATCAGGAGAATGAACACGCCGCGGGTCGGATCATTGGCGAAGGCGTGCACGGAAGTGATGACGCCCGAGCGCACCAGGAAAGTACCGAGCAGCGACAGCGAGAAAGTCAGGATCGACAGCAGGATGGTCCAGACCTTCAGCGCGTTGCGCTTCTCCATCACCAGCGCCGAATGCAGCAGCGCGGTGCCGGCGAGCCACGGCATCAGCGAGGCGTTCTCGACCGGGTCCCAGAACCACCAGCCGCCCCAGCCGAGCTCGTAATAAGCCCAGTAGGAGCCCATGGCGATGCCGAGCGTCAGGAAGATCCAGGCGACCAGCGTCCACGGCCGCACCCAGCGCGCCCAGGCCGCGTCGATCCGCCCCTCGATCAGCGCCGCGATCGCGAAGGAGAACGAGATCGAGAAGCCGACATAGCCGAGATAGAGCATCGGCGGATGCACGGCGAGGCCGATATCCTGGAGCACCGGGTTGAGATCGCGTCCCTCGATCGGCGGATTGACGATGCGCAGGAACGGATTCGAGGTCACCAGGATGAAGAGATAAAAGGCGCTGGCGATCCAGGCCTGCACCGCAAGCACATGCGCGCGCAGCGACAACGGCAGATTGTTGCCGAAGGCGGCGACCAGCCCGCCGAACAGCGCCAGGATCGACACCCAGAGCAGCATCGAGCCTTCATGGTTTCCCCACACGCCGGTGATCTTGTAGATCAAGGGCTTCATGGAGTGCGAATTCTCGTAAACGTTGGCGACGGAGAAATCCGAGGTCACGTGCAAGGTGACGAGTGCGACAAACGATGCGCCGACGAACAGCAACTGCGCCAGCGCGGTTGAGCGCGCCACGTTCATGAGCGCGGTATCACGCAAGCGCGCCCCGATCAGCGGCACGATCGACTGGATCAACGCCAGCGCGAGCGCCAGCACCAGCGCATAATGTCCGGCTTCCGCGATCACCGCACCGCTCCCTGCGAATTGCCCTGCGCGGTCGTCGCCGCCGGCTTGACGCCATCAGATGCCTTGGCACCGTAATCGTCCTTCCAGTGCCCCTGTTTCTTCAGGGCATCGGCGACGTCCTTGGGCATGTAGGTCTCGTCGTGCTTGGCCAGCACCGTGTCGGCCTTGAACACGCCATTGGCATCGAGTGCGCCTTCGGCGACGACGCCCTGCCCTTCGCGGAACAGATCAGGCAGGATGCCCTTGTACGCGACGGGCAGCTTGGCACCGCCGTCGGCCACTTCGAACGTCACCGCGAGATTGGCGCCACGCTGGAGCGAGCCGGGCTGCACCAGGCCGCCGAGACGAAACCGCTTGCCGGGCTGGACGTGCTTCTCGGCGACCATGGTCGGGGTCGAGAAGAACACGATGGAGTCACGCAGCGCGTTGAGCACGAGCGCGGCGGCCAGCGCGAGCACGGCGAGCGAGCCGCCGATGATGGTCATACGTCGCTGCTTGCGCGTCATGGCGTATCCGTTCTCCGCGCGTCTCGTTGCAAAATCGTCATCCGTCGAGCCCCAGAGTCTTGAGGCCTTCGTTGAGCTGGCGCAGCCGTTCGGCGTCGTTGGCGACCGCCTGACGGGCATCGGTCGAAGCACCCACCGCCTTGTCGCGGTCGCCCATCACGAGATAGGCGCGCACCAGACGCAGCCAGCCGTCGACATCGTCGCCGTTCTGCTTCAACCGCGTGGCCAGACGTTCGACCATGCCGCGGATCATCGTGCCGCGATCGCCCTCGCTCATATCCTTGGAAGCTGCGATCGTGTCGTCCGACAATGTCGGCATCGTACCGCCGCCGCCGACGCGCGCCAGTGAGGATTGCACCAGAGGGCGCCACGGCGCATCCGCCGGCGCCTTCGCAAGCAGCGCCCGCCAGATATTGGCCGCATCATCCTTGCGGCCGTCCTGCTCGGCGGCGAGCCCCAGGAAATAGTTCGCCTTGGGATCGTCGGCGTTGAGCGCATGCGCGCGCTCGAACTCGGTCTTGGCGTCCGCCGTCACCACACCGCTGGCAGCGGCCGCGATCGCCTCACCGAGATCCGACCGACGCTCCGGGCTCTCGCCGTTGTAGGTCAGCGCATTGCGATAGGCGCGCACCGCGTCGTCGAAGCGGCCCAGCCGTTCCAGTACCGGGGCGAGCACGCTCCAGCCGCGACCGTCGGTCGGATTCTTCTCCAGATGTTGCTCGACCTGCACGACGAGAGTCTCGAGCGACTGCGCCATGCCGGGTCCCGGCCCACGCTCCCGTTGCGCCAGCGGGAAGTCCTGAAGCTTCGGCGAACCGAGCGGAATGTACACGCCCATCGCGATGAGCGGCAGGCCGATGAGCGCCAGCACGGCGGCCGCACGGCGCCATTTGAGATCGGACTTCGGCTCGGACACAGACTCGCTGCCGGCCGCGGCGAGCAGCCTGCGGCTGATCTCGACGCGCGCGGCTTCGGCTTCCGGCGCGGCTATCAGCCCCGAGGCGAGATCACGCTCGATCTCGGCCAGCTGGTCCTTGTAGACGGCGACCTCGCTGCCCTGATTCTCGGTGTCCTGGCGCTGTGCGCCTGCGCCACGGCCGAGCGGCCAGAGCACGGCGAAGATCGCCGCGACCGTCATCAGCGCGAACACGAACCATAGCGTCATCGGGCAAGCTTCCGGGAGGGCGCGAACCGCGCCCATCAATGGCTTTATCACGTGGCCTTACACCACGTGGCTTTACACCACGGCCGGACAGGGCGGCAATTGACAATTGTCAATTCGGCGCGAGCGGCGCCGTCTCGAAGCGGTGGAAATCCAACGGCTTAGCCGATCTGGAAGTCCACGCTCTGGGCGGCATCCTCGCCGCGCCCGTTGAGCGCCTTCAGGAAATAGGTTCCTGGCGTGATCGCTTCCGGCAGTCTGATGCGCACGGCGCCCAGCGGAACCGGGGACGCAATTGTGGTGACTGTCTCAGGCAGTTGCCGACCGCTTGCCTTATCGACCAGCACCACCTTCGCGCTGACCATCAGTCTTTGATATTTGGCAACAATGACGCGGTTCTCAATCTCGACGAAGCTGATAATTGGTTTCATGCGCCCACAAATAAAATGTCCCCAAACATGCGCGGCGACCGTACGGCCGGCCACCAGCATCGTCAACCATAAATTGTGATCACGAAAAGATGCGCCTGGTTCAGCTGGCGCGCGTCGATTTTCGCTCGCCCGTTACCGCGTTTTCTGCGGCGCGGCTCATCAACGAGGCGTAGTCGTCGCCGAACAGCACCTCGCAGAATCGGATCGCGGCCTGAACCTGCTGCTGGCGATAGGTGCGGACCTTGTGATCGGCCGCGCGCAGCGACTGCACCAGCGATTCTGTCGACCGCTCCACATATTGCTGGAGGTCGGAATAGGTGCGCAACGTCACCTCGTTGATCGCGAGCTCGCTGGCATAATTGCGGCAAGTCGCGACGAAATCGATCAGCGCCACGGTCTCCTCGACCTCGGTGCTGTCGATGCGCGCCCCCGGCGGGATGTCCTTTTCCGCGCGCTGGCGCAGAATGCGCCGAACGCGGCCGGGAACGCTGTCGATCTCCGATTGCAGGGCATTGGAGATGTCGGCCCGAATCGAGGTCAGCTGCTTGCCCCAGGTGGAATCGTTGCGCAGATCGAGCTCCGTGCGCAGGCCGCGCACACCGTCATGCAGCGCCTTCAAATTGTCGGCAATGGTGTCGAAGCGGCTGCGCTTGATATCCGTGCGCAAATTCGCGGCAACGCAGGACAAATCGTGCAGCGCCATCGTGACGGCAACGCCGTAGGGCGTCGCCGCGACGCGGATCTCGTCGTCCGACGCCGCGATCTTGATGGCGAGGCGGATGATCTGCCACGGCGCGGCCATGCGCTGGATCACCAGCGACAGCGCGAAGGGAAGCATCTGGGGCGTCTGGACCGCGGGAATGTTGAGCGCAGCAGTCACTGCGGCGACCTGGGGATCGCCGAACGTGCGCAGGAAGCGCGGAAGCTTTTCGTTGAGCGTGCCGATCGCCTCGCGGATCTGCAGCACCGCGCCGATCGAATAGAGATCCTCGATCACATTGGGCGGCCCGACGCGCGCGAGCGCGCGCGACTTGTCGCCGCCGCCCGGCCCGGTGAGCGCGAAGATCGCATCCGCCGCGACGGCCAGGAGATCATGGGCGAGCGTTTCGACCTGGCCGGCACTGTCGGCAGCCGGCATGCGCGCCAGCGTCGCCTCGAATTCGTTCAGCTTGGCCGGGGCACCGTCACGGCCGAGCCATTGCCAGATCGGCTGCAGCGAGGAGCGCCGGATCTGTCCGACCCGGGTTGGTGCGCCGGCGTCGACCAGGAACGGTTCCACTATCTGGAACAGCAGCCGCGACAGATCCTCGGTGCGCGGCGGCGGGGCTTCCTCTGATTCGGTCTTGCGCACGATCTTGCGTAGCTGGTCGAGCACCAGGGTCGCCACAGCCGTGTCCTGGCCGCGCTCAAGCGCGCGCTCGAACTCCCGCATCAGCAGCGCCTGCGCCTGCGGCGGGAGCTGCGCGAGATATTCTCTCAGCCGCTCGATCGATGTCTGGCTCATGCGCCCGGGTAATGCACGCTAAAGTGGCGGACATGGGATGCGTCCGGGCGCGATCATAGGGGCGCGCGCCTTAAGAAGCCGTTGAGGAAGTTGCGGCGAATGCCCCCGATTTCGTCCGCATCGACGTCGGCCAGAGCAGAAAATCGCGCCGGAACAAGGGATTATATTCCGGGCAGCACCAACTCGGCCCGCAGGCCCCCGATCGGCGCGGGCCCCAGCGAGAGGCTGCCGCCATAGAGCGCGGCGAGGTCGACCACGATGGACAGGCCAAGCCCCGATCCGGGTTTGGACTCGTCGAGGCGCTGGCCGCGCCGTGAGACCTGGGCGCGCTCGGCCTCCGACAGGCCCCGCCCGTCGTCATCGACGAGCAGCCGCAGCCGCGGGCCGGCGCCGGCCTGCTGCGGGGGGTCTACCAAAACCTCGACAAAGACCCGCGAGGCCGCCCATTTGCAGGCATTGTCCACGAGATTGCCGACCATCTCCTCGAGGTCCTGCCGTTCGCCGCGGAACTTTGCCGACGGATCGGCCTTGGTCTCGACGACGATGCCGCGGCCGCGGTGGATCTTCTCCATGGTCCGACGCAAGGCCTCGATGGCCGGCGCGACCTCCGTAACGGTCCCGACGACGGAAACCCTTGCCGCGATGCGGGCGCGCTCCAGATGATGGGCGACCTGATCGCGCATCACGTCCGCCTGCTCCATCACCTTGGCCGCGAACGGATCGGCGGCATGCGCGTTGGCCTCGTTGACGATGACCGAGAGCGGCGTCTTGATCGCATGCGCGAGATTGCCGACATGGGTGCGTGCGCGCTCGACGATCTCGCGGTTGGCATCGATCAGCGCGTTGGTTTCGCGCGCCAGCGGCGCGATCTCGACCGGGAATTCGCCCTCGAGCCGCTCCGCCCGGCCGGAACGGATGTCGGCGATGGACTCCGAGATGCGCTTGAGCGGCGCCAAACCGAATCGCACCTGGAATACCGTGGTCAGCAGCAGCACGATGCCGAGCGCGGTAAAGGTGCCGCCGAGATAATAGTCGAAGCTGCGCGTCTCGTCGAAAATCTCGGTGTCGTCGCCGGCGACGCTGATGAGATATTTTCCGTCGCTGCCGAGATCGACCGGCCGCTCCACCATCCGCAGGTTCTGCCCCTCCGGCCCGTCGACATAAGCGAGGCGGATGCCGGCGGCCGTGAGCTCGGCGCCCTGCTCTTCCAGCTTCGGCAGCTTCTTGTCCCACAGCGAGCGCGACGAGCGCACCTCCGGCTTTTCCGTGTCGGTGCGCGTGATCTGCCAGTACCAGCCGGACAGCGGCAGCTCGAACAAGGGCTCGCCGAGCGACTGGAACTGACGATCCGGCGGCTCGTCGGGAGTCGCGACCTCGGCGATCAGCGTGCGCAGATAGAGATTGAGCCGGCGGTCGAAGGCGCGCTCGGTGGCATTCTTGTAGACGGACGACAGCGCAACGCCGGTGATGGCCAGGATCACCACGAGCCAGGCGGTCGCCGACAGGAACAGTCGGTTGGCAAGCGAGCTAGCGGCCATCGGCGGGGTTCCGGCGGGCACGGGATGGCGGATCGTCGGACGTCATGACCCGACCAAGGGCCCTGTGTCCGGCCGGCCGTCAAGCCCAAGTGACGTCAAGAGGCGTCAAGCGGCCGGCGGGGTCAGGAGATAGCCGAGCCCGCGGACGGTCTGGATGATGTCGACGTCGAGCTTCTTGCGGATGCGGCCGACAAAAACCTCGATCGTATTGGAGTCGCGGTCAAAGTCCTGGTCGTAGAGATGCTCGACGAGTTCGGTGCGGGAGACGACGCGGCCCGAGTGGTGCATCAGGTAGGCCAGAAGCCGATATTCGTGCGAGGTCATCTTCACGGGGTTGCCGGAGACGCTGACCCGGCCGGTCCTGGTATCAAGCGTGACCGGGCCGCAGCTCAGTTCGCTCTGGGCATGGCCGGTGGAACGGCGCAGCAGCGCGCGGATGCGCGCCAGCACCTCCTCCAGATGGAACGGCTTTGCGACATAATCGTCGGCGCCGGCATCGAACCCCTGCACCTTGTCGCTCCAGCGATCGCGCGCGGTGAGGATCAGGACCGGCATGGTGCGGCCGTTGCGGCGCCAGGCCTCGAGCACCGAGATGCCGTCCTTCTTCGGCAGGCCGATATCGAGCACGACGGCGTCGTACGGCTCGTTGTCGCCGAGATAATGCCCCTCCTCACCGTCGAAGGCGCGATCGACGACGTAGCCGGCGTCCGTCAGCGCCTTGGTGAGCTGGCGATTGAGATCAGGGTCGTCCTCAACAACGAGCAGGCGCACGCTTGTCTCCAAAGATAGGTCGCATGAATGACCACCGGAGATGAGCAATTCCGGCGTGAACTGAATATGAACACCGGGAACCGGCTTACGTTACTTTTTGGTCATTTGCGACCCGCTCGCGCACCGACACGACTGCGCCCGCCAGGCCAGCGGACGAGCCGGTGGCTTGGCGGGCGCAGTTGTGCCGCGCGACGCGGCGGATCCGGCCCTCAGGTCCGGAAGAACACGAACCAGACGACGGCGAGGATCAGGATCGCAAGCCCGGTCGAGATGGCAAGCAACGCTGCCACGGACGGCCCTGGCTCGCCCTGGCGTGCCTCGGTCGAGGTTTCGACGATCGGACGCTGCTCTCGCCTGGTTGCCATGATGGTGACCTCAATCTCCGGCCGTCTTTCGATGTCGCAACATCGTCACAGCCTCGTCTCGCGGGGCAACGCCTGATCCGAAATGATGTTCCGGACTTTGCATTTGGATCAGGCAGCAACCGCCCGCCCCGCGGCCGGTTAACGCAGTTGCAGGATTCCGCATCCCGCCTCGCTATGATTCGCTGTTCCCCGATGGTATTCTTGTCAGCTGTCCCTGTTGCGTTTGGAGTAGCCCATGGCCCCGCGTGCCAATTGGAAGGGTTTTCTGCGCCTCTCGCTCGTGACCTGCCCGGTCGCGCTCTATCCGGCCACGTCGGATACCGAGAAGGTCTCGTTCAACCAGATCAACCGCAAGACCGGCCACCGGATCAAGTACCTCAAGGTCGACGCCGAGACCGGCGACGAGGTGACCTCCGAGGACATCGTCAAGGGCTACAAGGTCGACACCGACACCTATATCGAGGTCAGCAAGGACGAGCTCGACGAGATCGCGCTGGACTCGACCCATACGATCGAGATCGACGAATTCGTGCCGAAGGCGGACATCGACAACCGCTACCTGATCCGCCCCTACTATCTCGTGCCGGACGGCAAGGTCGGCCATGACGCCTATGCGGTGATCCGCGAGACCATCCGCAGCATGGACAAGGTCGCGATCGGCCGCGTGGTGCTGACCAACCGCGAGCACATCATCGCGCTTGAGCCGCTCGAGACCGGCCTGATGGGCACTCTGCTGCGCTACCCCTACGAAGTACGCAGCGAGAAGGAATATTTCGACGACATTCAGGACGTGAAGCTGACCAAGGACATGCTCGACCTCGCCAGGCATATCGTCGAGAAAAAGTCCGGCGCGTTCGAGCCCGAGCTGTTCGAGGATCACTACGAGACCGCGCTGATCGATCTCATCAACAAGAAGCGTTCCGGCGCGCCGATCGCGACCAAGGCGGCACCGAAGACGGGCGGCAACGTCATCAACCTGATGGATGCGTTGAAGAAGAGCATTGCCAACGAGAAGGACGCAGCGCCCGCAGCCAAGACCGCGGTCAACGCCGCCAAGGGCAAGAAGCCGAAGAAGCGCGTGGAGGGCCAGCGCGAGATGCTGCTGCCGATCGCGGGCAAGGGCGGCAAGGAAGCTGCAGCCAAGACGGCGGCACCCAAGAAGGCCGAGAAGCCGGTGCGCGCGCCGGCGCGGACCAAGAAGGCCGGCTGACGACATCATATTGCTGATCGCATCGTGATGCCTCTCCTCATCGGTCCGGCGGCCTGACATGCCCTGGTCGACGCCGTTCGAGGATCCGATCGCGTTACGCGGCGGCCGCAGGTTGCGCACGCTGCAACAGGCCGCCGACTACATCATGCAGCTGCCCGAGGCCGAGCAGCAGCAGCCGCGCTGGCAAACAGCGGTCGAGACACTCATCAATGCGGCGGAGAACGGCGGCGGCTGGGTGATGTTTGCCCGCATCGGCATGCTGCGTGCACTGAACGCCGAGGGGACGCATAGATGAGCGCAGAGCTCGGCATGCTTGCCGATCGGTTGACGAACAGCCTCAACAATCCCTTAAAGCGCCACGGTGCCTTTCGGCACGGCCGTGCAATCATGCCGCACCGGGTATTCCTACGGGAGGCAAAATTAACCGTCGATTCGCTTTGCGGGCATCACGGTCCGGCATCGATCGAGCCAGGGTTCGCACCACCGTGCAGCAGCAGGACACCAGAAAGAACTACATCGGCATCGTGAGCGACACGACCGAGGACGAGCGGATAGCAAACGCTACGGTGCGAGCGCAGCCGCTTGTGGTGAGCGATCTGGTCCGCCGCATCGCGGCAGCACTGGGACGCTCTCGTAAACGCGCACCGGAACGCGCCGGCACGCGTTGAGGCGCCGCCATGGCCGGCGCCGATGCCCTTCGACCCTGCCAATGTCCTGTTTCGGTTCATTTCAACCGGATAATGAAACCTTCGTTTAACGGCTATTAGCTTAAGAGATTGCGGGCAAGGTCGGCCGAACCTGTATTTCCTGGTGCGCGCAAAAGCCAGGTCGTCAATTTACCAATTTGATAACGCCGCGAGCATACATTGGACTGGATAAAGAGGAGTTGGCGATGACTTTGCTCAAGTCTTTTCTTGCCGATGAAAATGCCGCCACCGCGATCGAGTACGGCCTGATCGCCGCGGGTATTGCGCTCGCCATCGTGACGGTTGTGACCAACACGGGGAGCGTCCTCCTCAGCAATAAGTTCAACTCGATCAGCGCGGCCACGAAGTAAATCCCAATCTCGTCATCGCGTGCCGATGGTTCGCGCGGCGCCGCCCGATGACAGGCGCTTCTGACCCAACAGAAGTCCTGCTCATTGACAAAAGGTCGATAAAACCCGGAATGCCGTTCCGTTAAACGCGATCAATGCGTCGGGCGATATAGAGATGGGTTTCGTAGTCCATTTCAAACTGCCCTTGGAAATCATCTATCGCTTTCGCGAGTTCGCTGAGGAGCTCGTCGCGCTTCGCTGCCTCCAAGATCCGGTGGTCCGACCGCGAGCGCAAATAATCGGTGTAGCTTGATGTCGTGTGCTGGCGTTTCCAGGGATAGCACTTGTGCTTCACTGGCTCGAATAGCCCTGACTGGTGAAACCAGTCTTTGAAGGGGCCGTCTGGCAGGTACCAGGCCTCCGGTGGCGAGCCCCATTTTCCGATTCGACGCAGATAAATTTCTTTGAACCGCTCAAGCAGCGGGGCGGGTATTCCGACCGGGACGTGCCCAAACACCGCGAGTGAACCGCCGCGCTGAAGCACCTCGGCCGCTTTCGAGAACCGCATCTCCGGAGAGACCCAGTGCCAGGATTGCGCGGCAATGATCAGCCGGAATCCTGCCTGGTCGGCCGGCCACGCTTCGAAAGTGGTCTCGAGCAGTTCAACGTTCTCAAAGTCTGCCAAGCCCTCACGTGCGGCACGAAGCATTTCCGGTCCAGGGTCAATCGCGAGTATTGGAAAGCCTCGCTTCGCGAAGCCCACCGTCGCTTGACCCGTACCGCAGCCGACCTCGAGGATTCGATCTTTCGTCTTGAGATCGGCATATGTCACGACATCCTCGACAAGCGCATCGGGATATTCAGGACGCGCAGCCCTGTAGACGCTCGCGACTTGATTGAATGTAAAACGCTGCTCCATGAGATTTGCCTGATCGGCGCCGCAGGGTGTCTCATTAGAGCTGTTCTTCGTTCGTTGCACAACCCCTGCGGACAATTAGTCGCCCCACGCGAAAGGCACCGCCAGCGTGGGGCGATTTGGTGTGAGGTCGGAATCCGCGCATGCTGCAACGCCTCGCGGCGAAATCCGCAGCGGGCGCTGGCGGAATGATCGGGCCGCAAGTCACCTGTAATCTGCTTCACACGCAAACGCGCGGGATCGCGCTAGATGAAGTGGGGCCACGCCTCCCGCGCGGCCTGCTCCGGAGCTGACGATGATGGCAGCATTTGCAAAGGCGATATCGCGCGCGACGCGAACCAACGTCGATGTGGAAACTCTCAAGATCCTCGTGATTTTCTCTGGCGCCGGCCTGCTGGTCTCGCTTCTCGCCGCAATGTTGTATGGACAGGCTCTGAGCGCCGCTTTGTTTTGAAGGCAAGTGGCCGCGCTTCAGGGACATCGCGGCAAGCCGCCTGTTATTGCTTTGCGCGCCTGTTCTTTGGAGCCTGTGGCGCCGGCGCGGTGCTCGCCGCGTTTGCCGATGCGAGGGAGTCGACGCGTGAGCTGAGGGCGCCGACTTGCTCGGACAGAAGCTTGCGTTCGCCGGATTCTGCTGCAAGCTTTCTCTGAATGTCGGCCAACTCCTCGGCAAGTTTTTGCTGGCCCGCCTGAACCTCTTTCACCGTCTGCCCAAGAGCGGCCGTCGCCTGTCTGACGTCTTCCTCCCCGGAAGCTTGCTGCGGGGCGGCCGCCTGCTGCAGCGCCTCGATCTTGTAGTTCATCCAGACGAAACCACCGACGGCCAGTATCACCGCCAGTGCAACGACGACCCAAGGGAGCACGGCTCGCCTGGATTGGACAGGGTCTGAGTATTGGGTCATCATGGCTCCCGAGGACTGACCCCCGATCCAACACCTTGAATGTGACTTGGTTGCGTCCGCCTTCTCTTCTGCAGCCATTAAGGGCAGGATGGGTGAAGCTAGACTTTCCCGCTATCCATGCCAGCGCTGAACCCGCTCCCCATTTCCGTCAACATTGGCCGCCATGTGTGCTGATATTGTTGACGCAGCGTGGCTCGGAGAGCCTTGCTGTCAATCGTTAGACCAAAGCTGTTTAGAGGACGCGGATGAAAAGCGCGACGCTCCTGGTTCTTGGCTTCGCGTTTGTCGGCCTCTCGCCGCAGGACAGCGCGAGAGCACAGACTTCGGCGACGCCGCCGGTTTCGCTGGCCCCGCCCAAAGCATCGCTGCCACGAGCGGGCGCTAAAAACCCTCCGGCAGCATCTGACAGGGCGTCGTCGACACCGCCCAGCAGCGGACCTTCAGTCTTGCCTGGGCCTGCCACCGACTACGATGGGTTTAGCGTTGGCACTGTCGAAGATAACACCCCCGATCAGGCAATGCGACCGAAGCGGTCTCGCGCAGTGAAGGGCTCCAAGCCCAATCTGGACGCAAACGGCATCGCGGAGCAGCCGTCGCTTGATCAGGAAGATGAGGCGTTGAAACGCAAGCTGACGATCTGTCAAAGCTGCAAGTAGGCGGTTCCCGCGGACGTGCCGACTTGCGGCTGGCAACTCCGATCAGCCGAACGCCCGCGCTGCATAGCTGACCTACGGCAGCCTTGATCCGCCCGCGCTTTACCCTCCCGCCATTTCCTGATCCTCTTTCCTCCAATCAGCCGGACCAACCGGCCTGCCCCAGGGAGAGAGACGCCATGAAGCTCGGCACTGCGATTGCGGAAATCATGCGGCGCGAGGGGATCGAGATCCTCTGCGGTTATCCCGTCAACCATTTGATCGAGCACGCGGCCAAGGCCGAGATTCGGCCCGTGATGGTGCGGCAGGAGCGCGTCGGGATCCACATGGCGGACGCGATTTCGCGCGTGACGTCGGGGCGCACCATCGGCGCGTTCTGCATGCAGCACGGGCCCGGCGCGGAGAACGCGATGGGCGGCGTGGCGCAGTGCTTTGGCGAATCCGTGCCCGTGCTGGTGCTGCCGATGGGCTATCAGCGACGGCTGTCGCATATCGAACCGAACTTCAATTCCAGCGAGGTGATGAAGGCGTTCTCGAAATCATCCGAGCCGATCATCCTGGCCGCGGAAGTCGTCAACATCTTCCGCCGCGCCTTCACGAGGCTGAAGAACGGCCGCGGCGGTCCCGTGATCGTCGAGATTCCGGCCGACATGTGGAACGAGGACGTGCCGGAGCCCCTCGACTATACGCCGGTGCTGCGCACCCGCTACGGCGCAGACCCCGTGCATGTGAGGGAAGCAGCCGCCCTCCTCGTCAACGCCAAGCGTCCGGTGATCTACGCAGGTCAGGGCGTGCATTACGCGCAGGCGTGGCCGCAGCTGAAACGGCTCGCCGAGCGGCTTGCCATTCCCGTCACCACCAGCCTGGGTGGCAAATCGTCGTTTCCGGAAACCCATCCGCTCTCGCTCGGCTCCGGCGGCCTCGCAGTGCCGCGCGCGGTGCCGAAATTCCTTAGTGAAGCCGACGTCATCTTCGGCATTGGTTGCTCCTTCACGGAGACAAGCTTCGGCATCGCGATGCCCAGGGGCAAGACCATCATCCATTCCACGCTCGATCCGAACCATCTCAACAAGGATGTGGAGGCCAGGATCGGCCTGGTCGGCGATGCCGGCCTCGTGCTCGATGCGCTGTTGGAAGAGATCAACAAGACCGTCACCAGGGATCGCGATGCATCAGCGGTCAGCGCCGAGATTGCCGCCTCTCACAGGGAGTGGCTGGCGAAATGGATGCCGAAACTCGCCAGCACCGACGCGCCGCTCAATCCCTATCGCGTGCTCTGGGACCTGCAGCACACCGTCGATATCCGCAACACCATCATCACCCATGATGCCGGCAGCCCGCGCGATCAGCTCTCTCCGTTCTGGAAGGCTGTCGAGCCGCTGTCCTATCTCGGCTGGGGCAAGACCACGCAGCTCGGCTACGGCCTCGGGCTGGCGATGGGCGCCAAGCTCGCAAAGCCTGACAAGCTCTGCATCAATGTCTGGGGCGATGCGGCGATCGGCTTCACGGGGATGGATTTCGAGACCGCGGTCCGCGAGCGCATCCCGATCATGTCGGTCCTGCTCAACAATTTCTCGATGGCGATCGAATTGAAGGTGATGCCGATCTCGACCGAAAAATATCGCTCGACCGACATCTCCGGCGACTATGCCGCGATGGCGCGCGCCTTCGGCGGCCATGGCGAGCGGGTGACAAGGCCGGAGGAGATCGTGCCGGCGATCAGGCGCGGCATCCAGAAGACGCAGGAAGGCGTGCCGGTGCTGCTGGAGTTCATCACCAGCAAGGAGACGGAGGTGTCGCGGCCGGGCACCTGAACCCGGCCCGAGCGGGCCGCCCCCGATATGCGCAAGGATATTCCTAGCCTGAACGGTCCCATGATGGAATAATCCCTTCCGGATTAAGCAATTAGGCCCGACGCCGGCAGGCCGTCGGGCAAATTGGATTTTTGGAATGGTGGCGCTTCCGCAGGACATGGCGGCCGAGTTCGGGGGCAGGATTGCCAACCTCGAGCAGCAATTGCAGTCAAGCACCGCGGAGAACGCGCGGCTGCAGCATGAATTGACGCTGGCGCGGGAGCGCCAAAGCGCCAGCGCCGAGATTCTGCGCGCCATCGCCAACGCGGGCGGCAATGCCGATGCCTCGTTGCAGCAGGTCGCCGAGACGACCGCGAGCCTGTTCGGCGCGTCCAGCGTCTCGCTGCTGATCGCCGATGACGAGCGCTGGGGCCGGACGCTCCGGGTCGGCGCCGGCTCGGAGCGGATCGCCGCCGCAATCCCGCTGGCGCATGTCGCGATCACGCCGCGGTTCATGCCCGGCGCGGTCTATCTCGAAAACCGCCAGGTCCACGTTCCCGACTGCGACGATCCGGCGGCAATGGCGCGGTGGCCGGGGTTAGCTCCGGCTCGGACGGCCGGCACCCGCACCATATCCGGCACGCCGCTTCGCCGCGAGGGACGGGCCATTGGCGCACTCATCATACATCGTGGTCGTCTCGAACCTTTCACGGCCGAGGAGCTCGCGCTGCAGCAGAGCTTCGCCGACCAGGCCGTGATCGCAATCGAGAACGCGCGGCTATTTAACGAATCGAAGACGAAGTCGCGCGAGCTCGGCGAAGCTCTGCAACAGCAGACCGCGACCGCCGACGTGCTGAAAGTGATCAGCCGCTCGGCCTTCGATCTGCAGGCGGTCCTGACAACGCTGGTCAGGTCGGCACTCGATCTGTGCAATGCGCCCATCGGTACTTTCTTCCTGCGGGAGGGCGATGCGCTTCGCCTCGCGACCCAGATCGGCTGCTCGCCCGAGCTGGTGCAACACTTTCGCGAAAATCCGGTGCCGCTGGACCAGAGCAGCGGCGCTGGACGCGCCTACTCGACTGGCACTGTCGTTCATTTCCACGACGTGACGGCTGATCCGGATTATCGCCTGAATGAGGTGCAGCGACTGGGTGGCTACCGCAGCCTTCTGGCGGTCCCGCTTCTCCGCGAGCAGGAGGCTATCGGCGTATTCAGTCTCTCGCGCACGGAGCCGGAGCCGTTCACTCAGCGGCAGATCGACCTTGTGACGACCTTTGCAGACCAGGCCGTCATCGCGATCGAGAATGTCCGGCTGTTCGAGCAAGTCCAGGCCAAGACGCGCGATTTGACCGAAGCGTTGCAGCAGCAGACCGCTACCGCCGACGTGCTGAAAGTCATCAGCCGCTCGGCTTTCGACCTGCAAACCGTGCTCGAAACCCTGATCCGATCCGCCGTGGAGCTGTCTGCCGCGCGGCGCGGCGTCATCTTTTTGCGGGACGGCGAGCGGTTCAATTACCAGGCGGCGTCCTACGCCGATCTACACCCGGATTGGGTGCAGTTTCTCAAGTCAAATCCGCAAAAGGCCGGGCGAAACTCCGCGATCGCACGCGCGATCGAGAGTGGTCAGGTGGTCTGCGTGGCCGACGTGCTAGCGGATCCCGAGATCACCATGCCTGCGACTGCCCTTGCCGGAATTCGCGCGGTGCTCGCCGTTCCCTTGCTCCGCGACGGCAGGGTCGAAGGCATCATGGCGCTGTCGCGCCCGGTGCCGGGGCCCTTCACCGAGCGCCAGATCGACCTGGTCCAGACCTTCGCCGACCAGGCGGTCATCGCACTGGAGAATGTCCGACTGTTCGATCAGGTCCAGGCCAGAACGCGCGATCTGACCGAGGCGCTGCAGCAGCAGACCGCCACCGCCGACGTGCTGAAAGTCATCAGCCGCTCGGCTTTCGACCTGGATTCGGTGATGAACACGCTGACACATTCGGCCGCCGAATTGTGCAAGGCAGAGCTCAACGCGCTCTACATTCGTGAAGGTGATGTCCTTGTCGCGCGCGGCGTGGCTGACGCCGATCCCGCGCAAGCTGACTTCCTCCGACGGACTCCGCTCCAGGCCGACAACTCAACCTATATCGGCCGGACCCTCCTTGCAGGCGCGATCCGAAACATTGCTGACGTTGATGAGGAGAGGGAGATTGGCTCGCTCAAGAGGTTCAGCGAGGCTCTTGATTTCAGGTCAATCCTGTTTGTCCCGTTGATGCGGGAGGGACGCGGCATTGGCGTGTTTGCCCTCGCGCGCAAGCGAAAGGGACAATTCTCGCAACGCGAAGTCGAGCTGGTCCAGACCTTCGCCGACCAGGCGGTGATCGCTATCGAAAATGCGCGGCTGTTCGACGAGGTGCAGGCCAAGACGCTCGATCTGACGGAGGCACTGGAGCGGCAGACCGCCACCACCGAGGTGCTTTCGGTCATCAGCCGCTCGCCGTCCGATCTACGGCCCGTTCTCGAAGCCATCTCGGAAACAGCCGCCCGCCTGTGCGGCTCCGAGCAGACGATGTTCTTCCGCTTCGACGGCGAAGTCTTCCGCATCCTGGCGAGCTGGAATTTCCCACCGGACGTTCACGAGATGCTGGAGCGCCGGCCATTGCGGCCTGGACACCCGTCCGCCGTCGGCCGCGCCGGCGCATCGCTGAAACCCGTCTGCATTCCGGACGTGCTGGCCGATCCGCACTACGGTTTGACCAGCGAGCAGAATCGCGCCCGCTATCGCACCACGCTCGCCGTGCCGCTCATGCGCGAGGGTCGGCTGATCGGCGCTTTTTCGCTCAACCGGAGCGAGCCCAATTCGTTTACCGAGAAGCACATCGAGCTCGTCGCGATGTTCGCGGACCAGGCCGTGATCGCGATCGAGAACACACGGCTGTTCGACGAGGTTCAGGCCAAGACGCGCGAACTCAGCGAAGCGCTGACGTACCAGACCGGCAGCGCCAACATCCTGAGAGTGATCGCCTCTTCACCGACCGACGTCGAACCGACATTGAAGGCCATCGTGGAAAGCGCCTGCGAGCTTTGCGGGGCTTATGATGCCGGCGTGTTGCTGAAGGACGGTGAGTTCCTTCGCTTCAGCGCACATCACGGCTCGATCCCGATCGGACTGGAGAGATGGCCGATCAACCGGCGCTGGGCAGCCGGGCGGGCGTTCATCGATCAAGCACCGGTCCACATCGAAGATATCAGCGATGAGAGCCATTCGGACCTCTCCGACGGACGCGGGCTGGCGATCCGGATGGGTCATCGCAGCATCTTGAGCGTGCCGCTGTTGCACGAGAGCGAAAGCATTGGCGCGATCGTGCTTCGCCGCAAGGAAATGCACCCGTTCACCGAAAAGCAGATCACGCTGCTCCAGACTTTCGCCGACCAGGCGGTCATCGCAATCGGCAACGTCCGCCTGTTCGAGGAGGTGCAAGCCCGCACCAGGGAGCTCGCTACGTCGCTCGACGAGTTGCGCACCGCCCAGGATCGACTGGTGCAGACCGAGAAGCTCGCCTCGCTCGGCCAGCTCACCGCCGGTATCGCACACGAGATCAAGAACCCGCTCAACTTCGTCAACAATTTTGCGGCACTTTCGGCCGAGCTGACGGACGAGCTGAACCAACTGCTCGGCTCCACGGCACTCGCCGGGAGCGTCCGCGACGAGGTCGACGAGCTGACAGGCCTTCTGAAGGACAATCTGCAGAAGGTCGTGCAGCACGGCAAGCGCGCCGATTCCATCGTCAAGAACATGCTGCTGCACTCCCGCGACGGCAGCGGCGAGCATCGGCCGACCGACGTGAATGCGCTGGTCGAGGAAAGCCTCAACCTCGCCTATCACGGGGTGCGCGCCGAACAGCCGCAGTTCAACATCACCCTCAAGCGCGAGCTCGATCCAGCCGCCGGCATGGTCGAGGCGTTCCCGCAGGAAATCACGCGCGTGCTGTTGAACGTGATCTCCAACGGGTTCTATGCGGTGGGCAAACGCGCCAGCGAGAACGACGCAGGCTTCGAGCCCGTGCTGAGTGCTTCGACGCGTGACCATGGCGGGCACGTCGAAATCTGTATCCGCGATAATGGCACAGGCATTCCGCCCGAGGTGAAGGAGAAGATATTCAATCCCTTTTTCACGACCAAGCCGGCCGGCGAAGGAACCGGTCTCGGCCTTTCCATGAGCCACGACATCATCGTGAAACAGCACGGGGGTACGATTGATGTGAAAACGAATTCGGGTGAGTTTACTGAATTTACAATTCGATTGCCGCGCAAAAGCAATTTTTCAGACGAAACGAGAGGTTAGCCGTGGGTGTGATGGTTCTCGTGGTGGATGACGAGCCTGATGTGGAGGCTTTGTTCCGCCAGCAATTTCGCCGCGATCTTCGCGCAGAGCGCTTTGTGATGGATTTTGCCAATTCGGCGCCGGCCGCCTTGTCGCACATTGCCGCCGCGTCCGCACAATCGCTGATCCTCATTCTGTCGGACATCAACATGCCCGGCATGACCGGCATCGAAATGCTCCCCAAGGCGAGGGAAATCTGCCCGGATGTGCCGATCATCATGATCACCGCCTATGGCGACGCCGATACACGACGCAAGGCGATGGAAAGCGGGGCCAACGGGCTCTTGACCAAACCGATCGATTTTGCCCTGCTAAGGAACGAGATCGACAGCAGGCTCGGACAGAGTGCGTGAGCAGCAGGTCCCTATGGCCGCCTTTCATGTCGAGCGCTTGCTCAACGGTGTTCGCACCGCACGAATGCAGCTAGAGTAGGCGCCTGCTCCGCCAACTCGGCGGCTTGCGAGACGGACCGCGCGTATTTCATGACTGTCCTCATAACATCGGCATGGCTCATTCGGCGGCAATTGCTGTCGCTGTCCGGCGTCGGCCTGATGCTGGGCGCGCTGTTCTTTGCGGCCGCGCTGACGCCGACGCTGATCCCGCGCAGCTATCTCACGCAAGGCGTGCTCGCCGGCGGCTGCTTTGCGCTCGGCTATCTCAGCGGCGTGCTGTGGCGCCGGCTGTGGCATTATCTCGAATTGCCCGAGCCGTCGGCGCGCGCGCGGTCGATTGCGAATGCGCTCGTCGCAGCCTTCTGTCTGATCGTGGTCATCGTCGCTCTCTGGCGCACGGCCGAATGGCAGAACTCGATCCGCACCGTGATGAAGATGGCGCCGGTCGAGACCGCACATCCGCTCAAGGTCTGCGCCATCGCCCTGATCACCTTCATGGTGCTGCTGGTGCTGGGGCGGCTGTTCGCGCTGACTGCGAGCTTCCTTGCCGCGCGCAAAAGCCGCGTCATCCCGCGGAAGATTGCAAACGTGATCGGCGTGGTCGTTGCAGCCCTGCTGTTCTGGTCGATCGTCAGCAATGTCCTGATCCGCACGGCGTTCCACGCGCTCGACTCGTCCTTCCGCGAAGTCGATGCCCTGCTGGAGCCCGAGCGGCCGCAGCCGACCGCCGCTGAGCGAACAGGAAGCCCGGCATCGCTGGTGAAGTGGACGCAGCTCGGACGCATGGGGCGCAGGTTCATTGCCTCGGGTCCGACCGCAGCGGAGATCAGTGCCGTCACGGGGCGGCCCGCGCGCGACCCGGTGCGCGTCTATGTCGGCTTGGGTAGCCGCGACACCGCGCAGGCGCGCGCCAGGCTGGCGCTCGAGGAGCTCAAGCGCCAGCACGGCTTTGAACGCAAGGTCCTGGTCGTCATCACGCCGACCGGCACCGGCTGGATCGACCCGTCCGCGATGGATACGGTCGAATATCTGCACCACGGCGATGTCGCCAGCGTCGCGATGCAGTATTCCTATCTCAACAGCCCGCTGTCGCTGCTGTTTCAGCCGGAGTACGGAGCAGAGGCGTCGCGCGCCCTGTTCGCGCAGATCTACGGCTACTGGACGACGCTGCCAAAGGACGCCCGGCCCAAACTGTATTTGCACGGACTGAGCCTCGGTGCCCTGAACTCGGAAAAATCCGCGGAGCTGTTCGAGACCATCGGCGATCCCATTGCCGGCGCGCTGTGGAGCGGGCCGCCGTTCGAGAGCCGCATCTGGCGCTCGATCACCGCGAACCGCAATCAGGGCTCGCCGGCGTGGTTGCCGAAATTCCGCGACAGCCGTTTCGTCCGCTTCATGAACCAGAACGGGCCGACGGTGCCGCCAGATACGCCCTGGGGTCCGATGCGCGTGGTCTATTTGCAATATGCCAGTGACGCGATCACGTTCTTTGCCTATCGCGATGCCTATCGCCCCCCGGCCTGGATGAAGGCACCGCGCGGACCGGACGTCTCACCGGAGCTGCGATGGTATCCCATCGTCACGATGCTGCAGCTCGCCCTCGACATGGCGGTCGCGACGGAGACGCCGATGGGCTTTGGCCATGTCTACGCGCCCGAGCACTACGTCGATGCCTGGGTCGCGGTCACCGATGTCCATGACTGGTCCGCCGACGCGCTGGCGCGGCTTAAAGAGCAGCTTGCGGCAAAAGCGCGAAAGACGAGTGCAGGCGGTCGCGACGACGATCCCGATCGCGGCGGCTAGAGGTCCCTACTCCGCCATCTCCACCGGCTGCGCGACGGCCGGACCGGCGAGCGGCCGCTCTTCCATCGCGATCAGGCAGAGCGCGGCGGTGGCCATCAGCGCCGTGGCGGCGCCGAAGACGTAGCGGAACGCGTGCCGCATGTCGTCGGAGGGGATCGCGTTGACGGCGGCGTGATGCTCGCCGGCGAGCGGAACGTCGGCGCCGAGCGCAATGAGCAGGATCGCGGCGAACGCAGCGACCGTGAACGACGACATCAGCGAGCGGAAAAAGTTCATCGCGCCGGTGATGGTGCCGACCTGGGGGCGGGCAACCGAATTTTGCAGCGAGACCACGCAGACCGGAAAGGTCGTGCCGAGCCCGAGCGCGAAGGCAGCCATCAGCGTCAGCAGGCCCCACAGCGGCAACGTCGTCAACGTGAGGCCGAGCGCACAGATCGCAGCCCAGGAGGTGCCGATGATGGCGACGCGCTTGTAGTGCTTGGCGCGCGCCATGGTGCGGCCGGCAATCGCCGCGCCGCAGGTCGACACCGCCGCGAGCGGAATCAGTGCAAGCCCCGCCTCGCTGGCGCTGAGGTGGTAGACGGACTCGTAATAGAGCGGCAGCTGCACGGTGAGGCCGGTGATGGCGCCGAGGCCGCATCCGCCGGCGGTCAACGCGAACGGTGCGACCTTCCCGCCGAGCAGCGGCAGCGGTAGGAACGGCTCGTCGGCCCGGCGCGCATGCCAGACGAAGACGAGCGCGAGCGCGACAGCGCCGCCCACCATCGACAGAACTGTCGGCGAGAGCCACGGGAAGCGCGTGCCGCCCCAGGTCAGCACCAGCATGAAGACGACGGCGGAGGCCATCAGCAGCACGCCGCCGAGCCAGTCGACCTTGCGCTTGCGGTGGAACACCGGGATCTTCTTCATCTTGGGCAGCAGCAGCGCGAGAGCCGCGGCTGCTAGCGGCAGGTTGATCCAGAAGATCATCGACCAGTGCAGATGCTCGGCAAACACGCCGCCGATGACGGGGCCGAGGATGCCGCCGACCATCCAGACGCTGGAGAAATAGGCCTGGTATTGCCCACGTTCGCGCGGCGAGACGACGTCGGAGATCACGGTCTGGACCACCGGCATGATGCCGCCGCCGCCGAGTCCCTGCAGGCCGCGCGCCAGAATCAGCATCGGCATGCTCGGCGCGATCGCGCACAGCACCGAGCCCGCAATGAACAGGCTCAGCGACACGACGAGCATCGCCTTGCGGCCGTAGATGTCGCTCAGCGTCCCGAACACCGGCGCAACGGCTGTCGAGGCGAGCAGGTAGGCGGTAATGACCCAGGAGAGATTGGAGACGTCGTGGAATTGGCGCCCGATGGTCGGCAGCGCGGTCGCGACGATGGTCTGGTCGAGGGCGGCCAAAAACATCGTCAGCATCAGGCTGATGACGATGGTCCGAACCTCGTCCTGCGACAGCGGCACCGGTGGCGCCAGGGAGGGAGCATCGCTGACGCTGATGACCTCGCCCGGAAGACGGGTCAGCTCGTCGGCGATGTCGTCGGGCAAAGTCTGGATATCGGCAGCCTGGCTGCTCTGCCGTGCGAACTTGTTCATTTCGGGCGTGTCAGACGTGATGTTGCGGCGCAAAGCCGGCGAAGGATTCGTTCTATGAAATGTATTTAGACAGCAAAGTCCTTCTCAGGCAGGCCCCCGGGCGCATGGGAGCATCCCGCCGCCGGTCCATCCCGAACGCGTGATGGTCGTCGGAGTGCGATGGCGCATCAGTCCTTCGGACGTCGCTTCAGGCGTGCCCGTTTCGGCAGCTGTGCCGGCCATTGCACGATGTGGTTCTCAAGCTCGTCATCCGGGATCTCTACCTCGCTGCCCTCGACCCGACCGCGCACGGAGACGCCGGCCTCATGCACGGTGTTGGGATCGCCGGAGACCAGCGGATGCCACCAATAGAGATCGCGCCCCTCGGCAACGAGCTTGTAGCCGCAGCTCGGCGGCAGCCAGTTCAGGGTGCGGACATTGGCAGGCGTCAGGCGAACGCAGTCAGGAACCTTGGCGGAACGATTCGCGTAGTCCTTGCAGCCGCAGGTTCCGGCATCGAGCAGCTTGCAGCCGACATGGGTGTAATAAATCTCGCCGGTGTCTTCTTCCTCGAGCTTGTTCAGGCAGCAGCGGCCGCAGCCGTCGCACAGGCTTTCCCACTCGTCCCCAGACATCTGTTCCAACGTCTTGGTTTTCCAGAAGAAACCCTCCTGGCCTGAAGGTCGTTTGGGAGCTGCGGTCATGCGCCTCATCAAGATTCGAAAGAGCTACGGCTAACGTCATCTAGGGCGCGCGCCCATGGCACTGCAAGCAGCGCTCGGGTGAGGCCCGTAATGAACCGGGGTCAATTAGGCCTGTTGTTCAAAATCGCAAGCGTGGCCATTGGTTTATGGGTCCCGCTCGGCTAGAAGGAACGGCAAGTCCCCTCGGACGCGAACCGGGCGCCTTGGGTTTGCCGCAACATTCCCGCAAGACGTCTCGATGCCGCCCCGGCCGGGTGCTTGAACGCTTTCGAACCGAGCCTCGAGGGTTCTAGGTGCGCCAGATCATACCACCGCATTGGAAGACCAGGGTCCGGAATTTCTTCCTGGATCTCGATGCGCGCATCGACTCCTCGCTGTTCTCCTCGGCCAAAGGCATCCGCGAACTCTATGAGCGCTACTCGACCTTCATGGACCGCTTCTATGTCGGGCGGTGGAAGCGCTGGGTGTTCATCGAACCGCTGTCGGAGGCCGCAACGATCGGCCTCGGCGGCATGGTCCTGCTGCTCACGCTCGCCATCCCCGCCTTCCGCGAGACCGCGGACGAGGATTGGCTGAAGAAGTCCGACCTCGCCGTCACCTTCCTTGACCGCTACGGCAACCCGATCGGCAGCCGCGGCATCAAGCACAACGATTCGATCCCGCTGGAAGACTTTCCGGACGTACTGATCAAGGCGACGCTCGCGACCGAGGACCGCCGCTTCTACGACCATTTCGGCATCGACATCGCCGGCACCGCGCGCGCGCTGGTCACCAACGCCCAGGCCGGCGGCGTCCGCCAGGGCGGCTCGTCGATCACCCAGCAGCTCGCCAAGAACCTGTTCCTGAGCAACGAGCGCACCATCGAGCGCAAGATCAACGAGGCCTTCCTCGCGGTCTGGCTGGAATGGCGCCTGACCAAGAACGAGATCCTGAAGCTGTATCTCGACCGCGCCTATATGGGCGGCGGCACCTTCGGCGTCGACGGCGCTGCGCATTTCTACTTCAACAAGTCGGCGCGCGACGTGACGCTGGCGGAAGCCGCGATGCTCGCCGGCCTGTTCAAGGCGCCGACCAAATACGCGCCGCACATCAACCTGCCCGCCGCGCGCGCCCGCGCCAACGTCGTGCTCGACAACCTCGTCGACGCCGGCTTCATGACCGAGGGCCAGGTGTTCGGCGCCCGCCGTAATCCTGCCTTCGCCGTCGACCGCCGCGACGAGGCCTCGCCGAACTATTATCTCGACTACGCTTTCGACGAGATGCGCAAGCTGGTCGACACCTTCCCGAAATCCTACACCGAGCGCGTTTTCGTGGTGCGCCTCGCGATCGACACCAACGTGCAGAAGGCGGCGGAAGACGCGATCGAGAACCAGCTGCGCCAGTTCGGCCGCGACTATCACGCGACCCAGGCCGCGACCGTTGTCTCCGATCTCGACGGCGGCATCCGTGCCATGGTCGGCGGCCGCGACTATGGCGCAAGCCAGTTCAACCGCGCCGTCGACGCCTACCGCCAGCCGGGCTCGTCATTCAAACCCTATGTCTACACCACCGCGCTGCTGAACGGCTTTACGCCGAACTCGATCGTGATCGACGGCCCGGTCTGCATCGGCAATTGGTGTCCGCAGAACTATGGCCATTCCTATTCCGGCGCCGTGACGCTGACGCAGGCGATTACGCGCTCGATCAACGTGGTCCCGGTGAAGCTGTCGATCGCGATCGGCCAGAAGGAGCAGCCGAAGGCACCGAACCCGGCCAAGATCGGCCGGGCCAAGATCGTCGAAGTCGCCCGCCGCTTCGGCCTGAAGGCCCCCCTGCCCGACACGCCGTCGCTGCCGATCGGCTCGGATGAAGTCACCGTGCTCGAGCACGCCGTCGCCTATGCAACCTTCCCGAACCGCGGCAAGGCCGTGACCCCGCATGCGGTGCTGGAGGTGCGCACCGGCGCCGGCGACCTGGTCTGGCGCTGGGACCGCGACGGTCCGAAGCCGCGCCAGGCCATTCCGCCGAACATTGCCGCCGACATGGCCGGCATGATGAGCCACGTCGTCAGCGAAGGCACCGCGCGCCGCGCCGCGCTTGACGGCATTCCGACCGCGGGCAAGACCGGCACCACCAATGCGTATCGCGATGCCTGGTTCGTCGGCTACACCGGCAACTTCACCTGCGCGGTCTGGTACGGCAATGACGATTACTCGCCGACCAACCGCATGACCGGCGGTTCGCTGCCGGCGCAGACCTGGCACGACATCATGCTCGCGGCCCATCAGGGCGTCGAGGTCAGGGAGATCCCCGGCGTCGGCATGGGCCAGAAGCTGCCGCCGGAGCGGGTCGCCAACGCGCAGGCCAATGCGGCACCGAAGATATTGGAGACCAAGCCCGGTCCGCCGCCGGTACTGACCAAGCGCGGCGCCGATATTCTGGTGCGGGTCGAGAAGCTTTTGGACGACGCGGCCAAGACCGCGACCAAGGCGGCGGCCGACGACGCGACCAAGCCGGCCAAACCGGCGTCATCGACCAGCGCGCTCGCCTTTCCGCAGAACTATGCGGCGGAGGACAATGCGAACTCATCCACCCCGCGCAAGAACTGATCGTATCCCGTGCGGCTGATCCTGATCACATTGACGGCCCTCCTGCTCGCGACCGTGGTCGGCGTCGGCGCGACCTGGATGACGACCACGCGCGGCACCGAGATCGGCGCGCTCACCATCGGTCCCTGGACGGCCCGGCCGCGCACCGGCACCGCCGACGTTGATCCCTATTCGCGCGCCACCATCGTGCGCAACGGCGAACTGCCGATCGGCACCGGCGACGGCGTCGCCTTCACCGCGACCGCCGACGACAAGAAGAAGGCGCTCGACGGCCGCTGCGACGTCGTCGTCTCCGGCGTGACGCCGCCGGCGCGGTTCTGGACCTTGACGCTCTACGACCGCAAGGGCCATCTCGTCGCCAATTCGCTGCAGCGCTACGGCTTCACCAGCCAGGAGATCGTCCGCCAGTCCGACGGCTCATTCGAGATCCGCATCGCCTCGCGCTCGCGCTCCGGCAATTGGCTGCCGACCGGCGGCATCGAGCGCTACGCGCTGATGCTTCGGCTTTACGATACCCCGGTCGGCGTTGCGACGCGGACCAAGCGCGACGCGCCGATGCCGACAATCGCGACGGTGGGCTGCTCATGATCCGGCTCGCGTTCACCATCATTGCCGGCATCGTGCTGGGTCTGGTCGTCCACCTCGTCAGCGTGCTGGCGCTGCCGCGGATCGCGACGCAGGACGCCTATTCGCGGCTGACGCCGATGACCAAGCTCAACGCCGTGACCGCGCTTCCGCTCGCCGATCCCCAGACCTCACCGATGCCGTTCATGGATCCGGCGTTTGCGCTGGCGATCTGCCGCTACGATTTGTCGGGCGGCCCGATCAAGCTCACGGTGCCGGTGAGCCAGGCCTACACCTCGGTGTCGTTCTACACCCGCAACGAGATCGCCTATTACGCCATCAACGACCGCTCGGCGGGCAAGAAGGTGATCGAGCTCGACCTCATGACCGAGCCGCAGCACAACGAGTTGCCCGAGGACGAAGAGATCACCGCGGCCGACCGCCTGATCATCGACTCCCCGAGCACAACAGGCCTGATCGTGATGAAGGCGCTCGCCGCCGAACCGGGCCTGATGCCGCAGGCGCAGGCCTCGCTCGCGGCCGCCACCTGCGCGCCGCAAACCGAGCCGCCGGCCAAGGCCGAAGCACCGCGCGGCCGGCGGTGAACTCGCACCGCTTTGCGGCCGGAACAAAAAAGCTGCAAAACAACCCCATGCACAGTAGCCGGGACATTGAAATCATTGGACTAGTGCTGTCCGGTCCGCGACAGGAATCTGCTGCGCACATCGGCGTTTGACTCGTCGGGCAAAACACTGGCAGAATGACATCATCGGAATTTCGTAATACCCGCGCGGAGCAATCCGCCGCGGGTTTTTTCGTGCCGGAGCAGATTGCCAGGCTCGGGGGATTTCTCGGTTGCTTCCGTTGTCGCCTGAGATACTTGTTCGGTCAGGCCACAGTTTTCTAAAGCGACTTATTGGCGTCATGGCCAACCAGAGCCGGCTACAGACACCGGAAGCGTGAAGATTCGCCCGGTGCCCGCAACGTCGGCTATTCGGTCCATTCCAAACCATTTCGCTGCGGTAATCATCAAGGTCTGTCGCGAAGGTCCTCCCAGCGCGCAGGAAAATGCTCCGCGGTCGAGACGTACCTCATCCAGCACTTCGCCCCCCTCCTTGACCCGTCGGCAGTAAGAATTGGGGACGTCGGCGTACCAAATGGCGCCTTCCTGATCGATACAAATGCCGTCTGGCGGTCCCTCGAGCTGCGCCCAAACGCGGCGGCCTGAGAGATGGCCATCTGACGACACGTCGAAGGCGGTAAGCCTTTTCGCGTGCGACTCTGCCACGATGAGCGTGCGGTTGTCGGGGAACATCGCCATTCCATTGGGAAAAGCGAATCCGTCTGCTTCCTGCGAGACCTGTCCGCCAGGCCGGATCAGCAGCAAGGAAGGGCCATTGATGTAGGCGTTACCTCGGCCATCCACCACGATCTCGTTCCACATGCCCGGCCCGAGTCTTGCAAAATTGGCGACTTCCCCGCTCGCGTGCTGCTTGAGGAGCAATCCCTGCGCAGCCGAAACGATCAGCATTTCCTCGTCTGCGGCGAAATCGAAGCACAATGGCGGTGCCGGCGCGCGAGCTCGCACTTGGCACGCTCCCTGGTCGTCGATTGAAAGAATTTCGCCAGCACTCCAGTCAGCGAACCAGAACTGTCCTTGGTGCCAGCGTGGCGACTCCACCAGACCGCGGGCATCGGCCACGATCGAAACTTCACGCGATCGGATCATGAAACTGCCTCCTTGAAACCTAAGGACGCTCGCGACCAGACAATTCCGACAGCCACGCGAATGTTTATGTGCCGGCGCGGGTGACACCCGACGCGTAAAGGGCTTTCGCGCCAGCTTTGCTGAGGACCTCTCTTGGCCTCGGCGACGAAGTACCGGACCCTCAGAGGTCTGCTCAGAGAGCAACGGCGGACTAGATTTGCTCAGCTTGAGCTCTTCGCCTTGTGACCCGGACCGGAATTGGGCGAACCGCAACGGCCGCCGGGGCGGGAGGTGGCTCCGGCGGTATTCGATCTCAATGTGAATCATGCTGCGTCCGTTATCGGATCGAGGCCGAGAGCAATGCGGCCGGTGAATCGGTGCTGGCGCTTTGCGGATAATGGATGGAACTGCGCAGCGTGTGCATCGCGCAAGAACCGCTCAAGAGCGATCTTGCGGTAGAAGCCGGCGCCGCCCGCCGCCTCCAACGCCTTCTCGACGGTCTCCAAGACGTGCTCGGCGACGATCGTTTTTCTCACCAGCATGGCGTTCGCCATTTCCAGGTTCGTCGCTGATTCCAGATCGTCCGCCAAGCGGACCATATCGTCCACGGCAAGCTGTGCGATCGTCAACTGATTGGTGAGTTCACCGAGCACATAGGGCACGGTTGGATCGCCTTTGCGCTTTTTTGCCTGCTCCATGCCGATGGCGGCCGCGGCCTCGGCCACGCCAGCGTAGACCGACATGATCAGCGGCATTGCCACAGTCAGAATGACGTTCCACGCTTGGTGGAAGCGACCGCGTGGCCGACGCAAGGCGATGGCGCCGTCGGGCACAAAGACATCATCAAGTATGATGGACTGCGAGCCAGTGGCGCGCATGCCGAGGGTTTTCCAATCGTCAGCGAGCGAGACGCCGTTGGCTGTGAACGGAATTGCAAAGTGTAGAACCTGCCAGCCCTCCTTAGGGTCTTCAAAGGGAGCTGACGTCACCAATATGCCGCCGCTCGGCGAGCCGCTACCGAATGGCTTTCGCGCCTTAACGCGGAAGCCGCCGTCGGCGCGCTCAGCCGTACCATTCGATTCCATCCAGTCATTCGCGCCAGTTGAGATTAGAACCGTCTCGTCGGCCGCGACCCGCTCCAGCAGCTTCTTCCCCGGCCCGCCGTTGCGGTGATTATAGACGGCCGCGGCAACGAGATGCTGATGCATCGACAACGCCAGCGCGGTCGACGGGCAATAATGGGCGAGCTGGCGCAGGAAGGCGCACATCGCGCTGTGGCGAAGGCCGCCGCCGCCAAGCTCGGTGGGAACAAGGGCCGAGAATACTTTGTGTTGTTTCAGCCCGTGGTAGTGCTCGGCGACAAAGACGTCGCCTTGGTCGCGTTCGGCGGCGCCTTCCGCAAAGCGCGGGCCGAGGACTTGAACAAGCTCTTGCAGGTGGGGAACTCGCGTCATAGCCAAACCTCCGTTTGGTACATTTTGCCAGCTTGTTATCGACAGCCGGCGCGGGCAACTTTAAAAATTGAAGCGGCGCGGTTCATGATCTCAGCCGGAATTTGGCATGGCGGAAAAGCGAGGATACGGTCAGTTCTGCCCCATCGCCCTTGCCGCCGAGATACTGGCGGAAAGATGGATGCCGCTCGTCATTCGTGAGCTGTTGTGTGGCAGCATTCGGTTCAACGACTTGCAGCGCGGGGTGCCGCGCATGTCCTCGGCACTGTTGGCACAGCGCCTCAGACAGCTGCAGTTCGCCGGCATCGTCGAGCGGCGGCGCGGTGAGGCGCGTAGTTTTGAGTACCATCTGACCCCAGCCGGGCGCGAACTATTTCCGGTAGTGGAGAGCATGGGCATTTGGGCGCAGCGCTGGCTGCGTCACGATCTTGTCGATACAGCGAACCTGGATCCCGACCTTCTGATGTGGGATATCCGTCGCAACGTTGCGGCCCGAGCTTCGCCGCGCGATGGGCGGTACGTCGTTGAGTTTCAGCTGTCAGGCGTCCCAATCAGCCGCCGCCGCTACTGGTTGATATTCGAGCACGGCATTGTTGATCTTTGCTATCGCATTCCAGGCTTTGATGTTGACCTATTCGTCGGCGCCAGTCTACACGTCCTGACGCAGGTCTGGCTGGGCCACATTTCGCTCAACCAGGCAATTCGGGAGGGGCAGCTGCGTCTTGACGGATCACATGATGACGTGACCGCGTTTCACTCGTGGTTCGCGCTGAGTATGTTCGCGCCGGCGGGACGCAAGCCGACCGGACAGAGTGAAGCTTCAGCCGAGTAGAGAGAGCATCTCTGTCGCCGGCATCAATCGGCTTTGTAGAATGGCAGCTGTTGGCCCATCTCTGATCTCCCGACCGGGGCCGGTGATGTCTGCTGTTGAGACCATCTGAGATGTGACTTTCCCAGTGTGGCACGCTCGAGGTCGTAGAAGGTCGTTTCTGCACTTCGTCACGGCGCTCAGGTCCCTCTTTGCAGTCCGCTTGTCTGGAAATGCTCGACTGCCTCATCAACGTGGACCCAATGATGCTTCGACCGCTCGAATACCGAAAAGGCGGGAGCCGGAAAGCTGGGGTCGCCGAGCGCGCCAACCGCGACGCCGATGAGAGATGGCAAGGCGTCGGGCTTCCAATAGACCGTCGAGCTGCATGTTGGACAAAAATAGTATCGCACCTTACGGCCGCTATCGCCGACGCGAATGAACTCCGTAGCCGTTCCTGAGATCTCGACGGTGTCGATTGCATGGAAAACGCCGAGGCCGAATGGCGAACCGGTTCGTCGCTGGCAGGCGAGGCAATGACACGCGACAATCAGCTTTGAGGTTTCTCGCAATTTCAGTGAAAGAGCGCCGCAAAGGCATTGGGCATTAGCCATGGGATCGTCTCCCGTCTTTCTCGGTGAGGTTACGTCGGAATGTGGGGATGAGACGCAGGATGGGCGGAGGAGCAAAGCCCGCGGGACCGAAGCAACGGTCGCATGCGTCAGCTGACAGAATATCCTCTTTCGCAAGACTGCGGAAGACAAAACGCCTGAATGGTCGTCTGCGCGTTGCGCAATTTCCATGCTGCCGCACAGGAGTGCGCCGTTAACCACTGCCGACGGTTCCCATCTGGGCGACATCGCTTCGAACTTTCTTAAATTTTGCCGGGTACCTCTTCTGGGCATGGTGACCTGGGGAAAGACATGAGGAAGCGGGCCAAGCGTGGAAAGGCTGAGACGCTCGCACTGCCGATGGCCGGAAGAGTTGCAATTGGCGCTGTGGCCCTCGCCGCATTGGGCTACGGTTTGCTGTCTCGCCCCTTGAGCGTGCAACCGATACGAAAGCCGTCTGCGCCCCAAGCCCAGGCATCGTCAACTCCGGTCTACGTGGCAGCTCCGGTTCATGCATCGGCGCCAGCTCCGGCTCCGATTTCGGTCCCGGCCCCTCTGGTCGAACCACCAAAAGCCGCTGATGGTCCCGGAGCGTTTGTTCGGCAGGTGGTCGACTACGCCAGCCACCAGGCGCCGGGCACCGTGATCATCGATACCAAAAACACATTCCTCTATTTCGTTCTGAACGACGCGCAAGCGATGCGCTACGGCATCGGTGTCGGCCGTGAAGGTTTCACATGGTCCGGCGAACAGAGTGTGGCGCGTAAAATGGAATGGCCGGATTGGCGTCCGCCTGCAGAGATGCTCGTACGACAGCCTTATCTGCCGCGGTTCATGGCAGGCGGTCCCGGTAACCCGCTCGGCGCCCGGGCGATGTATCTGGGCGAGACCGAATATCGAATTCACGGCACCAACAAGCCCGATACGATCGGGAGGCGGGTTTCGTCCGGCTGTATCCGGCTGACCAATGAGGACGTCGTTGACCTCTACGAGCGGGTGAAAGTCGGAGCGAAAGTGATCGTGCTTCCCACAACCGCAGCCCATCGACCATCCCAGGGAGCGCCGCCCGAGGCCGCCTTCCGATCGCCGGATCCGGCGTCACCGTCGAACCGGCCCTCAGCGATGACCGCGCAGAACATCTGAAGCGCCGCTCCGCCGGGTCGACCGCTCTCTGCCGGATTCCCTACGCCGCGCTCCCAGGAAAATTGCAGTGAAAAGACGGCGCAGACGCAGAAAGGAAACCAACAGGTCCGCAGGCCGCCGGCCCCTTTGCGGATGCAAAGTAACCGGCCATTTCCTGCCTGCGCGACGAATGGACTAGAACGTCATGTGGAACTTTCCGGACCTGCCGTTCATTCAACGGTCAGTGTAATCCCGCCTCGTACTTGGCAGATGGAAAGAGGCCTACGTTCGGGAACTAAGCTTGACTCTAACTAGCCACCCCGAAACTCAGAAATACGCGGGCGTCCCTGCCTCGAATGACTGGCCAACCGTCGGCACATCAATGCCGCCAACAGGGACGGAAACATGACGACAGCAACCATTGATTCCCGATCACCCGCAGTTCCGGCGACGCGGCGAAGTCAGCTCATCTGCTGCGTCCTATGCATGGTACTGATCGCCAACCTGCAGTACGGCTGGACGCTCTTCGTCAATCCGATCAGCCAGGCACATGGCTGGTCGATCGCATCGATCCAAGTTGCATTTAGCATCTTCATTGCCCTCGAGACCTGGCTGACGCCGATCCATGGCTGGATCGTTGACAGTCTCGGCGGACGACGTGGCGCCAAGCTGGTCGTGGCGGTTGGAGGCATCCTGGTCGCTCTCGGTTGGATGATCAACGCGTACGCAGAATCTCTCGCAATGCTCTATCTCGGTGCGGTGGTCGGCGGCACTGGAGGCGGAGCGGTGTACGCGACCTGCGTCGGCCAAGCAGTCAAATGGTTTCCCGACCGTCGCGGTTTGGCCGTCGGTCTTACGGCTGCCGGATACGGGGCCGGCGCAGCGCTGACCGTCGTTCCTATTCGCGCAGTGATCGATGCTGCCGGATACCAAGCAGCTTTTTTCTGGTTCGGGCTGGTCCAGGGTGGACTTGTCTTCGTCCTGGCGTGGTTCTTGCGGGCACCGGATCTCGACGAGATGGTCGGCGTCGCCGCACCAAGAGTGATGCAGACGACGCGTAGCTACACGCCTCGGCAAGCATTGGGCACCGGGGTATTCTGGCTACTTTACATCATGTTCATCATGGTGTCGGCGAGCGGGTTGATGGCAACCGCGCAGATCGCACCGATTGCCAAGGACTTCAATATTGGGAACGTGGCGATCCTGTTCGGCGCGTCGGCGCTGAGCGTGGCGCTGGTCGTCGACAGCATCTGCAATGGTGGAGCGCGTCCTCTGTTTGGCTGGATCTCAGACCAGATTGGCCGCGAATACACCATGGCGATCGCGTTCGGTCTGGGCGGAGTAGCATACTGGTTGCTGGGGACTTTGGGTCATGCCCCCTGGGCATTCGTTCTCTTCGCTGCGCTGATCTTCCTGACGTGGGGTGAAATCTTCAGCCTATTCCCGTCCACGTGCACGGACACTTTCGGAACCAAATTTGCAACCGTCAATCTCAGCCTGCTCTACACGGCCAAAGGCGCGTCGGCCTTCCTCGTGCCGATTGCCAATCTCATCAAATCAGCGAGCGGCGGTTGGCATTTGGTATTCGTATTGACTGCCATCATGAACTTCGCGGTGGTGGCATTGGCTCTATTTGTGCTCAAGCCGTTGCGGCAGCGATTCCTGAGCAACGGCTGAAGCCGAGGCCGTTAATGCGACGCGCATGCTGGCGAAGCACTCACGCGAGGGACTTCGCGGAAAGGAGGCGTCCCCTTGCCCACTGAGCTGCCAGTCAGAACCCGATTCCCGCTGGCGTCCGAGTTTCAGCTGATCGCGCTGGCCTCGTTCCTGCCGTGGTGCTTGAGCCTGCTCCTCGCCCACCACGATCCCGCTATTGCGCACGCGTTTCTGCTCACGGGACAGCTCGGCTGATGGACAGCCGCGCCGATACACCTCAACCGCCGCTCCATCGGGTCGATCCCTTGCCCCGATCGGCTGTGGCCCGTCGAACCGCTATCACCATCCAATCCCGCAACAATCCCCTATCCTCCTTCGAAAACGAAGCACCCCGCTTAAGATCGTCCAGCGTGTCGCCGCGATGGCATCGCGCGAAATCCTCCCGGATGAGGGATTCGAGATAGGCGCGATCCTCCTCGCGAATTGGGCCAGGGCCGTAATCTGCCATAGGCATCGTGTCAGCTGTATCTTCGGATCCGCAGTGGCTGCTGAACGGCCGCGGCCGATCGGCAGCCGGTGCAATCGATCAAGACGACGGGAACGACCTACAAGCACTGGCGTTCTCTGATCGATCGACGGGGCCGGTGACATCGAATGGACGATTATCGAGATCTCATGGGCATAAGCCTTGTGCTGCTAAGCGCCGGCATCATGCTGGTCGCGGGCCAGCTGTATCTTGAACACAGAGCGCCGCATCCGCCAAACGACGCGCCGGGCGCGCCAGAAATCTCTTCGCCTATGGTTTCCCACGCGCCCTCCCCGCACCAAAACGCCGCCGAGCCTCGGCAGCCGACTGCGAACAGCCATCAGACCTAGCCCGCTGCAAAGCTGGCAATGCCGCGGAGCCTACTCAACGGCCGGCTGCTCAAACGGCCCGCAGACCTTCCTTCGCGCCTTCTTTGGGCATCTCCCGGATCAGCGCATCGATCTCGCTTTGCTCCAGCGTCTCCTTTTCCAGCAGCTTTTTGGCGGCACGATCCAGGATCGAACGGCGCGTCGTCAGCAGGTCTTCGGTCCGCTCAAGGACCCGGTCGACGATATCCTTGACCTCGCGGTCGACGGCGGCCGCGGTTTCCTCGGCATAGTCGCGCTCGCGCACCGGATAGGGCCGGTCGGCGCTCGCCAGGAAATTACCGGGATCGCGCTCGTAGGCGACGCTGCCGAGCTTTTCCGACATGCCGTAGCGCGTCACCATGCTGCGGGCGATGTCGGTGACGCGGCGCAGATCGTCGGCCGCGCCGGTGGAGAGATGACCGAACACGATCAACTCTGCCGCGCGGCCGCCGAGCAGAACGGCCATCTTGTTCTCCAGCTCCTCCTTGGTCATCAGGAAGCGGTCCTCGATCGGCCTTTGAATGGTGTAGCCGAGCGCGCCGACGCCCCGCGGGATGATGGAGATCTTGTGCACGGGATCGACCCCGGGCAGCGAGAGCGCGACCAGCGCGTGCCCCATCTCGTGATAGGCGACGATCTCGCGCTCCTTCGGATTGAGCAGGCGGTTGCGCTTCTCCAATCCCGCGACCATACGCTCGACGGCGTTGTTGAAGTCACGCATGCCGACCGCCTCGGCGCCGCGGCGCGTTGCCAGAAGCGCGGCTTCGTTGACGAGATTGGCAAGATCGGCACCGGTAAATCCGGGCGTCAAGCCGGCTACGGCATCGACGTCGACATCGGGGGCGAGCCGCACAATCTTCATATGCACCGCCAGAATGTCGCGGCGGCCCTTCTTGTCAGGCCGGTCGACCAGCACCTGGCGGTCGAAGCGGCCGGCGCGCAGCAGGGCCGGATCGAGGATTTCCGGGCGATTGGTCGCAGCCAGGATGACGAGGCCGGAGCGCGAGTCGAAACCATCGAGCTCGACCAGGAGCTGGTTCAAGGTCTGTTCCTTCTCGTCGTGCCCGCCGGCGAACGGGCCGATGCCACGTGCACGGCCGAGCGCGTCAAGTTCGTCGATGAAGATGATCGCGGGCGCCTTGTCGTGCGCCTGCTGGAACAGGTCGCGCACGCGGGCTGCGCCGACGCC
>NZ_JBVVOZ010000037.1:0-62875 GCF_055807395.1 Bradyrhizobium sp. Kon10 | reverse complement strand
GCCCGCTCACGTCGCGGCTGCAGAAGATCAGGGAAGGCGACATCATCCTGGTCGGCCGCAAGGCCACGGGTACGCTGATCACCGGCAACCTCATTCCGGGCAAGCGTCTCCTGCTGCTGTCGACCGGGACCGGGCTTGCGCCGTTCGCCAGCCTGGTCAAGGACCCCGACGTCTACGAGAACTACGAGACCATCGTGCTGGCCCATGGCTGCCGTCAGATCTCGGAGCTTGCCTATGGCGAGCACCTGGTCGACGGGCTGCGCAATCACGAATTCTTCGGACCCTTGATCCGCGACAAGCTCGTCTACTACCCGACCGTGACCCGCGAGCCGTTCAAGAACCGCGGCCGCATCACCGACCTGATCGCATCCAACCAGATGTTCGACGATATCGGCCAATCCGGCCTCGATATCGACACCGACCGCATCATGCTGTGCGGCAGCCCGGCGATGCTCGAGGAGCTTCCCGCGATGTTGTCCGCGCGGGGCTTTGTCGAGGGTAACCACAGCAAACCCGGCCATTTCGTGATCGAAAAAGCCTTCGTCGAGCGCTGAGGCGCAAATCGCATCCCGGCGACAACTAATTGCTATCGCCGGCAACTCACCTGAACAAATCTGATGCAAAGGCGCCGGACCTGCCGGCGAACCAGGAGCAAGCGATGGCACTAGATCAGATCGTCGACGGACTTTCGGAGGTTTCCTGCGATGTGCTGGTGATCGGTGGCGGCACCGCGGGTCCGATGGCGGCGCTGAAGGCGAAGCTGAAGAACCCGAAGGCCAATGTCGTCCTGCTCGAAAAGGCCAACGTCAAGCGTTCCGGCGCGATCTCGATGGGCATGGACGGGCTCAACAACGCCGTCATCCCCGGCTACGCCACGCCGGAGCAGTACACCAAGGAAATCACCATCGCCAATGACGGCATCGTCGATCAGAAGGCGGTCTATAAATACGCCCAGAATTGCTACAAAATCATCGAGGAGCTCGACAGTTTCGGCATCCGCTTCCTGAAGAACGAGAACGGCGATTACGCCGTCAAGAAGGTGCACCATATCGGCACCTACGTTCTGCCGATGCCGAACGGCGAGACCGTGAAGAAGGCGCTGTACCGCCAGCTCCGCCGTGCCCGCATCCTGATCTCGAATCGCTACATGGCAACGCGGCTGCTCAAATCCGCCGATGGCCGCATCGCCGGCGCGATCTCTGTGAACACCCGCACGGCCGAAATTCTCGTCATCAAGGCCAAGGCCGTGATCCTCTGCATGGGCGCCGCCGGCCGTCTTGGCTTGCCAACCTCCGGCTACATGTTCGGAACCTACGAGAACGCCGCGAATTCCGGTGACGGCTATGCGATGGCGTATCACGCGGGGGCCGCGCTCGCGAACCTCGAATGCTACCAGATCAATCCGCTGATCAAGGACTATAACGGTCCGGCTTGCGCTTACGTGGCCGGTCCGTTCGGCGCCTTTACCGCCAACAACGAGGGGTCGCGCTTCATCGAATGCGACTATTGGTCCGGCCAGATGATGCTGGAGTTCTACAACGAGCTGTTGTCCGGCAAGGGCCCCGTGTTCCTCCAGCTCAAGCATCTTCATCCCGACACCATCTCGGAAATCGAAACCACGCTGCACAAGGTGGAGCGGCCGACACGCGGCTTGTTCCAGCAGGGGCGCGGGGTCGACTACCGCAACGAGTCGATCGAGATGCATATCTCCGAGATCGGCTTCTGCTCCGGCCACAGCGCCTCGGGCGTGTTCGTCGACGACAATGCCCGCACCACGGTGCCCGGCCTCTACGCCGCCGGCGACATGGCGAGCGTGCCGCACAATTACATGCTGGGTGCCTTTACCAACGGCTCGGTTGCCGGCGTCGACGCGATGGAGTTCGCTGACAACCACGATTTTGCGGAGTTCGATGCCGCCGATGTCGCCGTGGAACGCGACCGCGTGATGGCGCCGACCAAGCGCGAGGACGGCATTCCGCCGAACCAGCTTGAATACAAGACGCGGCGCCTGGTGAACGACTATCTCCAGCCGCCGAAGGTGACGCGCAAATACGAGCTCGGCATGCGCCGCCTTGCCGAGGCGCGCGAGGACATGCAGGAGCACATGATCGCGCGCAACGCGCACGAACTGCTCCGCGCCCTCGAAGTGCAGTCGATCATGGATTGCGCCGACATGGCCGTGCATGCCTCGCTCTATCGCGAGGAAAGCCGCTGGGGCCTCTATCACTGGCGCACGGATTTTCCGGAGAAGGACAACGAGAACTGGTTCTGCCACACCCTGCTAAGCAAGCGAGACGGCAAGATGACCAGCGAGAAGCGCGCCGTGGAGCCCTATGTCGTCCCGATCGCGGACGACGAGAAGGACCTCTACGACAAGCAGCGCATTCGCGCCACCGCCTGATCCACCGCACCATAGCAACAGGAGACATCCAATGCCTCTCGCGTCCTATCAGACATCGGTCCCGGTGGTCGTCGACGACGCCAAATGCATCGCTGACAAGGGCTGCACCGTGTGCGTCGAGGTCTGTCCGCTCGACGTGCTGCGCATCAGCGACATGACCGGCAAGGCCTATATGGCCTATGACGAGTGCTGGTACTGCATGCCGTGCGAGGCCGATTGCCCGACCGGCGCCGTCACCGTCAATATTCCCTATCTCCTGAGGTAGTCATGTCGAGCCCGTTCGAATCCTATGACGACCTCGAAGACGCTGACGAGCGGCTCCAGGCCGCCGATCCCGCCGAACGCCGCGTGGCGATCATCGCGCTCGGCCATTCCGGCGATCCGGCCGCAGTCGCGCACCTTGCCAAAATGGTGGCGGATCCCGATGCCGGCGTGCGCCAGCAGGTCGCGATGGCGCTCGGCGAGTTCGACGGGCCGGAGGCCGCGAGTGCGCTGGTGAAGCTGCTGGTCGATCCCGAAAGGATCGTGGCATCGGCCGCGGCCGACAGCATGGCCGAGTTCAAGGATCCCGCCTGCGCCGAGATCATCCTGCCGTTGGTCAAGCACGCCCACGCATTTGTTCGCATGGGCGCGCTGCGCGCGCTGAAGGAGCTGCGCTGCAAGGACACGCTGAAGCCGGCGCTGGAAGCACTCCAGGATTCCGATGCTGCCGTGCGCGTGCAGGCGATCGGCGTGATCGGCTTCCTGAAGCTGGAAGAATCCATTCCCGCGCTGACCGCGCTGATCAACGACCCCGACGCGCATGTGCGCCGCGCCGCCGTGAGCGCGCTGGCCTTCTCGCAGCTGAAGCCTGCCGCGGAGACGATCACGCGCGCGCTAAAGGACAGCGACTGGATGGTCCGCGAGATGGCGGCGGAGACGCTGGGCCTCAACAGCAACGGTACGCTCGCCGCCGACCAACTCGTGGCGTGTCTTGCCGACGAGTTCTGGCAGGTGCGGCTGAAGGTGATCCGCAGCCTCGGCCGCATGAAGATCGAGCGCGCGGTGCGCCCGATCGGAAATTGCATCACTCACGACCAGGCCAATTTGCGCAAAGAGGCGGCGGCCGCGCTCGGCGAGATTGCCCATCCCGACGGCGAGGCGTTCCTGGCCGTGATCGCCGACGATCCAGATCCCGACGTGCGCAAGAACGCGCGCTGGGCGCTTCAGCAGATCGCGGCCCGAAAGGCCCGGGCAGGGGCATAGCTGCGAGGCAGGGTTGCCGCTCTGGACTTCCGGAGCCAGACGTTTATTGGTCTTCGCCAACAAAAAAGCGAGGACGCGGCCATGATCACACTGAGTGCCAAGGATCTTCTTCCCGAGGACGGAACGCGGGGAACACTGGCAGGCCGCGTCTGGCTGCCGCAGGCGAGCGGCCCGGCCGTCGTTGCCGTTCGCGCCGACGGCGTCTTTGACGTCACCGCAAAATTCCCGACGATCAGTGCATTGTGCGAGGAGGAGAATCCCGCCAAGGCGCTTGCCGCGACCAGGGGCGAGCGCATCGGCGATCTCGACGGCATCGTCGCCAACACGGCACCCGATCAGCGCGATCCGAAAAAGCCATGGTTGCTTGCGCCGGTCGATCTCCAGACCCTGAAGGCCGCCGGCGTCACCTTCGCCATCTCCATGCTGGAACGCGTGATCGAGGAGCGGGCCAAGGGCAATCCGACATCGGCCGAGGCGATCCGGAAAGAAGTGACGCGGCTGATCGGCGACGATCTGTCAAAGCTCAAGCCGGGCTCGGACCAGGCCATGCACCTCAAGCAGGTGCTGATCGATCAGAACGCCTGGAGCCAGTACCTCGAAGTCGGCATCGGCCCCGATGCGGAGGTCTTCACCAAGGCGCCGACGCTGTCCTCGGTCGGCACCGGCATGGATGCCGGCCTGCATCCGAAATCGACTTGGAATAATCCGGAACCCGAGCTCGTGCTGTTCGTCTCCAGCCGCGGCAAGATCGTCGGCGGCGCGCTCGGCAACGACGTCAATTTGCGCGACTTCGAGGGCCGTTCGGCGCTGCTGCTGTCCAAGGCCAAGGACAACAACGCCTCCTGCGCGATCGGTCCGCTGCTGCGCCTGTTCGACGACACCTTCACGCTCGACGACGCGCGCAAGCTCGACATCAGCCTGAACGTGAAGGGCACGGACGGTTTTGTCCTCGACGGCCATTCCTCGATCAGCAAGATCAGCCGCGATCCCACCGATCTCGTCGCACAGACGATCGGGCCCGTGCATCAATATCCCGACGGTTTCGTGCTCTTCCTCGGCACCATGTTCGCACCCGTGAAGGATCGCGACGCGCCGGGGCAGGGCTTCACCCACAAGCGCGACGACATCGTCACGATCGCAGCACCCCAGCTCGGCAAGCTCGTCAACCGCATGCGCGGCAGCGACGAGTGCGAACCCTGGACCTTCGGCATCGGCGCATTGATGAAGAACCTGGCGCAGCGGAAGTTGATCTAGCATTTCGCTCTCCCCGCTTGCGGGGACAGACCGGAACTGGCGCCCCAGATCCGGGTCAGGGGTCGAACGTCCGTCCGTCAACCCCGCGCAAATAGTCAAATAATATGACTATACGGAACCAATCTTCCGTGAAATAGTCCCGCCCGCTGGCTTAACGCCGGCCTGAGGGTGTCATGCTACCGAGCGGCGCCCCGGATAACATTCTTGGGAGATACGCCTGATGACCCTCAAAGCCCTTTTTGCGGCCAGCGCCACGGCCGCGTTGCTGATCGCGCTGCCGGCACATGCCGCCGAGCTCACCATCGGCTTTTCGCAGATCGGATCGGAATCCGGCTGGCGCGCCGCCGAGACCTCGGTCTCCAAGCAGGAAGCCACCAAGCGAAAGGTCAATCTCAAGATCGCCGACGCGCAGCAGAAGCAGGAGAACCAGATCAAGGCGATCCGCTCCTTCATCGCGCAAAACGTCGATGCGATCTTTCTCGCGCCCGTCGTCTCGACCGGCTGGGATTCGGTGCTGAAGGAAGCCAAGGAAGCCAAGATCCCGGTCGTGCTGCTCGACCGCGACATCGATCCCTCCGGCAAGGACCTCTACCTCACCGCGGTCACCTCCGACAGCGTGCACGAAGGCGAGGTCGCCGGCGACTGGCTGGCGAAGACCGTCGGCGCGAAAGCCTGCAACATCGTCGAATTGCAGGGCACGGTCGGCGCCAGCGTCGCTGCCAACCGCAAGAAGGGCTTCGACACTGCGGTTGCCAAGCATCCCAACCTGAAAGTGGTGCGCAGCCAGACCGGCGACTTCACCCGCGCCAAGGGCAAGGAAGTGATGGAGAGCTTCATCAAGGCCGAAGGCGGCGGCAAGTCGATCTGTGCGGTCTACGCGCATAATGACGACATGATGGTCGGCGCCATCCAGGCGATGAAGGAAGCGGGCCTCAAGCCCGGCAAGGACATCCTCACCGTCTCGATCGACGCGGTCCCGGATATCTTCAAGGCGATCGCCGCGGGCGAAGCCAATGCGACGGTCGAGCTGACGCCGAACATGGCAGGCCCGGCGCTCGATGCCATCGCGGCCTTCAAGGACAAGGGCACCGTTCCGCCGAAGTGGATCCAGACCGAGTCCAAGCTCTACACGGCTGCCGACGACCCGCAGAAGGTGTATGACAGCAAAAAGGGCCTCGGTTACTGAGGCGGGGAATTGCGCCGTCGGCGGTGGTCCGGCGGCGCTCCCTTCCGTAACCGCTGCGCAAACGAATGGGTTGGGCGTCCGCGCGGTTCGCGGGCGCCGTTGGGAGTGATTTCGCGATGGGGAACAGCCTCGATCCTGCTCCGCAGCTCCTGGAAGTGCGCGGGATCAGCAAGAGCTTTGGTGCGGTCCGTGCGTTGCAGGAGGTCGACTTCACGCTGCGTGCCGGCGAGATCCATGCGTTGCTGGGCGAGAACGGCGCCGGCAAGTCCACGCTGATCAAGGTCGTGACCGGCGTATTCCCGCGCGATGCCGGAATCATCCGGCTGGGCGGTGACGAGGTCGCGCCGCGTTCGGCCAAGGCTGCGCTTGAGGCCGGCATTGCCACCGTCTACCAGGAAGTCAATCTGCTGCCGAACCTCTCGGTGGCGCAAAACCTGTTCCTCGACCGGCAGCCGATGCGCCTCGGCATCGTGCGCGAAGCCGAGATGCGCCGTCGCGCGAAACTGCTGCTTGCCGAATTCGGGCTCGACATCGACGTCGCCGCGCCGCTCGGCAATTATTCGGTGGCGATCCAGCATGTCACCGCGATCGCGCGCGCCGTCGATCTCTCCGCGCGCGTGCTGATCCTCGACGAGCCGACCGCGAGCCTCGACCGGCACGAGGTCGAGATACTCTTCGGCATCATGCGTCAGCTTGCCGCGCGCGGCATCGGCATCGTCTTCGTCAGCCATTTCCTCGACCAGGTCTACGAGGTCTCCGACCGCATCACCGTGCTGCGCAACGGCCGGCTGGTCGGCGAGCGCGAGACCGCCTCGCTGCCGCGGATCGAGCTGATCCGGATGATGCTTGGCCGCGAGCTTGCCGAGACCGCCAGCGCACGCGCGGCCACACGCGAGCGTCAGACCGGCGAGGTCTGCGCGAGCTTCGAAGGCTACGGCAAGGCCGGCTATGTCGCACCGTTCAATCTCGAGCTTCGCCACGGCGAGGTCGTCGCGCTCGCCGGCCTGCTCGGGTCTGGCCGGACCGAGACGGCACGGCTGGTGTTCGGGGCCGAGCGCGCCGACCACGGGCAGGCGAAAGTGGAGGGCACTGCCGTGCGGCTGCAGTCGCCGCGCGACGGGGTGCGCCACGGCTTTGGCTATTGCCCGGAGGAGCGCAAGACCGACGGCATCGTCGCCGAGCTCACCGTGCGCGAGAACATCGTGCTCGCGCTGCAGGCCAAGCGCGGCCTCTATCTGCCGCTGTCGCGTCGTGAGCAGGACGAGATCGCGCGGCGTTACGTCAAGATGCTCGACATCCGTCCGCCCGATCCGGAGCGTCCTGTGGGGCTGCTATCCGGTGGCAATCAGCAGAAAGTGCTGCTCGCGCGCTGGCTCGCGACCTCGCCGCGGCTGCTGGTGCTGGACGAGCCGACCCGCGGCATCGATGTCGGCGCGCATGCCGAGATCATCCGGCTGATCCGCGAGCTTTGCGATGACGGGCTGGCGCTGCTCGTGATCTCCTCCGAGCTCGACGAGATCGTGACCTACTCCGATCGCGTCGTGGTGCTGCGCGATCGCGCCCATGTCGAGGAACTCACGGGCGAGGCCATCGACGTCACCAACATTCTCGCGGCCATCGCCGCCGACGGCGCCGCGACGGCACATGAGGGGCGGGCATGACAGCGCTGTTGCCGCGCCGCGGCCTCGCCCAGATTCTTGCGCTGATCGTCATCCTGGCGGTCGACCGCGTGGTGTCGCCGCAGTTCTTCGACCTGCGCCTTCAGGATGGCCGCCTGTTCGGCAGCCTGATCGACGTGCTCAACCGCGGCACGCCGGTGGCGCTGCTCTCGCTCGGCATGGTGCTAGTGATCGCGACGCGCGGTATCGATCTGTCCGTCGGCGCGGTGATGGCGATCTCGGGCGCGATCGCGGCGAGCCTCGCCGACAGCCATGGCCTGCCGGTGGTGCTGGCGGCGGCGCTCGGCGCCGGGCTCGTCTGCGGGCTCTGGAATGGCTTTCTCGTCGGCATTCTCGGCATGCAGCCGATCGTGGCGACGCTGATCCTGATGGTGGCGGGGCGCGGCATCGCCCAGCTCATCACCGAAGGGCGTATCGTCACCTTCTCCTCGCCCGACCTGGTCTGGCTCGGCAACGGCTCCATCCTCGGCCTGCCTGTGCCAATCGCGATTGCGCTCGGCATGCTGATCCTCACGGGCGCGGTGGTGCGCGGCTCGGCGCTCGGGCTCCTGATCGAGGCAACCGGAGGCAATGCGCGGGCAAGCGAGCTTGCCGGCGTCGGCACGCGCGCGATGATCCTGGCGGTCTATGTCTGGTGCGGCGTGTGTGCGGCGCTTGCCGGCGTGATCGCGGCGGCCGACATCATGGGAGCGGATGCCAACAATGCCGGCCTCTGGCTCGAGCTCGACGCCATCCTCGCCGTGGTGATCGGCGGCACCTCGCTGTTCGGCGGCCGCTTCAGCCTCGTGCTCGCCGTGCTCGGCGCGCTGATCATCCAGACCATGAACACCGGCATTCTGCTGTCGGGCTATCCGCCGGAGTTCAATTTGCTGGTCAAGGCCGTGGTTGTGCTTGCGGTGCTGCTGCTGCAATCACCGAAGCTCGCGGGCTTCTCGGGGTTGATGGCGCGGCTGTGGAGGCCAAAGAAATGAAAGGCCTGCCGCCCGTCCTGATCACGGCCATCGTGCTGGTCCTCGGCTTCGCGCTGTGCGCGGCGCAGTTCCCCAACATCGCCTCGACGCGCGTGGTCGGCAATCTCCTCACCGACAACGCCTTCCTCGGCATCGTCGCGACCGGCATGACCTTCGTCATCATCTCCGGCGGCATCGACCTCTCGGTCGGCTCGGTGATCGGCTTCACCACTGTGTTTGTGGCGCTGGCGATCGAGCGCTGGGGCGTGCCGCCGCCGGTCGCTTTCGTGGCCATCCTCGTGCTCTCGGCGGGCTTCGGAGCGGGGATGGGCGCCATCATCCATGTCTTCGACCTGCCGCCTTTCATCGTGACGCTCGCCGGCATGTTCCTGGCCCGCGGCGCGAGCTTCCTGCTCTCGACGGAATCGGTGCCGATCACCGCGCCGGTCTATTCGACCGTGTCCGACTTTGCCTTGCGAATGCCGGGCGGCGGGCGGCTGACGGCGATCGCGATCATCATGCTCGTGATCGTGGTCGGCGGCGTTCTGCTGCTGCGTTTCACCCGGTTCGGTGCCAATGTCTACGCACTGGGCGGCGGCCGGGCGACCGCCGGCCTGATGGGCGTCGCCGTGGGCAAGATGACGGTGAAGATCTACATGCTGTCGAGCCTGCTCGCGGGGATCGCCGGGATCGTGTTCTCCTTCTACACCAGCGCCGGCTACTCGCTCTCCGCGGTCGGCGTCGAGCTCGACAGCATCGCTGCCGTCGTGATCGGCGGTACGCTGCTTACGGGCGGCCAGGGCTCGGTGATCGGCACCTTCCTCGGCGTGCTGATCCAGGGAATGATCCAGACCTACATCAATTTCGACGGCACGCTGTCGAGCTGGTGGACCAAGATCGCGACGGGCGTGCTGTTGTTCGCCTTCATCGCGTTGCAGCAGGCGCTGGTCGCGCTTGCGCGCCGCCCGATGGCGAAGAGCGCGGGAGCGGCCTCATGACCTCGCGCATCCTCGTCATCCCGACCCGGCGGGCCCATTCCAACCACGCGGAAGTCGCCCGCTCGATCGGCGTCGACATCATCGCCGGGCGCTATGCCGAAGAGACGCGGCTGCCGGGCGATGCCGAACTGACCGCGATGTTTGGCGTGTCGCGTCCGGTGCTGCGGGAGAGCGTGAAGACGTTGGTCGCCAAGGGCCTCCTCACCACCAAGGCCCGGGTCGGGACCGTCGTGCGCGAGCGGACCGCCTGGAACATGTTCGACGCCGACGTGCTGGCCTGGCATCTCGACGCCGGCATCGACAAGCGCTTCCTCAACGACCTTGCCGAGATCCGCCTCGCGGTCGAGCCGCGGGCCGCGGTGCTGGCGGCCGCGCGGCGATCGCAGCAGGACATCTCTGAACTCCGTCGCTGCATGGATCGCATGCGGCTTGACGCCTCCGATTCCGCCAGCTTTGCCGATGCAGATCTCGCGCTTCATGTCGCGGTGGCGCGCGCGTCCGGAAATTTGTTCATGCGCTCGATTGGCCACGTCATCGAGGCCGCCTTGCGCGCGTCGTTTCTGCTCAGCGCGCCGGTCGAGCCGGAAGACCGCGACACCGTGTTGCTCTGGCATCAGAAGATCGTTGATGCGATTGTCGCCTCCGATGCCGGGACGGCATCGGAGGCGATGGTATATGTCATTCACAATGGTATGCGTCGCCACGACGGCAGCGTGGTCGAGACCGCGCCGGCCGACGCTCTGCCATCCGCCGGGACTGGAGAACAAGCGTGACTGAACTTCGCATCGCCATCGTCGGCTTCGGCAAGATCGCGCGCGACCAGCATGTCGGTGCGATCGCCGCGACGCCGGGCGCGACGCTCGCTGCGGTCGCAAGCCGCAACGCCGAATTGCCGGGGCTGCCGCATTTTGCGACCATCGAGGAACTGCTGGAGAAGGGGCCGCCGATCGACGCGGTCTCGCTCTGCACCCCTCCGCAGGTGCGTCGCGCGCAGGCCGCCGCTGCGCTCAAGGCCGGCAAGCATGTGATGCTGGAGAAGCCGCCCGGCACCGGCGTTGCCGAGCTCGATCCGCTGATCGCGATGGCGGCTGATGCGAAACGCACATTGTTTGCGACCTGGCATTCGCGCTATGCGCCGGCGGTCGAGCCGGCGCGCGAATGGCTCGCGGCGCGGCGGATCACCTCAGTGCACATCAGCTGGAAGGAAGACGTCCGCGTCTGGCATCCCGGACAGGCCTGGATCTGGGAGCCCGGCGGGCTTGGCGTGTTCGATCCCGGCATCAACGCGCTCTCGATCCTGACCCGCATCCTGCCGAGGCCGGTGTTCGTCGTCGCGGCCGAGCTTGCCTTTCCCGCCAATCGCCAGGCGCCGATTGCGGCGAACCTGACCTTGACCGACATCAGCGGCCTGCCGGTCACCGCCGAATTCGACTTCCGCCAGACCGGCCCGCAGAGCTGGGATATCGTCGTGGAAACCGATCAGGGCCAGATGCTATTGTCAGGCGGGGGGCGGCGCATGGCTGTCGAGGGGAAACTGCTTGCCGAGGCGCCCGATCAGGAATATCGCGAGCTGTACCGGCGCTTTGTCGAGCTGACCCCGACCGGCGCGAGCGATGTCGATCTGGCACCGCTTCGTCTCGTCGCCGATGCTTTCCTGCTCGGCAAACGCACGATCGTCGAACCGTTCATGGACTAGGCATGGCTGGCGCCAAAATAACAAAAGACGTCTTTGGAACGCTGCCGGACGGTCGATCCGTGGAGCGCATCGTGCTGCGCGGGGAGGGCGGGTTCGAAGCACGCATCATCACCCATGGTGCGGTGATCCAGGCGCTGATCGCGCCGGATTCAAAGGGACGCTATGACGACGTCGTGCTCGGCCACGATGGGTTTGCCGGCTATCTCGCCGAACGAAAATTCTTCGGCGCCACCGTCGGCCGCTACGCCAACCGTATTGCCAACGGACAATTCTCGCTCGATGGCGAGAAGGTGCAGCTTGCCGTCAACAACGGCCCCAATGCGCTGCATGGCGGTTTGGATGGCTTCGACCGCAAGCTCTGGCAGATTGCGGGGATCGACGAGGGTGCGGAGCCGGCGGTGACGCTCACTTATACGAGCCCGCATGGCGAGGAAAACTATCCCGGCCGCCTTGACGTGCGCCTGACCTATAGCATCACCGGTCCGACTGAGCTGTCGCTCAGCATGGAGGCGCGGACGGACCGTCCGACCATCGTCAACCTGACCAATCACAGCTTCTTCAATCTGGAAGGCGCGACCTCAGGCACGCCCATCCTGGACCACAAGCTGACGGTCGCGGCCGAGCATTTTCTCGCGATCGATCCGACCGCCATTCCGCTCCCGGAGCCGCCGCGCGCGCTGGCCGGCACGCCGTTTGATTTCCGCGATGCGCGGCGGGTCGGCGAACGCATTCGCGAAGACGATCAGCAATTGCGCAACGGCAGGGGCTATGACCACACCTACTGCCTCGGGCGTGACGGCAAGCTTGCTTTCGCGGCGCGCCTGGAAGCGCCACGCTGCGGGCGGATCATGGAGCTGTTCACCGATCAGCCCGGTCTCCAGGTCTATTCCGGCAATTATCTGGATGGCACCATTTCGGGCAAAGGTGGCAAGCTGATCCGGCAGTCGGACGCCATCTGCCTGGAGCCGCACATTTGGCCGAATGCGCCGAACCGGCCGGATTTCCCGAGCGCGCGTCTCGATCCCGGCCAGGTCTATCGGCATCGCACAGTCTATCGATTTGCGGTGAGGGCGCCATGATCGAAGAGGTGCCGACCGCGGTTCTGTCCGCCGAACAGTGTCATCTCGGCGAAGGGCCGAGCTATGATCTGACCACCGATACCGCCTGGTGGTTCGACATCCGCGAGGGCAAGCTGTTCGAGGCGCATCTTGGCAGCCGCAGCATTCGCGTCCACGCGCTCGCACGGATGGCGAGCGCGCTCGGGCGCGTCGATGCCGAACGGCAATTGATCGTGGCGGAAGACGGCCTCTACATCCGCACACTCGCCGATGGCGCGATGACGCTGTTCCTCCCGCTCGAAGCGGACAATCCCGACACGCGCTCGAACGATTGCCGCGTGCACCAGTCCGGCACGTTCTGGATCGGGACCATGGGGCGCAAGGCCGAGCCGGGGGCGGGGGCGATCTACGCGCTTCATGCTGGCAAGATCTCGACGCTGTTTCCAGGCATCACCATCCCCAACTCGATCTGCTTCTCGCCCGACGGCGCCACCGGCTACTTCGCCGATACCGCGCGCGCGGTGCTCTATTCCGTTCGGCTCGATCCCGCGACCGGTCTGCCGCGCGGCGAAGCGGAGCTGCTGTTGCGGCACACCGGCACCGGCGGCCTCGATGGCTCGGTGTGCGATGCCGATGGGCAGATCTGGAACGCCTGCTGGGGCGGAAGCCGGATCGATGTCTACTCTCCCCAAGGTGAGCGCCTGCGCTCGCTGCGCGTACCCGCGCGGCAGGCGAGCTGTCCGGCCTTTGTCGGACCAGATCTGTCGCGCTTGCTGGTCACATCTGCCTGGCAGGACATGGACGGCGCGGCGCGCGCCGCCGATCCGCAAGCCGGCTGCACTTTTCTGCTCGAGGCATCCGCGCGCGGACGTGCGGAGCCGGACGTCAAGCTCACATAGGAGGCCGCAAGCAGCCCACCACCAACGTTCTCGACGAAGCTAAAAACACAGTCTGACACCCAAGGGAGTGAAATATGCTGAAACTGAAAACGACGTTCCTCGCGCTGGCCCTGGCCGGCGCTGCGACGATGGCTTCGGCCATCACCGCCTCGGCGCAGGACAAGGCGAGCGTCGGCATCGCCATGCCGACGAAGTCTTCCGCGCGCTGGATCGACGACGGCAACAACATGGTGAAGACGCTGAAGGAGCGCGGCTACAACACCGACCTGCAATATGCCGAGGACGACATTCCGAACCAGCTCTCGCAGGTCGAGAACATGGTGACCAAGGGCGCGAAAGCGCTGGTGATTGCCGCTATCGACGGCACCACGCTGTCCGACGTGCTGAAGCAGGCCAAGGCCAAGGGCATCATCGTGATCGCCTATGACCGCCTGATCCGCGGCACGCCGAACGTCGACTATTACGCCACCTTCGACAATTTCCAGGTCGGCGTGCTCCAGGCGCAATCGATCGAGAAGGGGCTCGGCCTCAAGGAGGGCAAGGGTCCGTTCAATATCGAGCTGTTCGGCGGCTCGCCCGACGACAACAACGCCTACTTCTTCTACAACGGCGCGATGAGCGTGCTGAAGCCGTACATCGACAGTGGCAAGCTCGTCGTCGCCTCCGGCCAGATGGGCATGGACAAGGTCGCGACTTTGCGTTGGGACGGCGCCACTGCGCAGGCCCGCATGGACAACCTGCTCAGCGCCTACTACGGCAAGAAGAAGGTCAACGCCGTGCTGTCGCCTTATGACGGCCTCTCGATCGGTATCATCTCCTCGCTGAAGGGCGTGGGCTATGGCAGCGCCGATCAGCCGATGCCGATCATCAGCGGTCAGGATGCCGAGGTGCCCTCGATCAAGGCGATGCTGCGCGGTGACCAGTACTCGACCATCTTCAAGGACACCCGCGATCTCGCCAAGGTGACCGCCGACATGGTCGATGCGGCGCTCGCCGGCAAGCAGGTCACCGTCAACGACACCAAGACCTACGAGAACGGCGTCAAGACCGTTCCGTCCTATCTGCTCAAGCCGGTGGTCGTCGACAAAAGCAACTGGGAGAAGGTTCTGGTCGACAGCGGCTATTACAAGAAGGCGCAGTTCCAGTAAGATTCTTTCGTCTCCCTCGCCCCGTTCTTACGGGGAGAGGGTTGGGGTGAGGGGTTTCTCCACACGGCCAAGTTGTCCTTGTGGAGACTGCCCCTCACCCGAAATCCGCGCTACGCGCGCATTTCGGCCTCTCCCCGCAAGCGGGGAGAGGCGAAGGAGGGACATGAAGCGATGACTGCAATGCTGGAGATGCGCAACGTCAGCAAGAGCTTTGCCGGCGTGCAGGCGCTGCGCGACGTCAACTTCTCGGTCGAGGCCGGCCAGATCCACGCCCTCGTCGGCGAGAACGGCGCAGGCAAATCCACGCTGATGAAGGTGCTGAGCGGGGTCTATCCGCATGGCAGCTACGAGGGCACCATCATCTTCGACGGCGAGGAGCGGCTTTTTCGCGACATCAACGATTCCGAAGCGCTCGGAATCATCATCATTCACCAGGAGCTGGCGCTGATCCCGCTGATGTCGATCGCGGAGAACATCTTCCTGTCGCATCCGCCGTCAAGATTAGGGGTGATCGACCGCGACGAGGTGTACCGGCGCACGCGCGATCTCTTGGCGCAGGTCGGCCTGAAGGAATCCCCGGATACGCTGATCACCGATATCGGCGTCGGCAAGCAGCAGCTCGTCGAGATCGCAAAGGCGCTCTCCAAGCGGGTGCGGATGCTGATCCTGGACGAGCCGACCGCCAGCCTCAACGAGGCCGACAGCGCGGCTCTGCTCGAACGCCTGATGACCTTCCGCGAGCAGGGCATCGCGTCGATCCTGATCTCGCACAAGCTCAACGAGGTCGCCCGCGTCGCCGATCACATCACCGTGCTGCGCGACGGCCGCACCGTCGACGGCATCGATTGCCGCACCGAGGCGATCCAGGAAGACCGCATCATCCGCAGCATGGTCAACCGCGATCTCGCCCATCGCTTCCCCGAGCGCAGCGCCAAGATCGGCGAACCGGTCCTCGCCGTGGAGAACTGGTCAGTCTATCACCCGATCCATCCCGAGCGGCAGGTGATCAAGAACGTCAATTTCGGCGTCAGGCGCGGCGAGGTCGTGGGCATCGCCGGGCTGATGGGCGCCGGCCGCACCGAGTTCGCGATGAGCCTGTTCGGCCGCGCCTGGGGCACCAACATCAGCGGCCGCATCGCGCTCGAGGGCCGTCAGATCGCGCTGCCGAACGTCGCGGCCGCGATCGACGCCGGCCTTGCCTACGTCACCGAGGACCGCAAGCAGCTCGGGCTGATCCTGGCCGACGACGTCCGCAAGAACATCACCCTGGCGAGCCTTGACCAGGTCGCGCCCGGCCGGGTGATCGACGACATCGCCGAGCTCAAGGTTGCTACCGATTACCGGAACCGGATGCGGATTCGCTGCTCCGACGTCTACCAGGAGACCGGCCAGCTGTCCGGCGGTAACCAGCAGAAGGTGGTCTTGTCGAAATGGCTGATGACCGATCCCAAGGTCTTGATCCTGGACGAGCCGACCCGGGGCATCGACGTCGGTGCCAAATATGAGATTTACTGTATCATCAACGAACTTGCGGAAGCCGGCCGCGGCGTCGTGGTCATCTCCTCGGAGATGCCCGAGCTGCTCGGCATCTGCGACCGCATCTGTGTCATGAACGACGGCGCCTTCGTCGGCGAGTTCCCGGGCACCGAGGCGACGCAGGAAAAGATCATGCGCGCCATCATGCGCAATGAACGAAGCAATGGAAACGGCGTGCCTGAGGCCGCGGAGATGGGAGGAATGCAGCCATGACCGACAAGACGGTTTCGCTGCCCGAGGAGCGCCAGCACGGCAGCTTCATCAAGAACAATTTGCGCAATTACGGCATGCTGATGTCGCTGATCGCGATCATGCTGTTCTTCCAGGTGATGACCGGCGGCACGCTGCTCCAGCCGCTCAACCTGACCAATCTGGTGCTCCAGAACAGCTACATCGTCATCATGGCGCTGGGCATGCTGCTGGTGATCGTGACCGGGCACATCGACCTTTCGGTCGGTTCGGTCGCGGGCTTCGTCGGTGCCGTGGCTGCCTTGCTGATGGTGACGTACAAGGTCGATTACACGCTCGCCTTCATCGCCTGCCTCGTGGTCGGCGCGGCCATCGGCGCCGCGCAAGGCTACTGGGTTGCCTATTTCAAGATCCCGTCCTTTATCGTCACATTGGCCGGCATGCTCGTGTTCAAGGGGCTTGCGCTCGCGGTGTTGCAAGGGCAGTCGCTTGGGCCGTTCCCGGCGACGTTCCAGAAGCTGTCATCGGGCTTCATCCCCGAACTGCTGCCCGAAGCCGGCACGCTGCATCCGACCTCGATGCTGATCGGCGCCGTGCTGGCGCTGGGGATGGTTTATGCCAGCGCCAGGGGCCGGGCGCGCGAGCTGTCGCACGGGATCGAGGCCGAGCCGTATGCGTTCTTCCTGGGTAAGAGCATCGTGCTGGCCTGCGCGGTGCTCTACTTCACCTATCTGATCGCGACCTATCGCGGCCTGCCCAACGTGCTGGTGATCATGAGCGTACTGATCGCGCTGTACGGCTTCGTCACCCGGCGCACCGTGATCGGCCGGCACATCTATGCCGTCGGCGGCAATGCCAAGGCGGCCGGCCTGTCGGGCATCAAGACCGAGCGGTTGACCTTCTTCACCTTCGTCAACATGGGCGTGCTGGCCGCGCTTGCCGGCCTCGTATTCGCCGCGCGCCTTAACACCGCGACGCCCAAGGCCGGTCTTGGCTTCGAGCTCGACGTCATCGCCGCCTGCTTCATCGGCGGCGCGTCGGCCTATGGCGGTGTGGGTCGGGTCGGCGGCGCCGTGGTCGGCGCGATGATCATGGGCGTGATGAACAACGGCATGTCCATCCTCGGCATCGGCATCGACTACCAGCAGGTGATCAAGGGCCTGGTGCTGCTCGGAGCCGTGTGCATCGACGTCTATAATCAGCGGAGGTAGGGCGCGATCAACTGCGCCCGGCGGGTTCGCTCGTGCGCGTCGGCGCCTATCGCCGTCAGCGCGAGCGCTTTGGCAACTTCGGGAGCTTGGACGGGTCGAATTTCGGCGCCGGCTGTTGCGCTGCCGGCGCGGGCGGCTGCTCTTCATTGTAAATGAGCGTGCCTTCGAGCAGCACGCCGGGGAACTGTTCAGCCGTTGCTGTGTATTGAGCGATCTTGCCGGAGCAGGTTCCCTCCAGCGTCAGCTTGAGTTCGTCGTCGGTTCCGAACACGGTTGGCAGCTGATCGGTGTGCCTCTTGGTTAGGAGGGTTGCGGTAAATCGCTCACCGCTGACCTCGACGGTGCCGCTGTACGTCATGACTCCGTCGCAGCCCCAGATCACCCCGTCCGCGACATGGGCGATGCCCGTGCCTTGGCCGGTCGGTGTCTTGAACCACGCCCGGTACGTACCGTCCTTGAGCATGAACGTCTCACGCCTCGCTGCTGAGAGAGCGAGCAGCAGATCAGCGCCACAACTTTAAGATCACGTTAAGTCTGTGCATAGCGGGGGCTGGTCCGTTCGCGGGCAGCACCGCGAACGCGACGTCGGAATGTGAGCTATTGCTCACGAAGTGGGCATATGATCGAATAGCCGCATGGACCAAAACCGGCCGGAGCCCGATCTCATCATCTTCGATTGCGATGGCGTGCTCGTCGATAGCGAGCTGTTGAGCTGTCGGTGCCTGTCGGAGGTGCTGGCCGAGTTTGGGATCGCGCTTAGCGAAGGACAGGCACTCGAACTCTTCCTCGGACGCAGCACGAAGGCGATCGAGCAGCATTATCGTGACCTTGGACAGGCCGTGCCGGTCGGCTTTCTGCCACGATTGAAGTCGCATGTGCTGAACAGCTTCGCTGGGTCGCTTCAACCCATCTCAGGCGTCGCCGATGTGATATCCGCGTTGCACGCGCCGTTCTGCGTGGCGTCCTCCAGCGACATCGATCGTGTCTCGCTGTCGCTCGACGTCACCGGCCTCCGCAGCCATTTTGGCGACCGGCTTTACACTGCGCAGATGGTCAAGCACGGCAAGCCCGCCCCGGATCTCTTCCTCTATGCCGCCGCGAGGATGCAGGCCGATCCCTCGCGCGCGCTGGTGATCGAGGACAGCGTCAGCGGCGTCCAAGCCGCGAAGGCGGCCGGCATGACGGTCTGGGGATTTGTCGGCGGCAGCCATTATGGCGCCCGTGATGGCAAGGCGCTATTGTCCGCGGCCGGGGCCGATCGGGTCTTCGCGCGCATGAGCGATTTCTGGGAGGCGTGAGGCCATCATGGCCGTCGAGAACGAAAAATCACGGCTCGACGACGCCGCGCGCGCCGGCTGGCTTTATTTCATTGCCGGCCACACCCAGGACGAGATCGCAAAGATGCTCCAGGTGTCGCGGGCCTCTGCCCAGCGGCTGGTCTCGCTATGCCTCGCCGAGCGGCTGATCACGTTCCGCCTCGAACATCCCATCGCCGCCTGCATGGAGCTGGCGGCGCGGTTGAAGCAGCGTTTCGATCTCGTCCATTGCGAGGTGGTGCCGGCCGATCCAGCGGCGCTGCAGGCTACCGCCGGCATCGCCGAACGCTGCGCCAATCTGCTGGATTCGACGTTGCGCGCGGAGACGCCGGTGATCGTCGCGCTCGGCACCGGGCGCGCGGTGCGCGCTGCAGTCGAGCGCGTTACGCCGATCGACCGGCCCAACCACCAGATCGTTTCGCTGGTCGGCAACATCTCTGCCGACGGCTCAGCGAGCTTCTACGATACCGTCGGCCGGCTCGCCGACCGCACCGGCGCGCGGCACTATCCGATGCCGCTGCCGTTCCTGATGTCGTCCGAGGACGAGCGCAACAAGATGGTCCGGATCGAGCCGATCGCCAAGGTGAAGGCGGTCGCGGCCAAGGCCGATCTGCGGCTCGTCGGCATCGGGCAGATGGACCAGAAGGCGCAGATCCATATTGACGGCTTTGTCACCCGCGACGAATTGTTCGAGATGATGCGGCAGGGCGCCATCGGCGAGATCACCGGCTGGGCCTATGACGCGAAAGGCCGCTTGCTCAAGGCCGGCACCAACAAGCGCCTGACCAGCATTCCGCCGGAAGTGCCGGCCAAGGCCACCACGATCGGCGCCGCGGTCGGCGGGGCCAAGGTGCCGGCGATCGCCGCGGCGCTGAACGGACGGCTGATCAACGGCTTGATCACGGACGAGGCCACCGCGCGCGCGATTCTGGAGAGATAGGGCGGCTCGCTCTTCGCGTGCCTGCGAGGCGGGTGGTCTTTCCCCACGTAACACTGTCATCGTCCGCGAAGGCGGACGATCCAGTACGCCGCGGCTCCTCTTGGGGCAAACCAATAGACGGCACGGAGTACTGGATGCCCTGCCTTCGCGGGGCATGACAGCGTGGGTGAGGCGTCATCTCTCGTCCCTCCCGCACCGCAGCACTCATAAGTTGCCGAGACAGCCGCGCGCCTGCTTGACAATCGCCGCCCCTCGGTTGAACATACGCTCAACGCGTGGGCATATGCTCAGAAACGCGAGTTTAGGGAGGTCATCGTGAAACACGTCCTCGGCGCCGTCTGCGGCGCGTCTTGCCTGTTGCTGGCCGTCCCCGTGATGGCCGAAACGACCCTGACGATCGCCACCGTCAACAACGGCGACATGATCCGCATGCAGGGGATGACGGGTGACTTCACCAAGAAAAATCCCGATATCACCGTCAAATGGGTGACGCTGGAGGAAAACGTGCTGCGTCAGCGCGTCACCACCGACATCGCCACCAAGGGCGGCCAGTTCGACGTGCTGACCATCGGCACCTACGAAGTGCCGATCTGGGCCAAGAAGGGTTGGCTGGTGCCGCTCGCCAATCTCGGTGCCGACTACGATGTCGCCGACCTCCTGCCGAAGATCAGGGATGCGGTCTCCGTCGACGGCAAGCTCTATGCCGCGCCGTTCTACGGCGAGAGCTCAATGGTGATGTACCGCACTGACCTGTTCGAGAAGGCCGGGTTGAAGATGCCGGAGAGCCCGACGTGGAACTTCGTGGTCGACGCGGCCAAGAAGCTCACCGACAAGAGCGCGGGTGTCTACGGCATCTGCCTGCGCGGCAAGGCCGGCTGGGGCGAGAACATGGCGTTCCTGTCCGCCATGGCCAATTCCTACGGCGCGCGCTGGTTCGACGAGAAGTGGGAGCCGCAGTTCAACACGCCGGAATGGAAGACGACGCTCACGACGTACGTCAATCTCATGAAGGAGGCCGGCCCTCCCGGCGCCAGCTCCAACGGCTTCAACGAGAACCTCGCGCTGTTCAACGCCGGCAAATGCGCGATGTGGATTGACGCCACCGTGGCGGCATCCTTCGTCACCAACCCGAAGGACTCCAAGGTCGCCGACAAGGTCGGTTTCGCGCTCGCGCCCAACGCCGGGCTCGGCAAGAACGCCAACTGGCTGTGGGCCTGGAGTCTCGCGATTCCCGCCGGCTCGAAGAAGAGCGAGGCGGCCGAGAAGTTCATCGCCTGGGCGACCAGCAAGGACTACACCAAGCTCGTGGCTGCGAAGGACGGCTGGGCCAACGTGCCGCCGGGCACGCGGACGTCGCTCTACCAGAACCCCGACTATCTGAAAGTCGCCCCGTTCGCCAAGCTGACGCTGGCCTCGATCGACGCCGCCAATCCGAACAAGCCGACCGTGAAGCCGGTGCCTTATGTCGGCGTGCAATACGCCGCCATCCCTGAATTCCAGGGCATCGGCACTCAGGTGGGCCAGCAGTTCTCGGCCGCACTCGCCGGCTCGATGACGGTCGACGCAGCGCTTGCCGCGGCTCAATCCTCGACCGAGCGTGAGATGAAGCGCGCCGGCTACATCAAATAGACCAGAAACTAGACCCGGGGCTCTCCCTGAGCTCACACCTGCGGCCATCCACTATCGCTTGATGGATGGCCGCCTTTTCCCCCGCCCGAGGAGACGCGTGGATGGCAACCCGGCAGACGCAGTTCCTTGCGCGGTCGCTTCTCGCCCCTGCCGTCGGGCTGCTGTTCATATGGATGATCGTTCCGCTCGCGCTGACGATCTATTTCGCGACGCTGCATTACAGCCTGCTCGACCCCGGCTCCGAGGCGTTCGTCGGTCTGGAGAATTTTCGTTACTTCCTCACCGATCCCGCCTTCCTCGCCTCGCTTCAGAACACGCTGGTGCTGGTCGGCTCGGTGCTGGCGCTGACCATCCTGCTTGGCATTCCGCTGGCGGTGCTGCTCGACCAGCCCGTGATCGGCCTCAACATCGTGCGGTTGATGGTGATCGCGCCGTTCTTCGTGATGCCCACGGTGAGCGCGCTGGTCTGGAAGAATCTGTTGATGCATCCGGTGTCCGGGCTGTTTGCCTGGATCGCCTCGGTGTTCGGGCTGACCCCGATCGACTGGTTCACCGACGCGCCGCTGCTCGCCGTGATCCTGATCGTTGCCTGGCAATGGCTGCCGTTCGCGACGCTGATCCTGCTCACCGCGCTGCAATCGCTCGACGAGGAGCAGAAGGAGGCGGCCGAGATGGATGGCGCCAGCGCGCTCTCGGCTTTCATCTACATCACGCTGCCGCACCTGGCGCGGCCGATCACGGTGGTGATCCTGATCGAGACCATCTTCCTGCTGACCGTGTTCGCGGAAATCTACGTCACCACGGGCGGCGGCCCGGGCCTTCAGACCACCAACATCGCGTTCCTGATCTATTCGCAGGCGCTGATCCAGTACGACGTCGGCACCGCGTCGGCCGGCGGCCTCGTGGCGGTGGTGATCGCCAATGTCGTCGCCTTCTTCCTGGTCCGCATCGTCGGCCGCAATCTGGAGACGTGAGACCATGGCGCGGATGGCGACGACGCGGCGGGTGGCGATATCGACGATCGGAGCCTGGTTCTTCGGCTTCCTGATCTTCTTCCCGATCCTGTGGATGGTGCTGGCGAGCTTCAAGACCGAGCTCGAGGCCTTCGCCATTCCGCCGTCCTTCCTGTTCTTCCACTGGACCCTGGAAAACTATGCGACCGTGCAGGAGCGCAGCGACTATCTGCATCACGCGCTCAACTCGATCATGATCGCCGGCGGCTCGACGCTGATTGCGCTGCTGATCGCGATCCCTGCGGCCTGGTCGATGGCATTCTCGCCGACGAAGCGCACCAAGGACATCCTGCTCTGGATGCTCTCGACCAAGATGATGCCGCCGGTCGGCGTGCTGGTGCCGATCTACCTGATCTACAGGACCTTCGGCTTGCTCGATTCCCGTGCTGGACTGATCTTCATCCTCTGCCTCGGCAATCTGCCGATCGTGATCTGGATGCTGTTCACCTATTTCAAGGAGATCCCGCGCGACATCCTCGAAGCCGCGCGCATGGACGGCGCCACCATCGGCCGCGAGCTCGTCTATGTGCTGACGCCGATGGCGATCCCGGGCCTGGCCTCGACGCTGCTGCTCAATCTGATCCTGGCCTGGAACGAGGCGTTCTGGACGCTCAATCTGTCGACCTCGAGCGCTGCGCCGCTCACCGTGTTCATCGCGTCCTATTCGAGCCCGGAAGGGCTGTTCTGGGCAAAATTGTCGGCGGCCTCCACGCTGGCGATCGCGCCCATTCTCGTCCTCGGTTGGTTCAGCCAGAAGCAGCTCGTGCGCGGGCTCACCTTTGGCGCGGTAAAGTAAGAAGGGCTGCCGGATCATGGGTCAGATTACACTTCAGGACGTGCAAAAGTCCTTCGGCCCAGTGCACATCATCAAGGGCGCCGATCTCGAGATCGAGGACGGCTCCTTTGTGGTGTTCGTCGGGCCCTCCGGCTGCGGCAAGACCACGTTGTTGCGGCTGATCGCCGGGCTTGAGGACGTCTCCGGCGGCAAGATCTTGATCGACGGCAAGAACGTCGTCGACACACCGCCCGCCAAGCGCGGCCTGTCGATGGTGTTCCAGTCCTACGCGCTTTATCCGCATATGAGCGTGCGCGGCAATATCGGCTTCGGTCTGAAGATGGCGGGGCTCGCCAAGGACGAGATCAACCGCAAGGTCGAGGCGGCGGCCGCGACGCTGAACCTCACGCCCTATCTCGACCGCAAGCCGCGCGAGCTCTCCGGCGGTCAGCGCCAGCGCGTCGCGATCGGGCGCGCCATCGTCCGCGAGCCCAAGGCGTTCCTGTTCGACGAGCCGCTGTCGAACCTCGATGCGGCCTTGCGCGTGCAGATGCGCATCGAGGTGACGCGGCTGCAGAAGCAGCTCGGCACCACCGCGATCTACGTCACCCATGATCAGGTCGAGGCCATGACCATGGCCGACAAGATCGTCGTGCTCAACGGCGGCAAGATCGAGCAATACGGCTCGCCGCTGGATCTGTACGAAAAGCCCGCGAATCTGTTCGTCGCCGGCTTCATCGGCTCGCCGAAGATGAATCTGGTGACGGGCGACCCAGCCACGCAGCAGGGCGCGATCACCATCGGCGTGCGGCCGGAACATCTCAAGATCGAGCGCGACGGCGCCGGCGGTTGGCTCGGCACGATTGCGGTCGCCGAGCATCTCGGCAGCGACACCTTCCTCTATGTCGATGCCGGGCCACTCGGCATGCTGACGGCGCGCTACATCGGCGAACTGAGCCTGCATGCCGGCGACCGAGTGTCGCTGGTGCCGGACCCCGCGCGCATCCATCGCTTCGACGCGAGCGGCAACGCCATTCGGGGCTGACGAGAAACGGCAAGAAAACCGCAAGAAAACGGCAAGAAACGGACAATCAACATGTACCTGGAAAAATTCAAGCTGACCGGCAAGACCGCGTTCATCACCGGCGGTGGGCAGGGCATTGGGCTGGCCTGCGCGGAGGCGCTGGCCGAGGCGGGCGCCAGGGTCGTGATCGGCGACCGCGACAGCAAGATGGCCGACAGCGCCAAGGCCAGCCTGAAGGCGAAAGGCTATGACGTTGAAACTGCGATCATGGACGTCACCGACACCAAGCGCGTGGCGGAAGTCGCCAACGACCTCGTCGCCCGCCATGGCAAGGTCGATATCCTCGTCAACAATGCCGGCATCGCCCGCAGCGAGACGCCGGCGGAGACCGTGACGGACGAGCACTGGCTCAACGTCATCGACGTCAATCTCAACGGCACGTTCTGGTGCTGCCGCGAGTTCGGCAAGCACATGCTCAAGGCCAAAAGCGGCGCCATCGTCAATATCGGCTCGATGTCGGGCTTCATCGTCAACAAGCCGCAGGAACAGGCGTTCTACAATGCTTCCAAGGCCGGCGTGCACCATTTGACCAAGTCGCTGGCCGCCGAATGGGGCGCGCGCGGCATCCGCGTCAACGCGGTGGCGCCGACCTATATCGAGACGCCGCTCAACGCCTTCGTCAAGAGCAACGCCAAAATGTACGACGCCTGGATCGGTGGAACCCCAATGGGGCGGATGGGGCAGGTCGACGAGATCGCCTCCGTCGTCCTGTTCCTGGCCTCCGAGGCCGCGAGCCTGATGACCGGCAGCATCGTGCTGGTGGATGGCGGCTACACTTGCTGGTAGGCTTGCGTCAAAATTGACGAAAGCGATCGGGAGTGACAATGCCGCGAGCGTATATCGGCGTCGACGTAGGGACCACGAGCACGCGGGCAGGGGTGTTTGACGAAGCCGGCACGCTTCTGGCGACGGCCAGGCATCCTATTCGAATCTGGCAAGAGGCCGGCGATATCGTCGAGCAGTCGTCCTCCGACATCTGGCACGCCTGCGTGAAATCGGTGCGGGCCGCGATGGCGGAGGCCGGCGTTGCGCCCGACAGCATCGGCGGCATCGGTTTTGATGCGACCTGTTCGCTGGTCGTCCTCGACCGGCAGGGCGAGCCGGTCACCGTCAGCACGTCCGGCGACAAGCAGCGCAACGTCATCGTCTGGATGGACCATCGCGCCACGGCCGAGGCGCGGCTGATCAATGAGACCGAAGATTCAGTGCTGCGCTATGTCGGCGGCTCGATCTCGCCCGAGATGGAGATGCCAAAGCTGTTATGGCTGAAGCGGCACATGCGGGCGAGCTTTGACGCCGCGGGTCATTTCTTCGATCTGGCGGATTACCTGACCTGGCGCGCCACCGGCTCGTTGCAGCGCTCGACCTGCACCGTCACCTGCAAATGGAATTATCTCGCCCATGACGGCGGCGGCTGGAGCGCGCCATTCTTCAAGCGCATCGGTCTTTCGGAGTTCGTGGCCGAGAAATATGCGCGCATCGGCACCGGCATCGTAGCGCCTGGCACCCGGCTCGGCGACGGTCTCACCCGTGCAGCCGCGGCCGATCTCGGCCTGACGCCGGGCACGCCCGTCGGCGCGTCGCTGATCGATGCGCATGCCGGCGGCATCGGCGCGATCGGCGGCCGTGACGGATCGGGCGGGGCGACCGATGTCAGCGATCGCCTTGCCTACATCATGGGAACGTCGGCCTGCATCATGGCCACGACGAAACAGCCGTGCTTCGTGCCGGGCGTGTGGGGGCCGTATTATTCCGGCATGGTGCCGGACTTCTGGCTCAACGAGGGCGGTCAATCGGCCGCGGGCGCGGCGATCGACCATCTCCTCAAATCGCATCCGGGCCATGCCGAGGCGAACGCGGCGGCGCGCAGCGAGGGCGTTGACCTGATCGAGCACCTGGAGCGTCGCATCATCGCGCGCGCCGGCGATGCCAGCCGTGCTGCGCTGCTGGCCCGCGACGTCCATGTCCTCCCCGAATTCATCGGCAACCGCTCGCCTTACGCCGATCCCGATACGCGCGCGGTGATCGCGGGGCTCGATCTCGACACCGACACCGGCGCGATGGAGCGGCTGTTCGTCGCCGGCCTGTGCGGACTCGCCTACGGGCTCGCCGAGGTGATCGAAGCTTTTGCCGCGCATGGCGTTCACTCCAGCATCATGATCATGGGCGGCGGCGCCAGCCGCAGTCCGCTGGTGCGGCAGATCATGGCCGATACCACCGGTCTCACGGTCGCGCTGCCGCAAACGAAAGAGCCGGTGCTGCTGGGCGCCGCGATGCTCGGGGCGGTAGCCGGCGGCGCCTGTGTTTCGATCGGCGAGACCATGGCGAAAATGTCGGCGCTGGGAGGCAAGAGCGAGCCGACCGCGCCGGACATGGCTGCGTTTCACGCCCGCAAGCGCGACGTCTACAAGCTGCTGCGCGAGGTCGATCGCGGCAGCCGTGCCGCGATGCGCGACATCGCCAGAGGTTGAGACGGATGCTGATTTCCTGCGGCGATGCGCTGATCGATTTCGTGCCGACCCGAAACGCTAATGGACGCGAGGCGGTGATGCCGGCGGTCGGCGGCTCCTGCCTTAACGTCGCAATCGGCATGGCGCGCCTAGGCGCACCCACCGGCTTCCTCGGCGGTATCTCAATCGACATGTTCGGACGCATGATCGCCGACCATGCCGCCGCCTCTCATGTCGATCTCGGTCTCGCCACCCGCAGCGATCATCAGACCACACTCGCTTTCGTGCAAATTGTTGCGGGCGAGTCGCACTATGCCTTTTATGATGCCGAGACGGCGACGCGGAACTGGACTTATCGGCGCGGGTCCATTCCCTTTGACACGGTCGAAGCTCTCCATGTCGGCTCGACCACGCTCGTGAACGACCAGGGCGCGGCAGAGACCAAAGCGCTGATCGCGGATGCGCGGGCGTTATCGACGATCTCGCTCGATCCGAACTGCCGGCCCAATCTGGTCAAGGACAAGCCGGCCTATCTTGCACGGATGGCCGAGTTCGCCGGGACTGCCGATCTCATCAAGATGTCCGACGTCGACTTCGCCTACCTCTATGGCGACGAGCCTTATCAGCAACGGGCAAACGCAATGCTGGGGCAGGGCGCGAGCCTCGTCGTCATCACGCGCGGCAACAACGGCGCCATCGCCTGGCATGCGAAAGCCGGCCCTGTCGAAGTCCCTGCGCCGAAGATCGAGGTCGCCGACACCATCGGTGCCGGCGACAGTTTTCAGGCCGCGCTGCTGTTCGCGCTGCACAAGCAGAGACGTCTCGCTCGGCAGCAACTGAAGGATATCAGCGCAGATGAGCTCCGCCGCGCGCTGTCCTTTGCCGCCAATTGCGCCGGCCTGACCTGCACCCGCCCGGGCGCGGATCCGCCGTGGAGTCGCGAGATCACATGGAGCTGGTAATCCGCCTCACAGCCGCGCGACCACCTTCTCGGCGCATTTGAGCAAGGTGCGGACCAGCGGGCTCTCGGAATCCCGGCGCCAGCACACCGCGATGTCGATGGAATCGGTGGCATCGCGCAGCCGCCTGAACACGACTCCGCGCGGCGCCGCGAGACTGGCGCAGGCCGGCAGGATCGCAAGACCTTCACCGGCCAGGACCAGGCTCATCGCCGCATGCACCGTCTCCACCCGGCTGGCGATCGGCATCACGATCTGGTGTCGCCGCAGCACGGCGGCAACCGCGGAGGAGGCGGGGTCCTGGTCCGGCGGCGGCAGCGCAATCAGCGGACGGCCCTGCAATTTCGCCAAGGGCACCGCGCCCAGGCGGGCGAGCGGCGAGCGGATCGGCATCGCCAGCATGAGCGGCTGCGCGCCGATCCGCGCCACCTGAATTTCGGGATGATGGATCGCCGGCATGCACAGCGCGACGGTGACGCTGCGGTCGAGCAGCCGCGCCTCGCGCGTCGATGCGCTGAGCTCGGCGAATTCGAGGTCGACACCGGGCACGGACCGGCGCAACTCGGGGATCAGTCGCGGCAGCACCGCATTGCCCAGCACGATCATGTAGCCGACCGACAACCGCCCGCGCCGTCCCGAGGCCACCGCACGCGCGGCTTCGGCGCCGTCGGCCGCAAGTGCGAGTGCTTCCCCTGCGCGCGCCAGCAGCGCCTGGCCCGCCTCGGTCAGGTCCATGCCGTGCGTGCCGCGACGGAACAGCGGCGCGCCGATCTCGGCCTCGAGCTTGCGGATCTGGACCGAGAGCGGCGGCTGCGCCATCCGCAGCCGTTCGGCGGCCTTGCCGACGCTGCGCGCCTCGGCCACGGCGACGAAGTAGCGGAGCCGGCGAAGATCCATAGGCATACCGAAAACGTATGGGTTGGCCATCAAAATCGTATTGGACGCTGAGTTAACAGAAGTGTCATTCTCCCTGTCAATGCTATCGGCCAATGAGGGCCGGCTTCGGAGCGTGATCTGACAATGAACGGCGATCCCTGCCTGCTGTCCGCAACCGAACTGCGCGGCCTCTTTGCTGCAAGGGAGATGTCCCCCGTCGAGGTCACCCGCGCCGTGCTCGCGCGCGCCGAAGCCCTCCAGCCCGAGCTGAACTGCTTCATCACGATCTGCGGCGACGAGGCGATGGCCGAGGCGCGCGCCGCCGAGCGCAAGCTGATGGCTGGCGAGCCGCTCGGCCTGCTGCACGGCATTCCCGTCACCGTCAAGGACATCGTCAACACCAGGCGCGTGACCACCACGTTCGGCGCCGTTCCCTACAAGGACAATGTGCCGACCGAGGATGCGGTCGCAGTCGCAAAGCTGCGCAGTGAGGGCGCGATCCTGATCGGCAAGACCACGACGCCGGAATTCGGCAGCAAGTGCCTGACCGATGCGCCGCTGTTCGGCCGCACCCGCAATGCATGGGACGCGCGGCGGTCGTCCGGCGGCTCCAGCGGCGGTGCGGCGGTGGCCGTTGCCAGCGGCATCGCGCCGCTGGCGATCGCGACCGATGGCGGCGGCTCGACGCGCATTCCCGCGGCCTGCAACGGCGTGGTCGGACTGAAGCAGAGCAACGGGGTGATCGCGCACAGCCAGGCGCTCGATGCCTTCGGCAACCAGACCTATGTCACGCCGATGACGCGCGATGTCGCCGATACCGCGCTGATGATGCAGGCGATGGCCGGCGAGGATGCCTGCGATCCCTGGTCGATCGGCGTGCCCGTGCCCGATTTCATCGGCACCGCCGCCCCGCGCGGCGATCTGCGCGGGCAGAAGATCCTGTTCTGTGTCTCGCCGTCCGGCCGTCCAGTGTCTTCGGACGTTGTGGCGGCCTTCAAGGCGAGCCTCGATCGGCTCGCGAGCCTGGGTGCCGAGCTCGAGGAATTCTCCGGCGACGGTTTCGACATCGAGCCGACCTGGCGCGCCATCAACCACACGGTCTGGCGCACGCGCTTTGCGAAGCTCGTAGCCGAGCACGGCGACGCCCTGAGCGAAGCCTTCGTCAAGCAGGTCGCGCTGGCGACCAATGTCAGCGGGGTCGAATACCAGGAGGCTATGTTCGCGCGGACCGCGTTGTTCCGCCGGGTGCAATCCCTGCTGGCGCGCGGCCACCTGCTGGCGATGCCGACCCTCACCCGCACCGCGCTGCCGATCGACCAGGACCTGTTCGGCACCATCGAGATCGACGGCCGGCATTTCGACAGCGTCCGACCGCATTGGTTCCCCTGGACCATGCCGTTCAACATGACCGGCCATCCCGCGATCAGTCTGCCTTGCGGCTTCGGGAGCGATGGCCTGCCGATCGGGCTTCAGCTCGTCGGCCGCTTCCGCGCCGATGCCGAGTTGCTGCGCGTCAGCGCCCTGTTCGAGGCGTCAACCGACCTTCTCTCCCGCTGGCCCGGCTGAGATGGGGTTCGGGAAAGACACTTTGCTTGTGGCCATCCTTCGAGACGCCCGCTTTGGGCGGGCTCCTCAGGATGAGGTCTCGGTTTGCGGCGAAACGGTAACCCCTCATGGTGAGGAGCCCGCCAAAGCGGGCGTCTCGAACCATGCAGGCCGAGCACCCTCCTGGCATTCTAAAGCACTTGCGTCGGGCGTCCGGACATGTTGATCGTGCCGCGGATGAGCCCTGAAACCGAGCGTGCATGAGCGTATTTGTCCTCCGACGTCTGCTGACCTTGCTGGCGACGCTGGTCGGCGCCTCCGTGATCATCTTCCTGGTGCTGGACGCGCTTCCCGGCAATGCCGCGCAGATGCTGATGGGGGCTGATGCGTCGCCGGACGCGGTGCGGGCCCTCACCGTCAAGCTCGGGCTCGACCAGCCGCTGGCTATTCGCTATCTGCAATGGATCAAGGGGCTGCTGATCGGCGATCTCGGCAACTCCTATGTCTACGGCACGCCGGTCGCGAGCCTGATCGCGGAGCGGCTGGCGCTGACCGTTCCGCTTGCGATCATGTCGATGCTGATCACGGTGACGCTGGCGCTCTCGGCCGGCATCTACACCGCCGCCAACCACAACAAGCTCGGCGATGTCGGGGTGATGTCGTTGACGCAAATCGGCATCGCGCTGCCGAACTTCTGGTTTGCGATCCTCCTGGTGCTGCTGTTCTCGGTGCGGCTGCAATGGTTGTCGGCCGGCGGCTTTGCTGGCTGGGACGAGGGCGTCTGGCCCGGCATCAAGTCGCTGCTGCTGCCGGCGGTCTCGCTGGCGGTGGTGCAGGCCGCGATTCTCGCGCGGGTCACGCGCTCCGCCGTGCTCGAGGTGCTGCGTGAAGATTTCGTCCGCACCGCGCGCGCAAAGGGCCTCGGCAAGCGCGAAGTGCTGTGGAGCCACGTGCTGCGCAACGCCATGATCCCGGTCATGACGGTGATGGGGCTGCAATTCGCCAATCTGCTCGCCGGCACCATCGTGATCGAGAACGTGTTCTACCTGCCGGGCCTCGGCCGGCTGATCTTCCAGTCGATCGCCAACCGCGACCTGATCGTGGTGCGCAATTGCGTGATGCTGCTGGCTGCCATGGTCGTCATCGTCAATTTCGTGGTCGATGTGCTCTATGCCTTCGTCGACCCGCGCATCAAGGTGCACGATCTGTGAGTGATCCGCTCGCCACCGCGGTCGGACTGCCGACGGCAACCGCGCCGACGCCTCCCGCCACGGGCTTTTGGCGCAGGGCGCTGCGGCATCGCAGCTTCACGCTGGGTGGTGCATTGGTGCTTGTGGTGATCGGTTCGGCGCTGCTCTCGCTGCTGTGGACGCCGTGGTCGCCCTATGAGATCGACATCGCCTCGAAGCTCCGGCCGCCATCCGCGGCGCACTGGCTCGGCACCGATTCCTTCGGCCGCGACATCGTCTCGCTGCTGCTGGCCGGCGCCCGTTCCACCATCATGGTCGGCATCATCGCTGTCAGCATCGGCCTCAGCTTCGGCGTCTGCCTCGGCCTGATCGCCTCGGCCCGCCGCGGCTGGACCGAAGAGATCATCATGCGCTTCTCCGACTTCACCTTCGCCTTTCCGGCTGTGCTCTCCGCGATCATGCTGGCGGCGGTGGTGGGGCCGGGCATGGTGACCTCGATCATTGCGATCGGCATTTTCCAGATTCCGACGCTGACCCGGCTGACGCGCGGCTCGGCCAACGCGATCTGGGCGCGCGAATTCGTGCTGGCCGCGCGCGCCGCGGGGAAGGGCAAATTCCGCATCACCATCGAGCATGTGCTGCCCAACATCCTGTCGATCCTGATCGTGCAGGCCACCATCCAGTTCGCGCTCGCAATTTTGGCCGAAGCCGCGCTGTCCTATCTCGGCCTCGGCACCCAACCGCCGCAGCCGTCCTGGGGACGGATGCTCAATGATGCGCAGACGCTGCTGTTCCAGTCGCCGATGCTGGCGGTCTATCCGGGCGCCGCGATCGCGATTGCCGTGCTCGGCCTCAACCTTCTCGGCGACGGCTTGCGTGATCTGCTCGATCCCCGACTGGCGCGGGAGCGATGACGATGGCTGATCCCGCAACCATGCCGCTGATCGACGTCGTCAATCTCGGCGTCCGCCTCAACACCAGCCGCGGGCCGGCGCAGGCCGTGCGCGGCGTCAGCTTCGCCCTCAAGCGCGGCGAGACGCTCGGGCTGGTCGGCGAATCCGGTTGCGGCAAGTCGGTCACCGCGCTGTCGCTGATGGGGTTGTTGCCGGACAGCGCCGTGGTCTCGGGCAGCATCAAGCTCGACGGCAGCGAGCTCATCGGACTGTCGGATGCTGATTATTGCGGTCTGCGCGGCAACCGCATCAGCATGATCTTCCAGGAGCCGATAACCGCGCTCAACCCGATGCACACGATCGGCCATCAGGTCGCCGAGCCGTTGCGGCGTCACAAGAACTATTCGGCCGCACAGGCACGGCGGGAGGCGATCGCCTTGCTCGACCGGGTCGGGCTGCCGGATCCTGCCAAGCGCATCGATGCCTATCCGCACCAGTTTTCCGGCGGCCAGCGTCAGCGCGTCACCATCGCGATGGCGCTCGCCTGCGAGCCCGATCTCTTGATCGCGGACGAGCCGACCACCGCGCTCGACGTCACCATCCAGGGCCAGATCCTCGATCTCATCGCCGATCTCGTCGAGGAACGCGGCATGTCGATGATCCTGATCTCGCACGATCTCGGCGTCATCGCCGAGAACGTGCAGCGCATGATGGTGATGTATGGCGGCACCGTCGTCGAGAGCGGGCCGACCGACGAGGTGTTCCGGCGGATGGGGCATCCCTACACGCAGGGCCTGTTCCGCGCCCGGCCGAAGCTCGGCGCGCGCAAGGGAACGCGGCTGACGACGATCTCGGGCACGGTGCCGGAGCTCGCCGATCTGCCCTCCGGCTGCACTTTTTCCGATCGTTGTCCGCTCGTGATCGATCGATGTCGCGCCGCACTTCCGCCGCTGGTCGAAGTCGGACCCGGCCATGGCGTCCGCTGCATCAGGACGGATGTTTCGATGGCCGATCGCGTCGGAGCGCTGTCCGCATGAGCACCGGGCCGCTTCTCGACGTGAAGAATCTCGAGCAGCGCTATACGCTGCCGCGCGAAAGCCTGTTCCGTCCGCCGGGGCAGGTGCGCGCGCTCAACGGCGTCAGCGTGCAGGTCGCTGCCGGCAAGAGCCTTGGGATTGTCGGCGAGTCCGGCTCGGGCAAGTCGACCTTCGCGCGGGTGGTGATGGCGCTGGAGCGGCCCACATCAGGGCAGGTCGCCATGCTCGGGCGCGACCTCAACCAGATCTCCGCAGACGAGCTGCGCCGCGCGCGGCGCGATTTCCAGATGGTGTTCCAGGATCCCTACGGCTCGCTCGATCCACGCCAGACCATCGCACGCATCGTCGCCGAACCTCTCACCGTGCTGGAGGAGGCCGACCGCACCACGTTCCGCGACCGCGTCGCCGCGGTGCTGCGGCAGGTCGGCTTGCGCGATGCCGACATGGACAAATATCCGCACGAGTTTTCCGGCGGCCAGCGCCAGCGCATCGCGATCGCGCGCGCGCTGATCACCCAGCCGAAGCTGATCGTCGCCGACGAGCCGGTCTCGGCGCTGGACGTCTCGGTGCAGGCGCAGGTCTTGAACCTGATGCAGGACCTCCAGGAGCAGTTCGGCCTGAGCTACGTCCTGATCAGCCACGACCTCGCCGTCGTCGATTATCTCTGCGACGAGGTCGCCGTGATGTATCTCGGCCGGATCGTCGAGCAGGGCCGGCCGGAGGATTTGTTCGAACGCGCCGCCCATCCCTATACCCGTGCGTTGCTGGAGGCCGTGCCGCGAGCGCGTGCCGGCGGCGGCCGGCGCCGGCGCGGAGCCCAGGCGATCGCGTCGCAATCGGCGGCCGGAACCGGATGTCCCTATGTCGCCCGTTGTGCGCTCGCCGACCAGCATTGCCGCGAGGCCGCGCCTGAGTTACGCAGGGTCGGCGAGGCCCATCTCGCCGCCTGCCACAAGGCGGAAGGCGTGATGGCGTTGCCGCAAGCGGGCATGGAAGGTTAGTGTCCGGGGCGGGATTGGCGTAGGCTGGGACCAGACAAGGCCGGGGAGTTACGCATGTTCAGGAAACTATTCGTCGTCGCGTTTGCCGCTGCGTTCGCTGCCGCACCGCTGCCGGTGCTGGCGCAAGGCAAGAAGGACAGCGTCGTCATGGGCATGACGCTGGAGCCCCCCGGGCTCGATCCCACCAACGCCGCCGCCGCGGCGATTGCCGAAGTCACCCTCTACAACATCTATGAGACGCTGACCAAGATCAACGAGGACGGCTCCACCTCGCCGCTGCTGGCGGAGAGCTGGACGGCTTCGCCGGATTTGAAGACCTACACCTTCAAGCTGCGCAAGGGCGTCAAATTCCACAATGGCGAGCCGTTCGATTCCGCCGCGGTGAAGTTCTCGTTCGAGCGCAATGCCGTCGCCACCAGCACCAACAAGGACAAGAGCCTGTTCCAGAGCTTCGAGTCCATTGCCACGCCCGATGCCGACACGGTCGTGATCACCCTGAAAAACGCCGAGCCGAACTTCCCGTTCTTGTTGGGGCAGGCAAGTGCCTCGATCGTCGAGCCGAAAAGCGCGCCGACCAATGTGACGCAGCCGGTCGGGACCGGGCCTTACCAGCTTGGCGCCTGGGCCAAGGGCTCCTCGATCACGCTCAACAAATGGGCTGACTATCGCAATGCCTCGGCGATCAAGCTCTCCAAGGTGACGATCCGCTTCATCTCCGATCCGGCCGCGCAGGCGGCTGCGCTGCTGTCGGGCGACGTGGACGCGTTTCCGCGCATCGCGACCCGCGTCGTTGCCCAGTTCAAGGCCGACCCGCGCTTCACGGTGCTGATCGGCGGCTCCAAGGCCAAGACCATCGTCGCCATCAACCATCGGAAGAAGCCGCTCGACGACGTCCGCGTTCGCCGCGCCATTCTCGCTGCGATCGACCGCAAGGCGATCATCGAGGGTGCCGTCGAAGGATTCGGTACGCCGATCGGCAGCTTCTACACGCCGGGATCGCTCGGCTATGTCGATACCACCGGCATCAACCCTTACGATCCCGAGAAGGCCAAGAAGCTGCTGGCCGAGGCCGGAATCACCGCGCCGATCGAGCTGTCGCTGAAGCTGCCGCCGCCGCCCTATGCGCGGCAAGGCGGCGAAATCGTCGCAGCCCAGCTTGCCAAGGTCGGCATCATCGCCAAGATCGAGAACGTCGAATGGGCGCAATGGCTGTCGCAGGTGTTCGCGCCCAACGGCCCGCATAATTTCGACCTCACCATCGTCAGCCATGTCGAGCCGTTCGACCTCGTCAAGATCACGGAGCCCGACTATTACCTCGGCTACAACAACGCCGCCTTCAACGCACTGTACAAGCAGATCGTGTCGACCCCGGATGATACGGCGCGTGCCAAACTCCTCGGCGACGCCCAGCGCATGCTGGCAACCGACGCAGTCTCCGCCTATCTATTCCAGCCGCAATGGCCCACCGTCATCAGCAAGAAGCTGAAAGGCGTCTGGAAGGAAGTCCCGCAGTTCGAGAACGATTTCTCGACGTGGTCCTGGGAGTAGGGGAGCGAGTCAGCCCGTGCCCGTTGTTGTGCCCTCTCCCCCTTGTGGGTAGGGCCCAATCACATATGAGGCAGATTTCTCTGTGGCCATCCTTCGAGACGCCCGCCTTTGGCGGGCCCTCAGGATGAGGTCGGAGCACGGGGCAGCAAATTCGACGGGTGCCGATGCTACTTAGCCTCATCCTGAGGAGCGCGCTCTTGCGCGCGTCTCGAAGGACGAGGCGCGCGCTCACACCGCCCAAAATGCCATCTGCGATGGCCCTGCCCTTGTGGGACAGGGCAGCAACGCTGGTTGATACAAACTCACACCGGTGAGGGGTCTGTCTCCGCATATGAATCACGCAGTTGAATTCGCGGAGCGAGACGCCTCAAAGGCTCCTTGGCAGCACGCAAGCTCCGGACGTAATAGCCCTGTCTCTGAACGGCTGACTTGATCTCGTCGCTGACTTTCCGGACCCTTCTTCTGGTCTTGCGCCATTTCTTCTTATAGCAAAAGACGGGTAGTGCCGCGCCGGTGCTTAGAACCAGCAAATCGCGCCTGTCACTGTGATAGACTTCGTACATGTCGCCCCCACGATCATGAATGTTCGGTCCTCTCGACAGCTTAGCTTGTTGGATGGCTGGGCGGATTTAGATTTGATAATCGAGAGCAAACTGGCAGCCCCAGCAGGCTGTGAATTGCGGGGAAATCACCGGCGGGTCGGCACGATCAACTTACGTTTCTGTTTGTATGTCGTTGCCATGCGACGTCAACGCACCAATTTTGCTCTGGATCAATATGAGCTGGCAGTCGATGAGATCGTCGCCGCTTGTGACGGTGATCTGCGCGATGCGCTTCGAGCGCTCATGCTCCTCAATGAGCAGTTAGAGTACGAGCTGGCGCTTATGAGGGGAGCGTGCGCTCCTGACCAGACGCTGCACTAAGGTAGCCTGACCGCGCGTCGATCACGCTTGCACGCTGCGTGGCCGATCCCCGAACTCCTATTTCTCGACGGCTCCGGTCCAGTCTTTGAACCCTCCTACGTTGTAGACATTTTCGTAACCCATATCCTTAAGCAACTTACCCGCGAGTGCCGCGCGTCCGCCAGAAGCGCAATAAAGGATCACCGTTTTGTTCTTATCAAAATTCTTGTCATGGTAAGGAGACTCTGGGTCCGCTCGAAATTCCAGCATTCCGCGTGACACATTCAGTGCGCCCGCGATCTTGCCGCTGGCGGCCACTTCAGGTGCATCTCGAACGTCCAAAACCAGAGTGTTGCCCGCGTTGATCATATCGGCGGCTTGATCAGAGCTGATCTTCGGAACCGCGGACTGGGCCGCTTCAAGCATCTGCTTTACTGTCGTTGCCATTGATTGCCTCCGTTTTCTAACCGGGATCGGCAGCGGTAGAATTGAGACATCCCGCGAACTGACGCAAGTGGCAATCACGATAGCTTCATCTCGTACAGCCGGCGATTTCGGAATAATCGCATTATGCCCCTGTTTTGCCCGACGAGTCAAACCGGCTCATCGCCTGCACACGTAAGCCGTTGATTTTGCTGCCGCCGCCTACTGTGCATGGGGTTGTTTTCCAGAAATATGATGTTCGGCAGGGCGGCGGCCCGCGTCGCTTCTCGGAATCAGGCCGCTTCCGCCGTCACCTTGCCGATCCAGTCGCGGGCGAGCGTCACGTCGGCTTGTGACAATTGGTGGCCTGCCGGCAGGACCTTGTGGGTCACGCCGGCTCCCGCTTCCGACAGCAGTGCGGCGAGCTTTGCCGAGTTGCTTGCGGGCACGATCGGATCGGCTTGCCCTGACAGCAGCAGCACCGGCTTGCCGCCAAGTTCGGCCTTGGGCGGATCCGACAGCGGCACCATCGCGCGCAGCAGGATCGCGCCGGCGAGAACGTCCGGCTTCAGCAGCAACAGCGCTGCTGCGATGTTCGCGCCGTTGGAGAAGCCGACCGCGACCGGCGCGGCGATGCCGTAGCGTTGCCGCGCCTCGTTGACGAACTCGCCGAGCTCGAGCGCGCGGCGGCGCACGTCCACCTCGTCGAACACGCCCTCTGCGAGACGGCGGAAGAAGCGCGGCATGCCGTGCTCCAGCACGCGTCCGCGCGGCGAGAGCAGGGCGGCCCCGGGCGAGATCATCTTGCCGAGCCCGAGCAGGTCGTTCTCGTCGCCGCCGGTGCCGTGCAGCAGCAACAGCGGGGGCGAGCCCGCGTCGCGCGCGGGCTCGAAACGATGGATGAATGAACTCTCGGTCATGACACGCTCTCTTCCAGGCTCGGCAGCACGTCCTCGATCTGCTTGCGATGGGCTTCGAGGAAACCCGGCAGCTTCAGGTCGCGTCCCAGCGTCGCGACCGGTTCGTCGACGGCGAAGCCGGGGATATCGGTCGCGATCTCGAACAGCACGCCGCCGGGCTCGCGGAAATAGACCGAACGGAAGTAGTTGCGGTCACGCTGCTCGGTCGGATGCAGGCCGTGATGAGAGACGAGCTTCTCGGCCATCTGGCCCTGCTCGGCGTCATCGGCCGCGCGGAACGCGATGTGGTGCACCGAGCCGCCACCCTGATGCCCGCGCAAAAAGCCCTTGGCCTCGTAGATGTCGACGACACTGCCGTGCAAATCGCCGGCCGCCTTGAAGCGGATCACCGAACCCTCGCGACCCGTCTCCTTGAAACCGAACACATCGGTGAGGACGGCGGCCGTTTTGGCCGCGCTATCGAGCAGCAGCGTCACGCCATGGAAGCCGCGGATCGCATGCTCGGCGGGGACGTCGCCGTTGCTCCAGCCCGGCTCGTTCTCGGCACCGGGGATGCCGACCAGTGCGAGCGCCATCCCGTCCGGATCGGTGAACGGCAGCACGGCTTCGCCAAAGCGCTTTTCCAGCGCCTCGTAAGCGATGCCCTTCTCGATGAAGCGCTGCGTCCAATAGCCGAGCGAGCGCTGCGGCACGCGGAAGGCGGTCTGATGGGTCTCGCCGACGCCGCGGCGTCCGGCCGGCGCTCCAGCCCAGGGGAAGAAGGTCAGGATGGTGCCGGGCCGGCCGGTCTCATCGCCGTAGTAGAAATGATAGGTGCCGGGGTCGTCGAAATTGACGGTCTTCTTGACGAAGCGCAGGCCGAGGTCGCTTGTGTAGAAACCGAAATTCCTGATGGGATCGCCGGCAATCGCGGTGACATGGTGCAGTCCGGACATCGTCGTCCTCCAAAGTTCGGGGAGCGGGTCTTGCTCTGGGCGGAAATATCGTTCCGCTTTGGATTGGAGACAATCCATGCAAACATGACGTCTATGTCTACGATTTGGAACCAATCGCGAGAACCCGCGCTTGGATAAGGTGGCCAGCCTGCGGGCCTTCGTGAAGGTGGTCGAAAGCGGCAGTTTTGCCGATGCCGGCCGCCAGCTCCGGCTGTCGCGCTCGGCGATCAGCAAATACATCGCCGACCTCGAGCAGAGCCTGGGCGTGCAGCTCCTGAACCGGACCACGCGGCAGGCGAGCCCCACCGAGAGCGGCCAGCAATATTTCGAGCGCGCCGTCGTGATCCTTTCGGAGATCGAGGCCGCCGATCAGGCGGTGACGCAAGCCCAATCGGCGCCGAGGGGCCTCTTGCGCGTCAACGCGCCGATGTCGTTCGGCACCATGCGGCTCGGGCCGGTGCTCGCCGAGTTCTTGGAAAAATATCCCGAGCTTCAGCTTCAGCTCGTGCTCAGCGACGACCTGCTCGATCCCGTGCAGGACGGCTTTGACGTGACCTTGCGGATCGCGGAATTGGAGTCCTCGAGCCTGATCGCTCGCAAGATCGTGGCTGTCGCGCGGATGATCTGCGCGTCGCCGGATTATCTCGCGCGTCACGGCACGCCAAAGCATCCGCAGGATTTGCGCGAGCACGCCTCGCTGACCTACGGCTTTCTGCTGACCGGCAATCAGTGGAAGCTCACCGGCGCCGACGGCGATCACTGGATCCAGCCGGCCTGGTCGCTCTGCGTCAACAATGCCGAAGTGCTGCGTGACGTCGCGATCAAGGGCAGGGGACTGGCGCTGCTGCCGGAGTTCATCGCCGTCGACGCGTTAAGGAACGGCGAGCTGCGCACCGTGCTGGAGGATTATTCTGCCCCGCCGCTCGCGCTCTACGCGGTCTATCCGCCGACGCGGCATCTGTCGGTCAAGGTGCGGCTCTTCATCGATTTTCTCGTCGAGCTGTTTGGCCGTGAGGACGAAGCTGTTGCGCGCCGTCGCTCCCGGGCGAACTGAGCGCTAGCGCCGCAGCGTGAACTCGTCCGGACCGCGCCGGTGTTCCCACTTCGCCTTCTCCAGCTCGGGCTGGTCGCATTCGGCCTCGGGGTAGCCGATGCAGAGATAGGCGATGAATTTCCAGGTGCCGGGCACGTCGAGGATGGTGTGGATGCGGTCCGGGCTCAGGATCGAGACCCAGCCGAGCCCGATGCCTTCGGCGCGCGCGGCGAGCCACATCGCGGTGATCGCGGCCACCACGGAATATTCGGTTGTCTCGGGCATGGTCGCGCGGCCGAGGCCATGGCCGACATCGCTCGCCTTGTCGGCGAACACGGCGAGGTGGCCAGGCGCTTGTTCGAGGCCCGACAGTTTCAGACCGGCGTAGCGCGCCGCGCGTTCGCCGGCATAGCAACTCAACGCATCGGCGTTGCAGGCCTTGAAATCGTCGATCACGGCGCGGCGCCTTGCGGGATCATCGATGGTGACGAAGCGCCAAGGCTGGCTCAGGCCGACCGATGGCGAAAGGCACGCCGTCTCGATCAGCCGCGCGATCGCGCCATCCGGCAGCGGATCGGCGCAAAAGCGGCGCACGTCGCGGCGCCACACGAACAGCTCGCGCAAGTGCCGGCGGAAGGTGTCGTCGAACGCGACCATCAACTCATCCTCCCGCGTAAAGGCTGGCTGCGGCGACCAGCAGGATCAGGATCTCGCCGGTCTGCTCGAAAGCGCCGAGGATGTCGCCGGTTTGCCCGCCGATCTGGCGGATGGCAAGCCGCGCGAGGATCAGTCCAGCGAGCGAGAGCAGGACGAGGCTGGCCAGCGCCTTGCCCGGCCCGAGCGCAATTGCAAGACAGAGCGTTCCGATGCCGAACGCGATGGCGACGCTGCGGCCCGGTGGCGCTCCGGCGGTTGCGGAGAGCCCGTCAAGCCGCGCCGGCGGCACCAGCGACATGAAGGCCGGAACGCCCGCACGCGCCCCGGCATGCGCGGATGCGAGCGCCAGCGTCACCAACCACGGATTGGCGATCGCCGCGAGCGCGCTCCAGCGCAGGCCAAACGACAGAACCAGCGCGCAGGCGCCATAGCTGCCGATCCGGCTGTCGCGCATGATATCGAGCTTGCGCTCGCGCGTCCGTCCGCCGCCAAGCCCATCGGCGGCATCGGCAAGTCCGTCCTCGTGCAGCGCGCCGGTGATGAGCGTCGTCGTGGCCAGCGCGAGCAGGGCGGCGGGGCCGGGCGTCAATCCCAGCTTGCTCGCGATTGCGTAGGCCGCAGCGCCAGCCAACCCCACCAACAATCCGGCGACGGGCAGCGCCCAGGTCGCGCGTGCAATCGCACCATCATCAACGGGCTTCGGCGATCCGACCGGAAAAATCGCAACGAACGTTGTCGCGATCCTGAGATCGGTGATGATGTCTTTGAGAACTTCGGCGCGCGGCATCATTTCAGCTTCATCGGCAGGCCGGCGATAACGAATTCGACCTCGTCGGCGACATCAGCGATGATCTGGTTCATGATTCCGGCAGCATCGCGAAAGCTGCGCGCCAGCGCATTGTCGGGGACGATGCCGAGGCCAACCTCGTTGGTGACGAGAACGACGGGGCTCTTGAGGCGGGGCAGGGTAGCGGCGAGCTCCGTCACTTCGTGGGACCAGTCGCGTTCCGCGTGCATCAGATTGGAGAGCCACAGCGTCAGGCAATCGACCAGCCTTGGGCCGCTGCCGTCGGTTGCGACCAGCGTGGCGACGAGATCGAGCGGCACCTCGCGCTCGATCCAGTCGGTTCCACGTCGCCGCCGATGGGTTGCGATGCGCGCTTCCATTTCGGCATCGAGCGCCTCGGCCGTCGCGACATAAACCGGCTGGCCGGGAAAAGCGCGTGCGCGGCTTTCCGCGCGCTTGCTCTTGCCCGATCGTGCTCCGCCCGTGATCAAAATGACGGCCATAGGGTCTCCTGCGGCCAGCACTAATCACCAAACGTGGCCAAAGACAAAGCCGAAATCCGCAGACGGGGGCTTGCACCCGGACCGTGGTTTGCGCAACAGGGGCGGGACGGGAGGCGCATGTGGGTTTTGCGGGTGCGATGGCGGTGGCGATGGCGGTGGATGCCCTTCTGGGCTGGCCGTCATGGCTGTTCGCGCGGATCGGCCATCCCGTGACCTGGCTCGGGCGGCTGATCGCGGCCGTCGATTCCGCCTGGAATAGGTCCTCCGATCCGCCTGCGCTTCGCCGTGCCGCCGGTACGGCCGGGGCACTTGTCGTGATTGCACTCGCCGCCGCGCTCGGCTGGGCGCTTCAATCGTTGCTGACCTGGGGCTGGATGCGGCTCGTGCTGGTGGGCATGCTCGCCTGGCCGCTGCTCGCTTTGCGCTCGTTGCACGATCATGTCGCAGCGGTCGCAATACCCTTGCTGGCCGGTGATATCGCCGCTGCGCGAGAGGCTGTCTCGCGCATCGTCGGCCGCGATCCGGCCGCGCTCGACCAAGCCGGTATCGCGCGCGCGGCGATCGAGAGCCTGGCGGAAAACGCCTCGGACGGCATCGTGGCGCCGGTGCTCTGGGGTGCGCTGTTCGGCCTGCCCGGCATCCTCGGCTACAAGGCGATCAACACGCTGGACTCCATGATCGGCCATCGCACTGAACGCCACGAGGCGTTCGGTTGGGCTGCTGCACGGATCGACGATGTCGCCAACTTCATTCCGGCGCGGCTGACCGGATGTCTGTTCGTGCTGCTGGCGCCGCGGCGACCCGAAGCGTTGTCGTGCATGACGCGCGATGCGCGTCGTCATCGATCCCCCAATGCCGGCTGGCCGGAAGCGGCCATGGCCGGCGCGCTCGGCGTGCGGCTCAGCGGTCCTCGGATCTATCATGGCAGCGTCACGAGCGAGCCGTGGCTGAACGAAGCCGCACGCGATCCGCTCGCCGCGGACATCGTTCACGGGCTGACGATCTACCGCCGCGCCATGGTGTTGCTGGCCGGCGTGCTTGCGATCCTGGCTTTCGCGTGAAAGAACATCGCATGCGCGAGCACGGTGGAAATCTGGACCTAGCCCAGCGGCGTTTTGGTGGACGCGCGGAGGACTGGATCGACCTGTCGACCGGGATCAACCGGCTGCCATATCCAGTCAGCGAAGTGAGCATGCGCGCATGGAGCCTGCTGCCTTCGAGGTCCGATATCGAGGCGCTGCATCGGGCCGCGCAGCACGCCTATAACACGAGCGCGCCGGTTGTCGCGATGGGCGGCGCGCAGGCCGCCATTCAACGGTTGCCGCAACTTGCGCCGCGCGGCCGGGCGCGCATCCTCGCGCCGACCTACAATGAATATGCCGCGGTGCTATCGGCTGCCGGCTGGAATGTCGCAGAGGTCGGCGAGCTCGATGCGCTGGCAGGTGCGGACCTCGCCATCGTCGTCAATCCCAACAATCCCGACGGCCGGTGTCATGAACCAGACGATCTGCTGGCGCTGCTGCCGCGCGTCGACCGCCTCGTGATCGACGAAAGTTTTGCCGATGCGGTTCCGCATGGGTCGCTCGCTTCGGAAGCGGGGCGGCCCGGGCTGTTGATCCTGCGCTCATTCGGAAAGTTTTACGGGCTTGCGGGCCTGCGTCTCGGCTTCGCGCTTGGCGACGCGTCCGACATCGCCAATCTCGCCGCGACCATCGGCCCTTGGCCGGTCTCTGGAGCGGCGATCGCGATCGGCTGCCGCGCCTTGGCTGACGATGCTTGGGCCAAGGCAACGTCAGCACGGCTTGCAGCGGATAGCGCCAGGCTCGATGCCATGGTGCAATCGCAAACCTGGAGGCTCGTCGGCGGCACGCCATTGTTTCGTCTCTATGAGATGCCCGACGCGCTCGCCATGCAGGAAAAATTGGCGACCGCCCGGATTTGGTCCCGCGTCTTCACGCAGCAGCCGACATGGTTGCGCCTTGGACTTCCCGGCAGCGAGACGGAATGGACACGTCTCGCCGAGGCGCTTTCACGTTAAGCACTCAGCGCGCCAGCGCGAGCAGGCCTTCGACATCTAGGTGCGTTTCGATGTGATCGGCAAGCGCATCGAGCGCGCTCTCGATCCTGGCGTGGTAGGGCTCATCGCCCGCGGGAATGTCGAGCCTTGCGAGATACGCCTTGCGGAAATCGTCGGATGTGAACAGGCCGTGCAGATAGCTGCCCTGCACGCGCCCATCGCTTGAGATCGCGCCTTCCGGCTCGCCGTCGACTTTCGCGAACGGGCGGGCGCGATCCGGCCCGTCAGTGCGGCCGATGTGGATTTCGTAGGCCTGAATCGGTTGAGCCGTGGCGGCGTGCAACGCCGCAACACGCGTCAGTGTCTTCTGCGCTCTCATCACGGTCGCGACGTCCAGAAGCCCGAGGCCCGGCGTGTCGCCTGCAGGACCTTCGATGCCGTCGGGGTCGGCGACGCTGCGCCCGAGCATCTGGTAGCCACCACAGAGACCGAGCACATGGCCGCCTCTGCGGTGATGTGCCAGGAGATCGATGTCCCAGCCCTGCGCGCCCAGGAAGGCGAGATCGCCGCGGGTGGATTTCGAGCCGGGAATGATGACGAGCCTGACGTCGCCGGGGATCGCTTCGCCCGGACGCACCATGACGAGATCGACACCAGGCTCGAGCTTGAGCGGATCAAGATCATCGAAATTGGCGATCCGCGACAGCGCGAGGCAGGCGATCTTGCATTGTCCCGGCTTTCGCGCGTCACTCAGGCCCAGCGCGTCTTCGGCCGGCAGCTCGCCGGCACGGCCGAACCACGGCAGCACGCCAAAACCGCGCCATGATGTTTTCGCTTCGATCAGCCGGTAGCCGTCGTCGAACAGCGTGGGATCGCCGCGGAACTTGTTGATGACAAAACCCTGGATCATGGCGGCATCGTCCGGATCGATCACCGTCTTGATACCGACAAGCTGGGCAATGACGCCGCCGCGGTCGATGTCGCCGATCAGCACGACCGGCACGTCGGCCTTGCGCGCGAAACCCATATTGGCGATGTCGGCCTTGCGCAGATTCACTTCGGCCGGGCTGCCGGCGCCTTCCACCAGCACGAGATCGGCACGCGCCTTGAGGCGTTCAAAACTCTCCAGCACCGCGCCCATCAGCTGCGGCTTCATCGCCGCGTATTCGCGCGCGCGCGCGGTGGCGACGCGTTTTCCATGAACGATCACCTGAGCGCCGATATCGGTCTCGGGTTTCAGCAGCACCGGGTTCATGTCGGTGTGCGGCTCGGCGCCGGCGGCGAGTGCTTGCAGTGCTTGTGCGCGTCCGATCTCGCCGCCATCGAGGGTGACGGCTGCATTGTTCGACATGTTCTGCGGCTTGAAGGGCAGCACGCGCAGGCCGCGCCGCGTGAAGACGCGCGCGAGGCCGGCGACGATAAGCGATTTGCCCACGTCCGAGCCGGCTCCCTGGATCATCAATGCGCGCGCCATCGCGTGTGTCTTCAGAACTCGACGCCGGGTTGCGCCTTGATGCCGGACCGGAACGGATGTTTGACCAGCGTCATCTCGGTGACGAGATCGGCGATCTCGATCAGTTCGTCCTTGGCGTTGCGACCGGTCAGCACGACATGCGTCATAGGCGGCTTTTGCGTCTTAAGGAAATCGACGACCTCTGCGATGTCGAGATAATCATAGCGCAGCGCGATGTTGATCTCGTCGAGCACGACCATGCGCAGATTGGAATCTGATATCAGCTCCTTGGCCTTCTCCCATCCGGCGCGTGCGGCGGCGATGTCGCGGGCGCGGTCCTGCGTCTCCCAGGTAAAACCTTCGCCCATGGCGTGGAACTGGCACAGGTCGCCGAATTGGCCGGTGAGCAGGCGCCGCTCGCCGGTGTCCCAGGCGCCCTTGATGAACTGCACGACCGCGCAAGGGAAGCCGTGGGCAACACAGCGCACGATCATGCCGAAGGCTGAGGAGGACTTGCCCTTGCCGGCGCCTGTGTGGACGATGATCAGGCCCTTTTCGCCGCTCTTGGACGCCATGATCTTATCGCGGGCGACCTTGATCTTCGCCATTTTCGTCGCGTGGTGGGCATCGGCTTCTGCGGCCGTTTGGCTATCCGGTTCAGTCGTCATCTGACGGGGTCCTTCGGCTTGACAAGAGGCGGCCGGGGGCAAATGGTGGGCCAGCGTTGGTTCCTGTCCTACGACAGGCGAAGAGGGAATGCGATAGGGTCCGAATCGGCGAGATTTGGGTCCAAAATGCAGCCGCCCCCGCGACCGTGACCGGAGAGATGCCCGAAGCCACTGATCCCCTGGGGATCGGGAAGGCGGGGATCGAAGGGCAAAGCCCTGCTCCGCAAGCCGGGAGACCTGCCAGCGTGGAAGTTTTGGACCGGCGGACGGGGTGTTCCGCGACGGGGAAGCGAGCCTTCGCAAGAATGCTTCGCGCGCCTCTTCGCCTCCCGCTGTTTATTCTGGAAGAGGCGATGACTGTCACACTTCACGTCTGCATCACCTGCCGCGCCGGCGAGACGCCCGCAGAGGGCGAAGCTACCCCGGGCAAGCGGCTGCACGGTGCGATCCTCGACGCTGGCGTCCCGGACGGCGTCAATGTGGTTCCCGTCGAATGCCTGTCGGCCTGCAGCCAGGGCTGTTCCGTCGCGCTCAGTGCGCCGGGCCGCTGGTCCTACGTCTATGGGCGCCTGTCGGAGGCTCATGCAGGCGACGTGATCGCAGGCGCCGCGGCGTATGCCGGGACGCCCGACGGTATCGTGCCCTGGCGCAGTCGTCCGGAGATCTTCCGCAAGCAGTCGCTTGCCCGCATTCCCCCCATCGCCGTCGTGCCCGAGGCCGCAGAATGATGACGCTCGCAAAAATCCCAGTCACGGTGGTCACCGGTTTTCTCGGGTCCGGCAAGACGACGCTGATCCAGCATCTCCTCGCAAACCCCAATGGCAAGAAGCTTGCCGTGCTCGTCAACGAGTTCGGCAGCCAAGGCGTCGATGGCGATATCCTCAAATCTTGCGCCGATGCCAATTGTCCGGAAGAAAACATTATCGAGCTCGCCAATGGCTGTATCTGCTGCACCGTGGCCGACGATTTCATACCGACCATGGAAAAGTTGCTGGCGCGGCCGGTCAGGCCCGATCACATTCTGATCGAGACGTCCGGGCTTGCGTTGCCAAAGCCGCTGCTCAAGGCCTTTGACTGGCCGGAGATCCGCTCGCGCATCACGGTCGACGGCGTGATCGCGCTCGCCGATGCGGAGGCCGTTGCCGCCGGCCGTTTTGCGCCGGACCCGATTGCCGTCGAAGCGCAGCGCGCGGCCGACGGAAGTCTCGATCACGAGACGCCGCTGTCGGAAGTGTTCGAGGACCAGATCGCCTGCGCGGACATCGTGCTGCTGACCAAGGCGGACCTTGCGGGCGCCGCAGGGCTCGAAGCTGCCAAGGCCGCGATCACCGCCGAGATGTCGCGCCGCGTGCCGATGCTGCCGGTCACCGACGGCGCGATCGACGCGCGCGTCATCCTCGGTCTCGGCGCTGCGGCCGAGAATGATCTCGCCGCGCGCACCTCCCATCATGACGGAGAGGAAGAGCACGAGCACGACGATTTCGCTTCCGTCGTGATCGATCTTCCGGAGGTGAGGGATATCGATGCGCTGGTCGCTTCAGTCCAGCGTCTCGCGCGTGAGCAGAACGTGCTGCGCGCCAAAGGCTATATCGCGGTCGCGGGCAAGCCGATGCGCCTGCTGCTGCAAGCAGTCGGCGAACGCGTACGCCACCAGTTCGACAAGCCGTGGGGCGCGGGTATCAGGCAGTCAAAACTCGTCGTGATCGGCGAGCACGGCGATATTGACGAAGTCGCGATAAGAGCGGGACTTAATATCTGATGCACGTCGTCTTCCGCGAGAGCCGCGGTCTCGAGGAGACCGCAACGCCAAGAGACATCGGCCAGGACCCGGCCGATCTCGTGGTGCTCTCGTTCTCGGATTCCGATCTTGCGGCGTTTGCGGCTGGCTGGCGACGCGGCCGCGACAGCCTGCCGTCGCTTCGGCTGGCCAATCTCGCGGAGCTTCGTCACCCGCTCTCGGTCGACACCTATGTTGAGCGCACGCTGTCGCAGGCGCGGGGCATCCTGGTGCGCCTGATCGGCGGGGAGCCCTATTGGGCCTATGGCCTTGCCGCTCTGCATCAGCTGGCGAAGGATCGCAACATCGCGCTGGCGGTGCTGCCGGCCGATGGCCGTGACGATACGCGGCTGGATGCGTACTCGACCTTGCCGGTCTCGACGCTGCGGCGGCTGATGGTGCTCTGCGACACCGGCGGCCCGGTCGCAGCGCAAGCCGCGATCGCGCAGCTCGCGCTCGCCTCGGGCCTCTACGCCGGTCCGGTCGTCGGCGAGATGACCGTGCCCGAGATGGGCTTTTACGATCCCGCGCGTGGTGTGATTGTCGCGCCGTCAGACGGCGACGGCAGGCCACGCGCGCTGGTGACCTTCTATCGGTCCTATCTCGCCGCCGCGGACACCGGCCCTGTCGACGCCCTGATCGCGGCGCTGCGCGAGAAGGGGTTTCACGCCTATGGTGTGTTCGTCACCTCGCTGAAGGCTGTGGGCGTCGCGGATTGGCTGCGGGCTTACCTCGCGCAAAATCCGCCGGCCGCGATCGTCAATGCGACGGCGTTCTCGGCCATGGGCGACGATGGCACGACGCCATTCGATGCCGCACCGTGCCCCGTGTTCCAGGTCGCGCTCTCCACGGCGCGGCGCGAGGACTGGGCGGCGTCGCTGCGCGGCCTGTCGCCCGGCGACCTCGCCATGCATGTGGTGCTGCCCGAGATTGACGGCCGCCTGTTCGCGGGTGTTGTGAGTTTCAAGTCAGCGGCGGATCGTGATCCCGATTTGCAGTTTTCACATCTCGCGCACAGGCCCGATGCGGAGCGCGTGACTGCTGTCGCCGCGCGCGTTGCGGCGTGGCGGCTGCTCGCGGAGAAGCCGGCCAGCGAGAAGCGGCTGGCGATCGTGCTCTCGAACTATCCGGGTCGCCCGCACCAGATCGCGCATGCGGTTGGGCTCGATGCGCTCGCGTCGGTCGAGGCCTTTGTGTCCGATCTCGGCGAGGCCGGCTTCGACGTCGAGCCGGTCCGCGCGCTCGGCAAGAGCTTGCCGAGGCAGCACCTGGCCTGGAGCATCGCCGACTATCGCGTGGCGCTCTCGCGCCTTCCGCCAGCTTTGCAGGAGGACCTTGCGCAAGCCTGGGGGGCGCCGGAGAGTGATCCGAGTTGCCGCAACGGCGCATTCCAATTCGCCGCGATCCAATGCGGCCGATCGATCATCGCGGTTCAGCCCGAGCGCGGCGAGGCGACTACGCGCGACGCCGATTATCACGATCTCGCCCGCACCCCGCGCCACGCCTATGTCGCGTTCCATCTGTGGCTCCGCGCGCGGGCGATTGACGCTGTCGTGCACATGGGCGCGCACGGCACGCTGGAATGGCTGCCGGGCAAGTCCGTCGCGCTGTCGCCGACGTGCTGGCCGGAGGCGCTGACCGGCGATCTGCCGATCATCTATCCCTTCATCGTCAACGATCCCGGCGAGGCCGGGCAGGCCAAGCGGCGGATCGCTGCCGTCACCATCGGTCACCTGCCGCCGCCGCTCGCAGCATCCGCGGTCCCTGAAGGCTTGCGCCGGCTCGAACAGCTCCTTGACGAATATTCTACCGCTGATGGTCTTGATCCCGCCCGACGCCAGCGCCTGATCGCCGCGATCCGCGACGAGGCGCGCGCGGCAGGCCTCGAAGACGATCTCGGCCTCAATACCTCGGCTGCGCCGGCCGAAGCGATCCCGCGGATCGATCGGTTCGTCTGCGACCTCAAGGAGAGCCAGTTCGGCGATGGCCTGCATGTGTTCGGCCGCGGTATCTGCGGCGAGGCCGAGCGGGATGCTCTGCTTGCCGCGCTCGCGGGCAAACGCATCGTGCCGGGGCCGTCAGGCTCTCCTTACCGGGGGCGCCTGGACGTGCTGCCCACCGGGCGCAATCTCTTTGCCGTCGACCCGCGCGCGGTGCCGACGCCGTCGGCGCATGCGCAGGGAATCAAGCTCGCTGAAGAGTTGCTGCGTCGTCATCTGCAGGATCACGGCGACTGGCCGAAAGGCCTCGTCGTCGATCTCTGGGGCTCGGCGACAATGCGTACGGCCGGCGAAGAGTTTGCGATGGCGCTGCATCTGGCCGGCCTCGCGCCGCGCTGGGATCATGCCTCCGGTCGAGTCACAGGCTACGACATCATCGCGCCGGCCGAACTCGGCCGTCCCCGCATTGACGTCACGCTACGCGTCTCGGGCCTGTTCCGCGACGTCTTCTCCGGTCTCGCGCAATTGTTCGAGGCGGCGGCTGAGGCGCTTGCGGCGCGCGATGAGGAGGGCGATGAAAATCCGTACCGCCATCGCGTATCGCGCGTGTTCGCGCCGCGTCCGGGGCAATATGGCGTTGGCCTTTCGGCGATCCCGGATGCTTTCACGGCCGAGACACGCGAGGCGGCCGGTGAGGCCTGGCTGTCGGCGTCGTCCTGGGCGTTCTCGGCCGATGGCGAGATCAAGCCGGATCGTGCCGGCATCGAGGCGCGGCTCGCATCTGCCGACGCCTTCGTCCACGTCCAGGACTTGCCGGAAACAGATCTGCTGCTCGCGGCCGATTACGCGGCGCATGAAGCCGGCATTGCAGCCGCTGCCGCAAGGCTCGGCGAGGGCGTGCCATCGCTTTATCATCTCGATACGACCAGGCCGGAGCAGCCGCATGCCCGCACGCTGACCGAGGAAATCTCCCGCGTGGTCCGCGCGCGTGCTGCCAACCCCGTCTGGATCGCCGGCATGATGCGTCACGGTTTTCGCGGCGCCGCCGAGATTGCCGCGACGCTAGAGCATATGGCCGCCTTCGCACATCTGGCTAGCGCCGTGCCGCCGCATCTGTTCGATCTCTATTACGATGCGACGCTGGCCAACGACGATATTCGCGGCTTCATGGCCCGTGAAAATCCCGCCGCGCTTGCCGCAATGGAAAGCTGCTTCAGCGGGTTGCACGAAGCGTCGCTCTGGCGAACGCGCCGCAATTCGATCGCGGCGGCGCTGCGGGAGGCCTCATGAGTGCGATTGCGGTCAAGGGCTGGTGTCCCGGCGCGCTGCGACCGATGCAATCGGGCGACGGGCTTGTCGTCCGCGTGCGCCCGTTCGGCGGACGGCTGGATGCGGCGCAGATCACCGGACTTGCGCATCTCGCTGAGCGCCACGGCAACGGCCTGATCGACGTGACCAGCCGCGCCAATCTCCAGATCAGGGGCGTCAGCGAGATCAGCCATGGGCTGCTGCTGGACGGCCTTGCCGAACTGGCGTTGCTTGATCCGGATGCTGACACAGAATCCCGCCGCAACATTCTGGTGACGCCATTCTGGCGCACCGGTGACGAAACCCAATCGCTCGCCGCCGAGCTCGAGGAGGCGCTTTCCGATAGCGCGCTCGACCTGCCGACCAAATTCGGCTTCGCCATCGATGACGGGAGCTCGCGCGTTCTTGCCGGCGATTCCGCGGACGTGCGGATCGAGCGTGACCAGACCGGCGGACTTTTGATAAGGGCCGATGGTGCGAAACACGGCCGCCCCGTTCCGCGTGGACAGGCCGTGAGCACTGCGCTCGCGCTCGCAGATTGGTTCGTCCGCTCCGGCGGAGCGAGCGACGGACGAAGGCGCATGGCGGCGCATCTCGCCGCCGGCGCCGTGTTGCCCGAAAGCTTGCGCGGTGAGAGCGCGCCGGCGCCGATCATGGCGGCTGCGCGTCCCGGGCTCTATCCGCAGGGTGCGATGCTTGGTGTGGCCTTCGGACAATTGTCACATGAAACGCTCGAGCAGCTCGCCGCCTGCGGACATGCGCTGCGTATGACGCCATGGCGGATGGTTTTGAGCGAAAGCACGCGCGTGATGCCGAACGCGACCGGCCTGATCACCGAGGCCTACGATCCTGCGCTGCGTGTCATCGCCTGCAGCGGTGCGCCACGCTGTCGCGAGGCACATGCCGATACGCGCGGCCTTGCCGCGGCCCTCGCTCCGAACATAGGTGCGGCGTCACGGCTTCATGTCTCCGGCTGCGCCAAGGGCTGCGCCCATTCCGGCGCGGCGGCGATTACGTTGGTTGCGACCCGCGCTGGATTCGATCTGGTGCGCGGTGGGTCCACGCGCGATGCGCCCATCCTGCGCGGGTTGAATCGCGACGATATCGTCCGCGATCCCTCCATCCTGATGGGAGGGCACTGATGCCTCATCTCTATGAGACCGACGGCGAGGCGATTTATCGCCAGTCCTTTGCCACTATCCGTGCCGAGGCCGATCTTGCGCGCTTTGGGCCGGACGAGGAGCAGGTCGTGGTCCGAATGATCCACGCCGCCGGCATGGTCGGCCTGGAGGCGCATATCCGCTTCACGCCGGGGATGGCGACCGCAGCGCGCGCCGCCTTGCAGAAGGGTGTGCCGATCCTGTGTGACGCGCGCATGGTCTCGGAGGGAATTACGCGCGCGCGACTCCCCGCGGCCAACGCCGTGATCTGCACGCTCGGCGACGAAACCGTTCCCGCGCTCGCCGAATCCATGCGCACCACGCGCTCGGCTGCCGCGCTTGAGTTATGGCGGCCGCATCTTGATGGTGCGATCGTCGCGATCGGCAATGCGCCGACCGCGCTGTTTCATCTTCTGAACATGCTGGAGGACCGTGACTGCCCGCGCCCGGCCGCGATCATCGGCTGCCCCGTGGGTTTTGTCGGTGCTGCCGAATCCAAGGCTGCGCTGATGGCCGATCCGCCGGTGCCGGCACTGACCGTCGCGGGCCGCCTCGGCGGTTCCGCGATCACCGTTGCCGCCGTGAATGCGTTGGCGAGCCGGAGCGAATAGCGATGGGACGCATCATCTGTTGCGGTCTCGGCCCCGGCGATCCTGATATGATGAGCGTGCGCGCCGATCGCATCGTGCGCGGCGCAGGGCATGTCGCTTTTTTCCGCAAGAAGGGCCGGCCCGGTCAGGCACGCCGGATTGTCGACGGCATGCTTGCAGCAGATGTCACCGAATACCCGATGGAATATCCGGTCACGACCGAGATCGCATTCGACAGCCCGGAATATGTCCAGTTGCTCGGCGGCTTCTATGACGAATGGGCCGAGCGGCTGGCGCGGCTGGCGCGCGCGGTCGACGTCATCGTGCTCTGCGAGGGCGATCCTTACTTTTACGGCTCCTTCATGCATCTGCACACGCGCCTGCAAAGCCGCGTCGAGATCGAGGTGATCGCGGGCATTCCCGGCATGGTCGGCTGCTGGAATGGGGTGGGACAGCCGATCGCGCTCGGCGACGACGTGACGACCGTGCTGATGGGCACGCTGACCGAGGATGAGCTCGAACGCCGCATGCGCGACTCCGATGCGCTGGTCATCATGAAGACCGGCCGCAACCTGCAGAAGGTGCGCCGTGCACTCGGGTCGGCCGGCCGCCTGGACGATGCCTGGCTGGTCGAGCGCGGCACCATGCCCGGTGAGCGCGTGGTGCGGCTTGCCCAGGTCGATGCCGCCGAGTGTCCTTATTTCGCGATCGTGCTGGTCCACGGCAAGGGCCGCCATCCGGACGCGGCCGAATGATGGGCACGCTGACCATCGCCGGCCTCGGGCCGGGCAGCGACGCGCTGGTGACGCCGGAGGTCTCTGCTGCGCTTGCAGCTGCGACTGACATTCTGGGCTACGGGCCTTATGTGTCGCGTGTGCCGCCGCGGGCCGGCCTGACCTTGCATTCATCGGACAACCGCGAGGAATTACAGCGCGCGCGCGAAGCCTTGCGGCTTGCCGCGGAAGGCGGCCAGGTCGTCGTCGTCTCCTCCGGCGATCCCGGCGTGTTCGCGATGGCCTCTGCCGTGTTCGAGGCCCTCGAGCAGGCGCCGCAATGGCAGAAGCTTCCGATCCGGGTGCTGCCCGGCGTCACTGCGATGCTGGCCGCGGCCGCGCGCGCCGGCGCGCCGCTCGGTCATGATTTTTGCGCGATCAATCTCTCGGACAATTTGAAGCCGTGGACGGTGATCGAGAAGCGCCTGCGTCTCGCGGCCGAAGCCGATTTTGCCATTGCGCTGTACAATCCGCGCTCGGCGAACCGGCCAGAAGGATTCGGGCGCGCGCTCGCGGTGCTGAAACAGGCAGGCTGCGGCGAGCGCCTCGTGATTTTCGCGCGTGCGGTCAGCGCGCCTGACGAGAAGATCGAAACCGTGACGCTGAACCAAGCGACGCCCGAGATGGCCGACATGCGCACTTTGGTGATCGTCGGCAACTCGCAGACGCGCCGCGTCGGACGTTGGATTTATGCGCCGAGGCAGGTCCGATGACCGAGCCACTGCATGATCTCGGCCACGCTCTCAACCCGCAACCGATCGGGCAGCTCCGGTCGCGAGATCATGATCACGGGCAGGCCGAGCGTGCGGGCCGCATCGATCTTGGCGCGGGCGCCGTCGCCACCAGAATTGCGAGCCACGACCCAATCTATGTGGCGTGCACGCATCATCTTCAGTTCGCCATCAAGCGTGAATGGTCCGCGCGACACGATCACATCGGCCGCGAAGGGCAGGGGCGCGTCTGGCGGATCGACGAATCTCAGCGTGTAGGTATGCTGCGGTTTGCCCGCGAACGGTGTGATGTGCTGGCGGCCGATGGCGAGGAAGACCTGGGCGGGCGGGTCCGGCAGTGCGGCCGCCGCGCAATTGACGTCGTGGACCTCGATCCAGTTGTCACCGGGCGTGCTGGTCCAGGGCGCGCGCTCAAGCGCGATCAGCGGCGTACCGGTTTCCGCACACGCCGCGACCGCGTTGCGGCTCATCTCGGCGGCGAAAGGATGCGTCGCGTCGATGACGTGCGTGATGCCTGCGTGACGGATGTAGCCGGCAAGCCCGTTCACCCCGCCAAAACCGCCGATGCGGGTCGGCAGCGGCTGGTCGGCGGGCACACGCGTGCGGCCGCCATACGAATAGACGGCCTCGATGCCCGCGCGCGCAACCGCTGCTGCAAGCAAGCTCGCGTCAGTGGTTCCGCCCAGGATGAGGGCGCGCGTCATGGTTGATCCCTGGCTGACGATCATCGGCATCGGCGAAGATGGCCTTGCCGGGCTGTCTGACGCAAGCCGAAAGGCGCTCGCGAGCGCGGAAACTGTCTTCGGTGGTGAGCGCCAACTTGCGCTTGCAGGCGTGACCAGCCGTGGCCGCCCGTGGCCGATTCCGTTCGACGCAGAAATCGTGCTGAGCTGCCGCGACACGCCGACGGCAGTGCTCGCCTCCGGCGATCCGTTCTGGCATGGGGTGGGCGCAAGCCTTGCCGAGAAGCTTGGTGGCGACGAATGGATCGCGTATCCGGGCCCTTCGACCTTCTCGCTCGTCGCTGCGCGGCTTGGCTGGCGTCTCGAATCGGTCGCGTGCCTTGGACTTCACGCCGCGCCGTTCGAGCGCCTGGTTCCGCATCTGGCGAAAAATGCACGGGTCATCTGTCTGATGCGTGACGCAGCGGCGGTCGGCGATCTTGCGAAATGGCTGACGCAACGAAGATGGGGCGCTTCAATCTTATGGACGCTCGCTGCCCTTGGCGGCCCACGTGAATACATCGACCAGCATCGCGCCGAGCTCTTTGCTGATGATTCTGACGAAAAACTGGTTGCGGTGGCGCTGCTGGCGAGGGGAACTCAGGGCATCCCCCGCAACTCGGGACTGCCGGACGATCTCTTCGCCCATGATGGTCAGATCACCAAGCGGCCTGTGCGCGCGCTTGCGCTCTCGGCGCTGGCGCCGCGCCCCGGCGAGCGGCTGTGGGACATCGGCGCCGGCGCGGGCTCGATCTCGGTCGAGTGGGCGCTGTGCGGCGGCGCCGCGATTGCCGTCGAATCGCGCGAAGATCGCGCCGCGAACATCCGCAGCAACGCTGCAACCTTCGGGTTGACGCATCGGATCAATGTGGTCGCGGGAAAGGCACCCGAGGCTCTCGTTGATTTGGAAGCGCCAGATGCCGTCTTCATCGGTGGCGGCCTCGACCTCACGATGTTCGACGCCGTGTGGTCGCGTCTTGTGTCCGGCACGCGGCTTGTTGCGCATGCCGTGACGCTGGAGACGGAAGCGCTGCTCGGCGAATTGCATCAGCGCCATGGCGGCGAACTGATGCGGGTCGAGATTTCGCATGCCGCTCCGCTCGGTCGCTATCGGTCCTGGGAGGCAGCGCGGCCGGTGGTGCAATGGAGTACGGTCCGATGAAGGTCGCCGGTCTCGGGTTCAGGCGCGACGCCACGCTCGCGTCGCTGCGTGAAGCGCTTGTGGCGGCCGGCGGTCCCGCGGGCGTTGCGGCTCTCGCGACCGTCAGCGAGAAGGCCGATGCCGAGGCGCTGAAATTACTCGCGCGGGAATGCGGCGTGCCCATCAAGGCGGTTTTAGCCGATGTCCTGGGCGGCATCGACACGCCGACCCGATCAGAACGCATCACCGAAGCGTTCGGCACGGGCTCGGTTGCCGAGGCTGCGGCGCTCGCGGCAGCTGGTCCGCACGCGCGGCTGCTTTCGACGCGGGCGATCTCGCAGGATCGGACCGCCACCGCGGCCATCGCGGAAGGAGACGGCGCATGACGGTGCATTTCATCGGCGCGGGACCGGGTGCTCCCGATTTGCTGACGTTGCGCGGCCGCGACCTGATCGCGGCCTCTCCGGTCTGCCTCTATGCCGGTTCGCTTGTGCCGGAGGGCGTGCTTGCGCATTGCCCGCCGGGCGCGAGGATCGTCAACACCGCGCCGCTGTCGCTCGATGAGATCATCGCGGAGATCGCCGGCGCGCATGCGAAGGGCAGGGACGTCGCGCGGCTGCATTCCGGCGATCTCTCGATCTGGTCGGCGATGGGCGAGCAACTCCGTCGGCTGCGCGCGCTTGGAATTCCCTTTACAGTAACACCCGGCGTGCCGTCCTTCTCCGCCGCTGCGGCTGCACTCGAAGCCGAGCTGACGCTGCCGGGCCTTGCACAGACCGTAGTCCTCACGCGGACCCCGGGCCGCGCCAGCGCAATGCCCGAAGGCGAAAAGCTTGCCGCCTTCGCCGCCACCGGCGCGGTGCTCGCCATCCATCTGTCGATCCATCTGCTCGACAAGGTCATTGCCGAACTCACGCCGCATTATGGCGCGGACTGCCCGGTCGCGATCGTCTGGCGCGCGAGCTGGCCGGATCAGCGCGTCGTCCGTGCGACGCTGGCAGCGCTCGATGCCGCCGTCGGTGCGGAGCTCGAACGTACGGCGCTCATCCTGGTCGGCAAGACGCTCGGCTCGGCGGACTTTTCCGAGAGCCGGCTTTATGCGGCCGATTATGATCGCCGCTACCGGCCCATCGGCGCCGAGCCCCGTTTTCCGGAGGCGTCGTGATGCCGGCAGGCCTCGTCATTTCCGCACCGGCTTCAGGGGTCGGCAAGACCACGCTGACCTTGGCGCTCGCGCGTGCCTGGCACAATCGCGGACTGAAGGTACAATGTCTCAAGAGCGGCCCTGACTATATCGATCCAGCCTTCCATGCCGCAGCCACCGGGCGTGCCTCCGTCAACGTCGACAGCTGGGCAATGGATCGCGTGACGATAGAACATCTCGTCAGCCGCGGTGCCAATGCCGATATTGTTCTTGCGGAAGGCTCCATGGGCCTGTTCGACGGAGTCGCTGCACGCGGCGTCAGCGGCAACGGTGCTACGGCCGATATTGCGGAGATGCTGGGCTGGCCGGTGCTGCTGGTGATCGATCCGTCCGGGCAGGCGCAGACCGCGGCGGCAATTGCCGCGGGCCTTCGCGACTACCGCGCCGGCCTGCGTCTTGCCGGCGTCGTGCTCAACCGCGTCGCAAGCCCTCGTCACGAGGACCTTGTGCGTCGTGCGCTTGCCGATGTCGGCATTGCCGTGTTCGGCGCGCTGCCGCGCCATGCCGAGATCAGCCTGCCGAAGCGGCACCTCGGCCTGGTGCAGGCCGAGGAGCAGGCCGAGATCGGCAGTCTGATCGACGAAGCCGCGCGTTTTGTCGCCGAACATGTCGACCTCGATGCCGTGCTGCGATCGGCCGCCACGTGGTCGCCGCCGCCTGCGGGGAACGGCCTGCACGTGACGCCGCCCGGCCAGCGCATCGCGCTCGCCCGCGATGCCGCGTTCTCCTTCGTTTATCCGCACATGCTGGAAGGCTGGCGCGCCGCCGGCGCCGAGATTTTGATGTTCTCGCCGCTCGCCGATGAAGCGCCCGACACGAGCGCCGATGTGTGCTGGCTGCCCGGCGGCTATCCGGAGCTTCACGCCGGTCAACTCGCCGCCAACGCACGCTTCGCCGGCGGCTTGCGCGCTTTCGCCGCGACGAGTCCGGTGCACGGGGAGTGCGGAGGTTATATGGTGCTCGGCGCAGGCCTCACCGACGCAGACGGCGCGCGTCATGAGATGACGGGCCTGCTCGGCCTGGAGACGAGCTTTGCCAAACGCCGCATGCATCTGGGCTATCGATTGGCGGCGCTCGCCGCGCCGATGCCTGGACATCAACCCGGCGCGCGCCTGCGCGGCCACGAATTCCACTATTCGACCATCCTGGCCCAACCCGATACGCCGCTGGCAGTCGTGCACGACGCAACCGGTGCGGTCATTGCCGAGACCGGCTCGCGGCGGGGACGAGCCACTGGCACGTTCTTTCATCTGATCGCGGAGGACCGGTGAGCGGCTTTGTCTCCTTCATCTCCGCCGGCCCCGGCGATCCCGAGCTGCTTACGCTGAAGGGCGCGGCGCGGCTGCGGGAGGCCGACGTCGTGCTTTATGACGACCTCGCCTCCGGTGCGATCCTCGATCTCGCCCGGCCCGGCGCCAATCTCGTCGCCGTGGGCAAAAGAGCTGGCCGTCCTTCGACCAAGCAGCACCATGTTAATCGTCTCCTGGTCGACTATGCGGCGACCGGTATCCGTGTGGTCCGCTTGAAGTCGGGCGATGCCGGCATTTTTGGCCGGCTCGAGGAGGAGCTCGACACGCTGCGCGAAGCCGGCATCGGCTACGAGATCATTCCCGGTGTCACCTCGGCCTGCGTCGCGGCTGCGCACGCCGGCATTCCGCTGACCCGCCGCCACACCTCGCGCAGGGTGCAGTTCGTCACCGGCGCCGATATCAGCGGCGAGCTGCCGCAAAACCTCAACTGGGCTGCGCTGGCCGATCCCGAGGCGACGACCGTGGTCTATATGGGCCGCCGGACCTTTCCGGCGCTTGCCGCAAAACTGATCGAACATGGGCTGGCGCCAAACACCCCGGCGCTGTTCGCCGAATCCCTCGGCCGCGCCGACGAAGGGCTGGTCCGCACCACCATTGCAGCGCTTGCCGAACAGCTTGCGCGGGGCGGGGCCGCCTCCACGGCGGCCGTCATCCTGTTCGGGGCGCTGGCGGAGGGTGGTCCGTGATGCAGACGCTTTCGCTGATAGGCATCGGCTGCGGCGATCCCGAGCAGCTCACGCGCGCGGCGATCGCTGCGATCAACGCGGCCGATCTCGCCCTGATTCCACGCAAAGGGGCCGCGAAATCCGATCTCGCCGACCTGCGGCGGACGATCTGCGCGGATGTGCTCACGAACGACAAGACGCGCATCGCGGAGTTTGACCTGCCGCTACGCGATGCGGACGAGGCGGATTACCGCAAGGGCGTGGACGGTTGGCATGATGCGGTCGCAGCGACGTGGTCGCAGACGATCGCGAGCCATCTCGGCGGGGACGGCAAGGTTGCGCTGCTGATCTGGGGCGATCCCTCGCTCTACGATTCCTCGCTGCGCATTGCGCGGCGGCTCAATCCCTTGCCGAAGATCGAGGTCGTGCCCGGCATCACGTCGATCCAGGCGCTGTGCGCCGCGCATGCGCTGCCGCTCAACGATATTGCCGAGCCCTTTTTGGTGACGACCGGCCGGCGGTTGCGCGAAGGCGGCTGGCCGCAGGGCACGGACACCGTTGTGGTGATGTTGGACGGCGGCACGGCATTCGAGTCGCTCGATCCGGCCGGCCTGCATATCTGGTGGGGCGCCTATCTCGGCATGCCCGATCAGATCCTCATGTCCGGCGCGCTTGCTGAAGCGGGCCCGCGCATCGTCGCCGCGCGGCATGACGCGCGCCAGCAGCATGGCTGGATCATGGACAGCTACATTCTCAAACGCCGGCCGTAGGCCAAGCGAGGCAGCATGCTCCCCGAATGGGTCTACCAAAACTGTCCAAACATCTCCGCGGTCCATCGCGACGCGGCGATTGCGCGACAGGCGCAACTGACGAAGCCGACCGGCTCGCTCGGCCGGCTCGAACAGCTCGCGATCGAACTCGCGGGCCTGCAATCAACCGAACAACCCCGTGCAGCGCGTGTGCCGATCATCATCTTCGCCGGCGACCACGGCATCGTCGCGCAGGGCGTCTCGGCCTATCCGCAACCCGTCACCATCGCGATGATGGCGAATTTTACCTCGGGCGGTGCCGCGATCTCGGTGCTGGCGCGTGAGCTGGGATCGAGCCTCGAGGTGGTCGACGCCGGCACGCTGGCGCTGGAGGAGATGGCGGGCATTGTCACCGACAAGCCGCGCAACGGCACCCGCGACTTCAGCATGGAAGCTGCGCTCGAACCTGCAGAGCTGGCATTTGCCTTCGAAGCCGGCCAGCGCGCGGTCGTCCGTGCGGGCGCGACCCAGCCAGATCTCTTGATCTTCGGCGAGATGGGCATCGGCAACACGACGGCGTCGGCGGCAATTGCGGCGGGCCTGCTCCGGGTGAGCGCTGAAGAAATCGCCGGCACCGGCACCGGTGTCGATGCCGCCGGCCGGGTGCACAAGGCCCGGGTGATCGATGCCGCGATTGCGCGTCATGGCGTTGCGGACAAATCGCCCGAAAAAATTCTTTGCGCCGTTGGCGGTCTTGAAATCGCAGCGATCTGCGGTGCGATCATCGCGGCCGCGCAGCGCCGCATTCCGGTGCTGATCGACGGCTTCATCGTATCCGTCGCGGCGCTGGCCGCGGTGCGCCTGAATCCGGCGTGCCAACCGTTCCTGCTGCCGTCGCACCAGTCTGCGGAGCAGGGGCATCGGTTGGTGCTGCGCGCGCTGAACGTTCAGCCGCTCATCAGCCTTGATCTCAGGCTCGGGGAAGGATCGGGCGCGGCCATCGCGCTGCCATTGGTGCGGCTCGCGTGCAGCCTTCACAACGGCATGGCGACGTTCGCGCAGGCCAATGTGCCGGATCGTCCGGCCTGATCCGGCTCATGCCACGCACTGATTGACGCACATCACGCGCCAGCCCGTTGGGAGCCGATCGATCCGGGTCAGCGACAACGGATCGATCACGAAGCGCAGGGCCGCGTCCGGCGCCAGATCGAGCGCGATGCAGAGTGCAGCGCGAATGGTGCCTGAATGCACGACGAGCGTCGCTGGCCCGGCGCCAATCCGTGCGAGACCGAGCCGGACCCGCGCGACCTGATCCTCGAAGCTCTCACCGTTCGGCGGTCGCTGATGCGCGGGATCATTCCAGAACTGCGCATAGCTGTCACCGCCACTGGCCGCGAGTTCGTCATGCCGCCGGCCGGTCCAATCGCCAAAATCCTGCTCGCTGAATTCGCCCACGAGCGCCGGATCGAGCTTCAGCGCGCGGGCCGTCTCGACCGTGCGTCGCGACGGGCTCGCATAGCTCGCGGCCTCTCGCGGCAGATACCGTTCCAGCGCGTCCAACTGCGTCTGATCACTGAGATCAGCCGGCGCGTCGGGCGCGTGGATGGTGCCCCTGACGCCATCGACGACGGCATGACGGATCAGCCAGAGGAAGGTTTCGCCCTCCATACGAAAATCTCCTGGGAAAGTTGGTCGCTGTGGCAACGTCGCCGCAACAGGCACATTGACTCTATCTTGATCGTAATCCTAGATGACCGTGACGGTTTCCCCGAGAGGGGGTGAAAAGGGAATGCGGTGCGGGGAAATTGTCCCCAATGCCGTAGCTGCCCCCGCAACTGTAAGCGGCGAATCCTTCGTCATCAGCCACTGGGCCCTCGGTCCCGGGAAGGCGACGAAGCGGTAATGACCCGCGAGCCAGGAGACCTGCCGTCAGCCGTGGTCACACGCGAAGATGTCGGTCGGGGAGTACAGACATTTGGCTTCATCGGAGGGCTGAACGGCCGAAGATGGGACCTTGGTTCGCTGTGACGTGCCACCGACGTCACACCGAGGTCCAAGACCATGTCTTCCGTCCGTCTTGCGCGACCGCGCGGCTTTTTGCTTGCGTCCGCCACGCTCACTTCGTTTGCCGCCATCGATATGCCCGCAGCCCTGGCGCAGCAGGCACGCGAGCAGCTGCCGCCGGTGGAGGTGACCTCGCCACAGTCCCGCAAGCCGGCCGGACGCGCAAGGCAGGCCGCACGCCGCGAGGCAGCGCGCAGGACTGCGACCGCGCTGGCCGTGCCATCGGCAACCGCGCAGACGCCGCTCAACACCAATGCGGTGGCGCAAAGCGCCTCGCGTCTCGGCCTGACCGCGCGCGAAACGCCTGCGACCGTCGAGGTGATCTCGGCGGAAACAATGCGCGAGCACGGCTACCGCACCGTCTCGGATGTCGCCCAGGGCGCGGTCGGCGTCACCGCGGGTGACAATCCGGCCGAGCCGTCAGCTTTCTCGATGCGCGGCTTCACCAACAGCCAGACCAACATGCTCTACAACGGCATCAAGATCGGCCCGCAGAACATGACATCGCGGGTCATGGATACGGCCAATCTGGAGGCCATCGAGATCTTGAAAGGCCCGGCCTCGCTGATGTCGGGCGAGGGCGCCAGCGGCGGCGCAATCAATTTCGTCACCAGGCAGCCGCACACCGGCCCAATCCGCAACGAGGCGGATGTCTCGTATGATTCGTTGAACTCGTTCCGTACACATTACGGCTCCGGCGGCAGCACCGACGTGCAGGGCCTCGACTACCGGTTCGA
>NZ_JBVVOZ010000036.1:0-63064 GCF_055807395.1 Bradyrhizobium sp. Kon10 | reverse complement strand
CGCAAGCGCGCGATGGCGCGGAAAGTCAGCCAGGCGCTCGGCGGCTCGCTGCGCGGCAAGACCATCGCGGTGCTCGGTCTCACCTTCAAGCCCGACACCGACGACATGCGCGATGCGCCCTCAATCCCGCTGGTCACCGGTCTGCTCGACATGGGCGCCAAGGTCAAGGCCTTTGATCCCGTCGGGATGGAGCAGGCCAAGGGTGAGCTGCCCAGCATCACCTATTGCGAGGACGCCTATTCTTGCGCGCAAGGTGCCGATGCCATCGTCATCGTCACCGAATGGGTGCAGTTCCGCGCGCTCGATCTCGACCGGCTGAAGGCGACCATGGCGCAGCCCGTCATCGTCGACTTGCGCAACATCTACCGCCCCGAAGAGATGGCCGCCGCCGGCTTCGTCTATGAGAGCATCGGGCGGTCGTCGGTACAGGGCTAGCGATCAACGTCGCAACGATTCCGTCATGGCCGGGCTTGCCGTCTTCGCCTAAGCTTCGCCGGCCCGACACCTGTAAGCCCGGCGAAGCGTTCGCGGAGCCGGGTCCCCGCCATCCACGTCTGTTTTCTAACCCAAGACGTGGATGCCCGGGACGTCTGCGTGAAGACGCGCTTCGCGCTTTTGCCCTGGCATGACGACCGGATAATTCTTTGCCCCGCAGCTTCGACACGCCCCTCCCGATCGATGCCGTGCTCGACGACCTCTCGCGCACGCTGGAGGCGCATGCCGCCGCCGTGCTGGTGGCACCGCCCGGCGCCGGCAAGACCACGCGGGTGCCGCTGGCGCTGCTGGATGCGCCCTGGGCCAAGGGCAAAAAGATCATCGTGCTGGAGCCGCGGCGCATCGCGGCTCGCGCCAGCGCCGATCGCATGGCCAAGTCGCTCGGCGAGCGCGCAGGCGAGACCGTCGGCTATCGCGTTCGCTTCGGCTCGAAAATATCGCGCGCGACCCGCATCGAGGTGGTGACGGAGGGCATTTTTACACGCCAGATCCTCGACGACCCCGAGCTCTCCGGCATTGCGGCCGTCCTGTTCGACGAATTCCACGAACGCTCGCTCGACGCCGATCTCGGCCTCGCGCTGGCGCGCGATGCGCAGCTGGGCCTCCGCGAGGATCTGCGCATCCTGGTGATGTCCGCAACGCTCGACGGCGCGCGCGTCGCCAGGCTGCTCGGCGAGGCTCCCGTCGTCGAAAGCGAGGGCCGCGCGTTTCCGGTCGAGACGCGCTATCTCGGTCGCAAGGCGGATGTGCAGGTTGAGAGGCAGATGGCGGATGCGATCGCCTCTGCGCTCCGCGCCGATGCGGGGTCCGTCTTGGCGTTCCTGCCGGGTGCTGCGGAAATCCGCCGCACCCAGAACTTCCTCGCTGAACGGGTGCAGGATGCCTCCATCGAGATCGTGCCGCTGTTCGGCGCTCTCGATGCCGCCGTGCAGGATCGCGCCATCTCACCGGCGCCCAAGGGCATGCGCAAGGTGGTGCTGGCGACCTCGATCGCCGAGACCTCGCTGACCATCGAGGGCGTACGCATCGTCGTCGATTCCGGTCTCGCCCGCGTGCCGCGCTACGAGCCTGATATCGGGCTGACGCGGCTCGAAACCGTGCGCGCCTCGCGCGCGGCGGCGGACCAGCGCCGCGGTCGCGCCGGCCGCACCGAACCCGGCGTTTGCTACCGGCTGTGGGACGAGCCGCAGACGGCGTCACTTGCGCCCTATACCCAGCCGGAAATCCTCAGTGCCGATCTGTCCTCGCTGGTGCTCGATCTGGCGCAATGGGGCGTCGCTGACCCCGCCGCCCTGTCGTTCCTCGATCCGCCGCCGCAGCCGGCCTGGAAGGAGGCCAAGAGCCTGCTTACCGAGCTGAATGCGCTTGATGGCGACGGCCGCATCACTGCGGAAGGCAAGAGCCTGCGCGCGCTGGCGCTGCCGCCGCGGCTCGCGCGCATGATCGTGGATTCGCACCGCCAAGGTGCGGGTGAGGCCGCCGCCGAGATTGCCGCCATCCTCACCGAGCGCGGGCTCGGCGGAGACAGCGCCGACCTGGAGCACAGGCGCGACCAGTTCCGCCGCGACCGCTCGCCGCGCGCGTCGAGCGCGCGCGACCTGGCGCGGCGCTGGGCTTCGCAGGTCGCGGCCTCAGAGAAGGCCGCCGAGCGGGATGATCTCTCGACCGGGCTGATGCTCGCCTACGCTTTCCCGGATCGTGTCGCGCGCAACCGCGGCAACGGGAGTTTCGTGCTCGCCAATGGCCGCGGTGCCGCGGTGGAGCAGATCTCGCCGCTCGCGCGCGCGCCCTATATCGCCATTGGCGAGATGACGGGGACGGCCGCGAGCGGCCGCATCCTGCTCGCCGCGCAAATCACCGAGGGCGAGATCGAGCGGCATTTCGCCGAGCATATCGAGACGGTGGACGAGATCTCCTTCGACCGCGGCGCGATGGCACTGCGCGCGCGGCGCAAGCGCGCCCTGCACGCGATCACGCTGTCCGAGGCGACGCTGGCGGTGTCGCCGTCGGAGGACACCGCGCGCGTCTTCGCCGATGGGCTGATCGCAGCCGGTCTCGACCGCTTGCCCTGGTCGAAGGCTGCCAAACAATGGCGCGACCGTGTGATGTTCCTGCGCAAGGCGGAAGGCGAGAGCTGGCCTGATCTGTCGGATGATGGTCTGATCGCGCGGCGCGATGATTGGCTGGTACCGGCGCTCTACGGCAAGACCGCGCTCAAGGATATCTCGGCCGGCGATCTCTCCGATGCACAGATGGCGTTGCTGCCCTGGGAGATGCGCGCCCGGCTCGAGCGCGAAGCGCCGACGCATTTCGAGGCGCCGACCGGCACGGTGCTCGCGATCGACTACGAGGCCGAGCAGGGGCCGACCATCGCGGTGCGGCTCCAGGAATTGTTCGGGCTCAACACCCATCCGTCGATCGCGGCCGGCAAGGTGCCGCTGGTGCTGGAATTGCTGTCGCCGGCGCAGCGCCCGGTGCAGGTGACGCGCGATCTTCCCGGTTTTTGGCGCGGCAGCTACAGCGCGGTGCGCTCGGACCTGCGTGGCCGCTATCCGCGGCACCCCTGGCCGGAGGATCCGGCCAGCGCGCTGCCGACCCGGCGGGCCAAACCGCGGGGCACTTGAGCAATCAGAGCGCGGATTAACCCTTCGCTCATCCTTTTCGGCAAAATGACACCGGCCCAGTCGCGGCTTCGCTCGCGGGCTGGCACGCCGCGTGGTCAGATCGTGCCTTCAGTCCCGAGTGGTGTCATGCGTAACATAATGATCTTCGCGGCCATCATGATTGGGCTGGGCACCTTCATGGCGCAGATGGCGGACAGGATGAGCTCCGCCTCGGCGACATCGGTGCCGCTTACGGTAGCAGTTGCGTCCAACGCGCCAACCGGCGGTCGCAGCCTCAGCATCCCCCGGGACGGTCGCGGCCATTTCCAGACTGACGGCCGTATCGATGGCCAGCGCATCGGCTTCATGGTCGACACCGGCGCCTCCGTGGTCGCGCTGAACGAGAGCTCGGCGGCGCGCTTCGGCCTGCGTCCCTCGCGCAGCGAGTACAACGCGACTGTCTCCACCGCCAACGGCACCATCAAGGCTGCCCGCACCCGCATCGCCATGCTCGACGTCGGCGGCCTCGTCGTGCGCGACGTCGATGCCATGGTGCTGCCGGACGAGGCGCTGTCGGAGAACCTGCTCGGCCTCTCCTTCCTGTCCCGCCTGAAGCGCTTTGAGTACGCCAATGGCCAGATGGTGCTGGAGCAGTGAGGTCAACCCTCGGGGCTCGCGCGACCAAATAATTTGAAGAATGTCTTTCTTTGGACCGCTCTCGGGGTAATGCTCCCCCGTTACCAAACTGCCGCAATTATCCGCCATAAGCCTTCATTCCCGTCTTCCGCGGCGGCCTGGCATTCGCTAAGGCTGCATCAATTTCCGTCATTTTCGCGAGATCGTCGCAATGTTCCCCAAGCCGAAATCCGTGTTGCTGCCCAACACCTATGCCTTCGAATCCGAGCCGATGGTGAAGGCCACTGGTTTTCGCGAATACGACGCGCGCTGGCTGTTCCAGAAGGAAATCAACCTGATGGGTGTGCAGGCGCTCGGCATGGGGCTGGGCGCGCTGATCGCCGAGCTCGGCGTCAAGCAGGAGATCGTCACCGGCCATGATTTCCGCAGCTATTCGGCCTCGATCAAATACGCGCTGATCTCGGGCCTGATGGCGGCGGGCTGCAAGGTCCACGACATCGGGCTTGCGGTGACGCCGATGGCGTATTTCGCGCAGTTCGACCTCGACGTGCCCTGCTGCGCCATGGTCACCGCTTCGCACAACGACAACGGCTGGACCGGCGTGAAGATGGGCGCCAACCGCCCGATGACGTTCGGCCCCGACGAGATGACTCGGTTGAAAGAAATCGTGCTCAACGCCGACTTCAAGAACAAGGCCGGCGGCTCCTACCAATTCCATGAAAACTATCCGGCGCGCTACATCGCCGATCTCACCAGCCGTCCGAAGCTGAAGCGCAAGCTCAAGGTGGTCGCCGCCTGCGGCAACGGCACCGCCGGTGCGTTCGCCCCCCAGGTGCTGGAAGCGATCGGCTGCGAGGTGATCCCGCTCGACACCGAGCTCGACCATACCTTCCCGAAATACAATCCGAACCCCGAGGACATGGAGATGCTGCACGCGATCCGCGACGCGGTGCTGCAGCACAAGGCCGATGTCGGCCTCGGCTTCGACGGTGACGGCGACCGCTGCGGCGTCGTCGACAACACCGGCGAGGAGATTTTTGCCGACAAGGTCGGCGTGATGCTGGCGCGCGACATGTCGGCGATCCACAAGGACGCGCAGTTCGTCGTCGACGTGAAGTCGACCGGCCTGTTCGTCACCGATCCCGTGTTGCGGAAGCAGGGCGCGAAGGTCGCCTATTGGAAGACCGGTCATTCCTACATGAAGCGCCGCACCCACGAGATGGGCGCGCTCGCTGGCTTCGAGAAGTCCGGCCACTTCTTCTTCAACAAGCCGTACGGACGCGGCTATGACGACGGTCTGGTCTCGGCGATCGCGATCTGCGACATGCTCGACCGCGCGCCCGGCAAGTCGATGGCCGACCTCAAGGACGCGCTGCCGAAGACCTGGTCGTCGCCGACGATGTCGCCGCATTGCGCCGACGAGGTCAAATACGGCGTCATCGACGCCGTGGTGAAGCATTTTGAAGATTTGCAGGTGAAGGGCGCCAAGATCGGCGGTCAGGCGATCCGCGATCTCGTCACGGTCAACGGCGTGCGCGTCACGGTCGAGGACGGCAGCTGGGGTCTGATGCGCGCCTCCTCCAACAAGCCCGAGCTCGTGGTCGTGGTCGAGAGCCCGGTCTCCGAGCAGCGCATGCACGACATGTTCGAGATGGTGAACAGCGTGCTGCGCACCCATCCGCAAGTCGGGGAGTACAATCAGAAGATTTGAAGTGGCGAGTGCGTATCAGACGCACCGTGTCATGCCCCGCGCAGGCGGGCACCCAGTACGCCGCGACTTCTCAATCGATTTCAGGCGTCACGGAGTACTGGATCGCCCGGTCAAGCCGGGCGATGACAGCTTCTCTGGAGTGAAAGCTAACCCGCCACCACCGCCGGGATCGGCAGCGCCGTGACCGACTTGATCTTCTCCATCGCGAAGCGCGAGGTGACGTTCTTCAGCGGCACGGCGCTGATCAGCTTCTTGTAGAACACGTCATAGGCCTGCATGTCCGCGACCACGACGCGCAGCATGTAATCGACGTCGCCGGCCATGCGGTAGAACTCCATCACCTCGGGCATCGCACTGACGGCTTCGGCGAACTTCTTGAGCCAGGCGTCCGAATGATCGGAGCTCTCGACCGAGACGAACACGGAGATGCCGAGCCCGATCTTGTTCTGGTCGACGAGGGCCACCCGCTTGATGATCACGCCGTCAGCTTCCAGGCGCTGGATGCGCTTCCAGCAGGGCGTCGAGGACAGCCCGACACGGTCGCCGATCTCGGCCACCGACAGGGAGGCATCGTCCTGGAGCACCATCAGGATCTTGCGATCGATGGCGTCGAGGCGGCGGCTGGTCTCGGGGAGTTGGACAGCGAGGTCAGTCATTTGAAGAACTTTGTTCCATTATGTGGGCTTCTTTACCTCATATATAGAAAAATCTTCTATCGCAAGCCCATAATCTTGGCGGGCGACTTAGGTTGGCGGCCGGTGGCTGCGCAAAAGCCCTTCAACTTCAATGCGTTGTGGTGCAGCCAGGCCGCCGCCATGCCGGGCGCATTTCAGTGCTGCGGCGGCCGCGGCGAATCGCAGCGCCTCACGCACGTCGCCGGTTTGAGCCAAGCGAAGCGTAAAGGCGCCATGGAAAACGTCGCCGGCGCCGAGCGTATCGACCGCCTGGACCGCGAAGGCCGCCGTCTCCTCCAGAGCGCCCGACTCGTTCAGCCAGATCGTACCGCGCGGGCCACGGGTGGCGGCCAGGAAGGCCGGTGTCAGCCCGGAGAGGCGCTTCAAGGCATCGCCATCATCGGCCACACCAGCGGTTTCCTGCACCTGCTCGCTGGCGAACAGCAGATGCGAGGCGTCGGTCAGCAAGCGGTCAGTCGGCGCCATCGCGCGGTCGACGCCGACGATCACTGCAATGCCGCGGCGGCGCGCTTCGAGGCAGACGTCGGTGCAGAACGGGGCGCAGCGGCTTTCGACCAGAACCGCCCGGCAGTCGGCCAGCAGTTCGTCGGGATCGGACAGCATCACGCGCCACAGCGCAGGGTCGCGATAGATGGTGAGCGTTCGTTCGCCGGAGGGCTCGATCATGATCGCAGAGACCGGAGTCATGAGACCCGGCATGCGCACGATATGCGTGGTATCGACACCCTCGACGGCCATCAGCTCGAGGATGAAACGGCTCGACGTTTCCTGCGCATCGCCCATCGGACCGGCGAACGCGACGCGGCCGCCGAGCCGGGCGATGGCGATCGCGGCATTGAGCGCGTTGCCGCCGCAGATCTCCGCAAGGTGACTGGCATTGGCCTTGCTGCCGCGCTCGGGCACGGCCTCGACGCGAAAGATGAGGTCGCGCACGGGAATGCCGATGCAGAGGATGCGCGGCGCGATCCCGGCCATCGCCGATCTCAGCTCAAGCGCCGCTCTTTTCGTGCACCCAGCGGCCGAGCAGATGATGGGCGATGGCGAAGGGATGCGGGCCGGCGAGCCCGTCGGGATGCGTTCGCGTCAGCATCAGGGCTGCCTCCTCGCGTGTGAACCAGCGCGCATCCTCCAGCTCGGAGTGATCGACGACGATGTCCTCGCTCACGGCCCGCGCGCTGCAACCGATCATCAGCGACGACGGATACGGCCAGGGCTGAGTCATGTAATACTGCACGTCGGTGCAGCTGATGCCGGACTCTTCGAGGATCTCGCGGCGCACCGCATCCTCGATCGTCTCGGCGGCCTCGACGAAGCCGGCGAGGCAGGAATACATGCCCGGCGGAAACTGCTTCTGGCGCCCGAGCAGGCATTTTTCGCCGGAAGCCACCAGCATGATCACGACCGGATCAGTGCGGGGAAAGTGCTCGGCCTTGCAGGAAGGGCATTCGCGCTTCCAGCCGCCTTCCTTCATCGCGCTGCGCGCGCCGCAATTGGCGCAATAGCCGTGGCGCTGGTGCCAGCTCACCATCGATTTCGCCATCGCGATCGCCGAGAGCTCTTGCGGTGGAATCGCGCCCTGCATCGCCATGCCGCGCAGCTCGGTGACGGTATAGTCCTCCCGCCCGATCAGCTTCTCGGCGGCGGCCTGCGGCATCCCCATGCCGAACACGGCCGCACCATCGCGCAGCCCTAAGAAAATCGTGCCGGGATTGGCGCCGCACTTTAGGGCCTCGTCGATTGCCAGCAACGCGCGCGCCTTTTCGCCTTCGCGCTTCACCAGCAGCGAGTCGCGGTAGACGACATAGGCGCGCGATGAGACCTTCTGCTCCATCGCGAACAGTTTTTCCTCGTCGCGGCGCAGATGCGCGGCGCGATCGAGCACGTTGGTGACGAAGGCCGGTTGCCCCAGCGGAAAGGAATCGAATGCTGACATTTGTTCTTTCAACCCAACCAGATTTTTCGGCGAAGCGCGCTGATGAAAGTCTGCACCTCGGTGGCGTCATGCGCCAAGGGCTTCATCACCCCCCACACCGGCCGCGGCCAGGCGGCGTCACTGCTCCGGCGCGCGATGATGTGCACGTGCAGCTGCGGCACGAGGTTGCCGAGCGCCGCGATATTGAGCTTGTCGCATTGGGTGATCTCCTTCAGCGCGCGCGAGACGCGGGAGATCTCCGTCATCAGCTGCGCCTGCTGCACTTCATCGAGATCGATGATCTCGACTGCATCCGCGCGCCGCGGCACCAGCAGCAGCCAGGGATAATGCGCGTCCTTGATGACCAGCACCTTCGATAGCGGCAAGTCGCCGATGTCGATGGTGTCCTCTTTCAGGCGGGAGTGCAGCGACCAGGCGGGTTCAGACATGAAGGCTTCCGGATGGCCCGATGGGGCTTGTTTGGCCGGACCATACGACACGCAGTTGACGAGGGGAAGGTTGGGGCTCCGCTATCACTGCATACTCGATCGTCGTCCCGGACAAGCGCAGCGAAGCGGAGCGCAGATCCGGGACCCATATCCCCAGGAAGAAGTTTGGCGAAAGCTCGTAGTGAAGAGTCTTCCGGTGGGACGACCGCCAGCTTCTCGGCGTCCGTCTCGGCCCTCCATCACGTTCTGAAGCGTCGTCATGTGCGGGAATATATTGAAATGCTGGAACACCATGCCGGTGGTGGCACGGAATGTTGCGAGTGTCTTGACGTCCGGCAGCCTTGCGCCATCGCCGAATGTGAAGTGCGTGTCGCCGACGCGGACGCTGCCGCCGTCGGGCGCGACCAGGAGATTGATGCAGCGGAGCAGCGTCGACTTGCCGTCGAGAAAGAGCCAGCGATAGCTCCAGAGGATGCCAAAGTCCCACTGGTACATATTCTTTTGGGCCTCAGTCGCGAAGAAGTTTGGTCAGGCAGAGCGGCGGTCTCACTGCACCCCTCCCGCTTGCGGGAGAGGTCGGTGCGCGGCAGCGCGCCGGGTGAGGGCTGTTTCCTCTTGGGGAGTCTCCCTGGAGGAGAGACCCTCACCCCAACCCTCTCCCGCAAGCGGGAGAGGGGGCGCACCGCGCGTAGCGGATAGGGTCCGACTCAAACTCATCGCCTACAGCGAAACGCCGGCGGAATGTCCGCTTCGGTCACGCCCATCAGCTCCATGTTCGTGACGATCGCGTTGCGGATGAAGCCGAGACCCTTGTTGAAGTCGATCCAGGTGTTGAGGTAGTCGCGCCAGGTGTTGTCGCTCTCGCGGCGGAAGCCGGCATTCGACGTCGTGGCGAAAATCGGCGTCGGCAGCACGAAACTGGCCGAGCGAAGGATTCTTCTTCAAAACCGTCAGCGACAGCATGGTGATCAGGCACAGCGTCGACGCGGCCGGTCTGGAGCGCGGCGGTGGCCTCGTCGGCGCTCTTCAGCCGCGGGATCTGCGCCTTTGGTGTCAGCCAGCTGACGACCTGGTCGTGCGGCGAGCCCTGGTCGACCGCGATGGAGTTCCGGCAGCGTTCCAAGGCGCCCTCGGCAGTGAAAGCACAGCCTATCGGCTGGGCACACCGGGAATTGCCCGGAGGCCAGGCATGCCAATGCCAAGCCAAGGATAAATCGAGGCTAAGCCCAGCCCGTCCAAGATGATACCCGCTTGCTTTCCCGCCCTTTTGGCTCCAAATAGGCACCGGGAGATTGGCGGTGGACGAGCCACTCGCCAACCGGGTCAGGTCCGGAAGGAAGCAGCCCTAACGAGGTCCGGATCGGGTCGCTCGTCAGTCTCCTACCGTTTTTTCGAGCGAATTGCGCCGGCGGCTCGAACCGCCAGCGCGCTCCTTTCCGCAAAGCCGGCTGAGAGAGATTTCATTGCGGATCGACCGATGACCGATGCTGGCGCCCCTCCCAATTCCGATAGCGCCAGCCAGGCCGGCTTTGCACTCGGCGCGCCGGCGGGCACGCCCTACCGGGTGCTGGCACGCAAATATCGCCCCTCCAGCTTTGACGATCTGATCGGCCAGGAGGCCGTGGTTCGCACCGTCTCCAATGCGTTCGAAACCGGGCGCATTCCGCAGGCGTGGATTCTCACCGGCGTCCGCGGCGTCGGCAAGACCACCACCGCGCGCATCCTCGCCCGTGCGCTAAACTACGAGATCCCGGACGACTCGGTGAAGGGGCCGACCGTCCACATGCCGACACTGGGCGTGCATTGCCAGGCGATCATGGAAAGCCGGCACATGGACGTGCTGGAGATGGACGCGGCGTCGCATACCGGCGTCGACGACGTCCGCCAGATCAATGACAGCGTGCGCTATGCCCCTGCCAGCGCCCGCTACAAGGTCTACATCATCGATGAAGTCCACATGCTGTCGACGGCGGCGTTCAATGCCTTCCTGAAGACGCTGGAGGAACCGCCGGAGCACGCCAAATTCGTGTTCGCGACGACAGAGATCCGAAAAGTTCCGGTGACCGTGCTGTCGCGCTGCCAGCGTTTTGATCTGCGCCGGGTCGAGGCCGACGTGCTGATGAAGCACCTCGCCAACATCGCTGCGAAGGAAAACGTCGAGATCGAGCCCGAGGCGCTCGGCATCATCGCGCGCGCGGCGGAAGGTTCCGTGCGTGATTCGCTGTCGCTGCTCGACCAGGCGATCGCGCATGCGGCGGGCACCGTGAAGGCCGATGCTATCAGGCAGATGCTGGGGCTCGCCGACCGCACCCGCGTCATCGATCTCTTCGATTCGCTGGCGCGTGGCGACATCGCGGCCGCCTTCAAGGAGTTCCGCGACCAGTACGACGTCGGGGCTGACCCCATCGTGGTGCTCTCGGATCTCGCCGAATTCGTCAACTTCGTCACCCGCGTCAAGATCGTGCCGGCGACCGCGGACAATGTCGCCTATGGCGAGACCGAGCGCGTGCGCGCACGTGAATTCGCGTCCAAGATCTCGATGCGCGTGCTGTCGCGGATGTGGCAGATGCTGCTCAAGGGCATTACCGAGGTGCAGGCCGCGACGCGCCCGGCGGCTGCCGCCGAGATGGTGCTGGTGCGCATCGCCTATGTCGCCGACCTGCCGACGCCGGACGAAGCCATCAAAATGCTGGAACAGAACGGCGGCGGTTCGCCGGTCGTGAGCGGCAGCAGTGCCGCGCGCAGTACGCCGGCAGCACCTGTTGCCTCGGCGGCGCCTGTTCGCGCGCCGACCTCGTCGCCTTCATCGTTCGGCGGCGGCGCCCGGCCGCAGATGGCCGCGCCCGCGCCGGATCCGCAAGCTGCCGCCCCCGCGCTGCGGGTCACGAGCTTCACCCAGCTCGTCGCGCTCGCCGGCCAGAAACGCGACCTGATGACCAAGGGCGCGCTCGAAAGCGACATGCGCCTCGTCCGTTTCGAGGAAGGCCGGCTCGAGATCGCGCTCGAGCCGAATGCCTCCAAGACCATGATCACCGAGCTCGCACGCAAGTTCGAACTCTGGACCGGCCGCCGCTGGACCGTGATCGTCTCCAATGAACAGGGCCAGCCGACGCTGCGCTCGGTGAACCAGGCCGCCAAGCAGGAGCACGCACGTACCGCGGAAGCCGATCCGCGCGTTCAGGAGGTGCTGTCGCGTTTCCCCGGTGCGAAGGTCGTCGAGGTCCGCAGGCTTGCCCCCGAGACGCCGGAAACCAATATTAATGCGGACTATGGCAGTGACGATCCGCCCGACGATTCCGACGGCGACGATCTCTGAGCCAGTTTTGAGGACACGCACCGATGGCTGATTTTCTCGGCATGATGAAGCAGGCGGCGCAGCTGCAATCCAAGATGCAGGAGATGCAGGAGCAGCTTGCCAATGTAGAGGTCGAGGGTATCTCCGGCGGCGGCCTGGTCGCCGTGCGGATGACCGCGAAGATGGACGTCAAGGGCGTCAAGATCGACCCCTCGCTGATGAAGCCGGAAGAGCGCGAGGTGCTGGAGGACCTTCTGGTCACCGCGCTCGGTGACGCTCGCCGCAAGGCGGAGACGGCGATGCAGGAAAAGATGCAGTCGCTCACCGGCGGGCTCGGCCTGCCGCCGGGGCTGTTCGGCCAATAATATGGGCGCGGTTGCAGGTCCCGAAATCGAGCGGCTGGTGCAGCTTCTCGCACGGCTGCCGGGCCTCGGTCCGCGCTCCGCGCGGCGCGCGGCGTTGCATCTGATCAAGAAGCGCGAAGCGCTGATGATGCCGCTGTCCTCCGCCCTGCAAGTGGCGCTCGACAAGGTTCAGGTCTGCAAGACCTGCGGCAACATCGACACGCAAAATCCCTGCACGGTCTGCATCGATCCGCGGCGCGATCCGTCGATCATCGTCGTCGTCGCCGATGTCGCCGATCTCTGGGCGCTGGAGCGGGCCAATGCGACTCAAGGTCGTTACCATGTGTTAGGGGCGACCTTGTCGCCGCTCGACGGCGTCGGCCCGCAGGATCTGACCATCGATGCGCTGGTCGCGCGCGCGCATGACGCACAGGTCCACGAAATCATCCTGGCGCTGAATGCGACGGTGGACGGCCAGACCACCGCGCACTACATCACCGACCTGCTCCAGGACGCCAACGTAAAAGTAACGCGTCTCGCCCATGGTGTGCCGGTCGGTGGCGAGCTTGATTATCTCGATGAAGGGACGCTGTCGGCCGCGATGCGGCAGCGGACCCTGTTCTAGCAATCCAGAAGTTACGGAACGGACCACATGACGAAACTTTTCGCCACGCGATTGGCTTTGGCCGCGATGATGACAGTGCTGGTGACCCCGGCCTTCTCCGCGCAACAGGACGACGAGGCGTTGCCGCCTTCAAAGCCCGGCAAGCCGATCAACGCCGGCGAGGTGCTCTCCGGCGAGCTGAACACCATGAAAGTGCGCGACGTCAAGAACGCCGGCAAGAGGGTTGCGACCTACCAGATCACGTCCGAGCCGCGCCGCCTGCCGCCGCCGAACGGGCTGTGCAATCTCGAGACCGGGCCGGAGACCTTCCAGCTCGTCCCCAATGGCGATGCCCAGGCTGCGCAGTTGAAGACGTTTGCCGGCAAGGAGATCTCGGTCAAGGTCGACGAAGTCGCCTGCGCCAGCGATCCCGGCCAGATGAGCGAAGCCGTGATCACGAAGTGGAGTTTGGTGAGGAAGCAGTAGGGGGTCCGCTCTGCTCTCGTCGTCGTTGCGAGGAGCCCTTGCGACGAAGCATCCAGACTGGTTCTGAGGAGAGATTCTGGATTGCTTCGCTTCGCTCGCAATGCCGAGTGTGAGGCGGCGCCCTGCTAAATCCGCACCTGCCCCAGCGTCTCGAAATGCCGTCGCTTCTGCAGCCATGTCAGCAGGACGAGGCTCGGGACCGCCACCAGCACGCAGATCGCGAAGAACAGCGGCCATCCGGTCGCCTTGGCGACATAGCCCGCACCCGATGAGAGATACGTCCGTCCGACCGCCGCCAGCGCGGTGAGCAGCGCATATTGCGTCGCCGTGTGCAGCGGGTTCTGGCACAGCGCCGAGAGATAGGCGACGAAGATCACGGTGCCGATCGCGCTGGTGAAGTTCTCGCAAGTGATGGCGAAGGCCAGCGCCCATTGACTGGTGCCCACGAAGGCCAGCCAGGAGAAGGAGAGGTTGGCGAGCGCCTGCAAGACGCCGCCGATCCACAGCGACGTCGCCAGCGAATAGCGCCGCGCGACAAAGCCGCCGGCAAAGCCGCCGATCAGCGTCGCGGCGAGGCCGACGCCCTTCACGATCGCCGCATAGTCGTTGCGGGAGAACCCGAGGTCGATCACGAACGGCGCTGTCATGGTGCCGGAGAACGCGTCGGTGAACTTGAACAGCACGACGAAGATGAGCGCGGCGAGCGCGTCCTTGCGCGACAGGAACTCCGAGAAGGCGCCGATCGCGGCGTGGAGCACGCGCGCGAAGGCCGTCTCGGTGTGCGTCGCTGCTTCGGCCCGCGCCGATTGCTCGGGCTCGGTGGCGACCAGTGCCGTGACCGTCCCGATCAGCACCATCGCTGCCATCACCACATAGCCCCACATCCAGGCCGATGCGCGCGCAATGCCGGTGCTCTCGAAACCGGAGACGATGAACAGCGCGCCGGCGGTCGAGACCAGCATGCCGATGCGATAGGCCGCGACATAGGATGCCATGCCGGCGGCCTGCTCGCTCTCGGGCAGGCTCTCGACGCGGAAGGCATCGACCACGATGTCCTGCGTCGATGACGTCGTCGCCACCAGCAGCGCGCCGAGCGCGACGTAGAACGGCGAGCGCGCGGGATCGGTCAGCGCCAGGAGCAGGATCGCGATGATCAGCAGCAGCTGCGAGAACAGCAGCCAGCCGCGCCGCCGGCCGAACGCGCGGGTGAACAGCGGCACATGCAGCGCATCCACCAGCGGAGCCCACAGGAATTTCAGCGTGTACGGCGTGCCGACCAGCGCGAACAGCCCGATGGTGCCGAGATCGACGCCGGATTCCCGCATCCACACCAGCAAGGTCGACCCCGACAACGCGAGCGGCAGCCCGGAGGAGAAGCCGAGAAACAGCACGATCAGCACCCGCGGTTGCAGGTACACGGCGAGGCTGTCGCGCCACGAGGTGGCGGAAGTGTCTGTTCCGGCGGCGGAGGTCGCGTCGGGTGCGGTCATGGGCAGGTGTTAGCAGATTCTGGCGGCCACAAGGGAGGTGTCGTTCCCGCCGGCCACAAAGGAGGTGTCGTCGCCGGGCTTGACCGGGCGACCCAGTATTCCAGAGGCCGAAATTAGGGAGGACCAGCGATCCCCGCATAAAGATCGTTCCAATCCGGATTGTCCTTCTCGATTAGCGCGATCTTCCAGGCGCGCTTCCATTTTTTCAGCCGCTTCTCTCGTTTGATGGCGTTCTCGGGGTCATCGAGCTGCTCGAAATAGACCAGTCGAGCGACATCGTACTTCTCCGTGAAGCTCTCGATCAGCTTCGATTTATGCTCGGCCACCCGGCGGATCAGATCATTCGTCACGCCGATATACAACGTTCCGTCGATCTTGCTGGCGAGGATGTAAACGTAGTAGCAGCGTGCCCCCATGCCGCATTCCTCTCGCTGTCATCGTCCGCGAAGGCGGACGATCCAGTAATCACCGGCATCTCGGCTCAATCACCACCGCCGCGGCGTACTGGATGCCCCGCCTTCGCGGGGCATGACAGTGTACCGGGCCTCACTCCCCCGCTTGCAGCTTCCGTGGGAACAGCTCGGCGGCGCCGGTGGCCACCAAATGCGGGCCTTCGGGGGCGTCGGTCTTGCTGAAATCGAGCTCCTCGATCCGCCCCGCTCGCTTCTCGATCTTGTCGGCGGAGATCAGCACCTGCCGGACGTCCTCGTTGGCGTCGGCAAAATGCTTCTGCAGTTTCAGCACGCGGTCCCTGAGGCGGCCGAGGTCGTCGCCAAGCTTGATCACTTCGGTGCGGATCTGGTCGGCGGCGTCGCGCATGCGCGCGTCCTTCATGATCTGCTGCATCACCTGGATCGCGAGCATCAGCAGCGAGGGCGACACCAGCACCACGCGGGCGCGATAGGCTTTCTGGATCACGTCGTCGAAACCGTCATGGATCTCGGCGTAGACCGATTCCGACGGCACGAACATCAGCGCCATTTCCTGGGTCTCCCCGGCGACCAGATATTTCTCGGCGATGTCGCTGACATGCTTCATCACGTCGGCGCGCAGCCGCTGCGTGGCGATCCGGCGCTCCTCGTCGGTGCGGGCGTCGTGCAGCGCGGTCATCGCCTCCAGCGGAAATTTCGCGTCGATGCAGAGCGGGCGCTGGTCGGGCAAGAACACCACGCAGTCCGGCCGCTTTCCGGTCGAGAGCGTAAACTGGAACTCGTAGGCGCCCTTCGGCAAGCCGTCCTGGACGATCGCCTCCATGCGCGCCTGGCCGAACGCGCCGCGCGACTGCTTGTTGGCGAGCACGTCGCGCAAGGTCGTGACCTGGGTGGTGAGGTCGGTGAGGTTCTTGTGCGCGCTGTCGATGATGCCGAGACGCTCGTGCAGTGCGCGCAGGCTGTCCATGGTGTTGCGAGTGGTGTTCTCCATCGACTGGCCGACGCGGTGGGTCACCGAATCCAGCCGCTCGTTCACCGCGCGCGCCATGTCGGCCTGGCGGCCGGCGAGGGCCTGGGTCATGGCATCCACCCGGCCCGAAGCCTCGCTCTGGGCGTGCAGCATCTGGCTGACGCGCTCCTCGAGCTCGTCGGCGCGGATGGCATTGGCCATCGCGAGTTCCGCGCCGCGCCGCGAGGACCGCGCGATCGCGACGGCGATCACTGCCAGCAGGATGAGGACGAGGGCGCAAAAGCCGATCAGCGCGTCGATGGTGCGCACCGGCCAGTCGCCGAGCATGAAGATGATTTCGTTCATGGCCGCCTTTTAGCCGATTCGGCGGGTTTCGCGAACGAATAGCGAACATTTCTGGTTAATGGCCCCTTAATTTTTACGGTTAGCAAAGCCTCAAGTTTTATGGTTAGCGGACCGTTAACGGAGTTCCTCGCTGCATTGACCGCATCGGGCGCGCAGCTTAAATCGCGGCCATGGCCCTCAGAGAAATCATCATCCTGCCCGACAGGCAGCTGCGTCTGGTCTCCAAGCCGATCGAGAAGGTCACGCCGGAGATCCGCAAGCTTGCCGACGACATGTTCGAGACCATGTACGACGCGCCCGGCATCGGGCTCGCGGCGATCCAGGTCGCGCAGCCGCTGCGCCTCATCACCATGGATCTCGCCAAGCGCGACGAGAACGGCGAGACCAATCCGGAGCCGCGCGTCTTCATCAATCCGGAAATTCTGTCCTCGTCCGAGGAGCTGTCGGTCTATGAGGAAGGCTGCCTCTCGATCCCCGAATATTACGAGGAGGTCGAACGCCCCGCCAAGGTGCGCGTGCGCTTCACCGATCTCGACGGCAAGGTGCACGAGGAAGACGCCGAAGGCATCTACGCCACCTGCATCCAGCACGAGATCGATCATCTCAACGGCGTGCTGTTCGTCGACTATCTGTCCAAACTCAAGCGCGACCGCGTGATCAAGAAGTTCGAGAAAGCCGCCAAGCGCGGGGAGTAGGGTATCTGTCATTCCGGGGCGATGCGCAGCATCGAACCCGGAATCTCGAGGTTCTCAGGCGCGCAATTGCGCGCCGTAGTTCGGCTGTTCGAGCCGCCCGGAATGATCGTCAGTGGATCGCGTTTCTCGCAGGTTTTTCACATGCCCCTTCGCCTGATCTTCATGGGCACGCCCGACTTCTCCGTGCCGACGCTGTTCGAGCTCGTCGCGCATGGCCACGAGATCGTCGCCGTCTACACCCGCGCGCCGAAGCCGGGCGGGCGGCGCGGCCTGCAATTGCAGCCGACCCCGGTGGAAGAAGCCGCGCGAAAGCTCGGCATTCCCGTGCTGACGCCGAAGACGCTGAAGACACCGGAGGCGCTGGACGAATTCCGCGCGTTCGACGCTGATGCTGCGGTCGTCGTCGCCTACGGCATGATCCTGCCGCAGGCCATTCTCGATGCGCCGAAGCTCGGCTGCTACAATCTGCACGCCTCGCTGCTGCCGCGCTGGCGCGGCGCCGCGCCGATCAACCGCGCCATCATGGCCGGCGACGCCGAGAGCGGCGTGATGGTGATGAAGATGGATGTCGGGCTTGATACCGGCGACGTCGCCATGGCCGAGCGCATTGCGATCACGGACGCCATGACCGCAGCCGATCTGCACGATCGCCTGTCCCGGCTCGGCGCCGATCTGATGGTGCGCGCCATGGCGGCGCTCGACCGCGGTGCCCTTCAGCTCAGGAAGCAGAGCGAGGACGGCGTCACCTACGCCGCCAAGATCGACAAGGCCGAGGCCCGGATCGACTGGACCAAACCCGCGCGCGACGTGCTGCGTCACATCCACGGATTGTCGCCTTTTCCCGGCGCCTGGAGTGAGCTCGCAGACGTCAGCGAAAACGTGCGCGTAAAAATCCTGCGCTGCGAGTTCGCCAAAGGCGCAGGTGCCCCGGGCGATGTGCTCGACGACCAGCTCAGCGTCGCGTGCGGCGAGGGCGCGATCCGCATTCTCGAGCTGCAGCGCGAAGGCAAGGCGCGGATGCAGGCCGTCGACTTCCTGCGCGGCGTGCCGGTGAAAGCAGGTGCCAAATTCATCTAGCACTGTCATACCCCGCGAAGGCGGGGTATCCAGTACGCCGAGGCTTCTCGGCTTAACAGAGATGTCTCGGAGTACTGGATCGCCCGGTCAAGCCGGGCGATGACACCATCCGGATTGAGATGCCCCGCTACAAGCTCACCATTGAATATGACGGCGCGCCGTTCTTCGGCTGGCAGGTACAGGAGACGCTGCCCTCGGTGCAGGGCGCGCTCGAAGCGGCGGTGAAGGCGATGACTGGCGCGGATTTGCGGGTGCATGGTGCCGGCCGCACTGATGCCGGCGTGCATGCGCGCGGCCAGGTCGCTCATGTCGACGTCGAGAAGCAGTTTCCGCCGGGGCGTTTTCGCGACGGTCTCAACGCACATCTGCGCCCACATCCGATCGCGGTGCTCGAAGCCGAGATCGTCCCTGACAGCTTCGAGGCGCGCTTCTCGGCGATCAAGCGCCACTATCGCTACCGCATCGTCAACACCCGCGCCAATCTCGCCCTCGATATCGGCCACGCCTGGCGCGTGCCGCGCCGGCTCGACAGCAACGCGATGCATGCCGCCGCGCAGCGCCTGCTCGGCAAGCACGATTTCACGACGTTCCGCGACACCGAGTGCCAGGCCAAATCGCCGGAGAAGACGCTCGATCAGCTCGATGTGCTGCGCGACGGCCGCGAGATCACCATCGTCACCTCGGCGCGCTCGTTCCTGCACAGCCAGGTGCGCTCGATGGTGGGCTCGCTGGTGTGGGTCGGCGACGGCCGCTGGACCGCGGACGATCTCGCCGCGGCACTCGCCGCCCGCAACCGCGCCGCCTGCGGCATCGTCGCTCCGCCGGACGGGCTGTATCTGATGAAGGTGGATTATTGATTGGGGTGAGGGCGCGCGCTCTCGCTACTTCCACCACTGTCATGCCCCGGCTTGACCGGGGCATCCAGTACGCCGCGGCCTCTCGGCTCAATCACTGCCGTCTCTGGAATACTGGATCGGGCGATGACAGCGGAGGGCTCGCGAAGATCGCGTCTACCCAAAATACCTCTGCAAAATCCCGCGATACACCTGCGTCAGCTTCTGCAGATCCGCCACCGGCACGCGTTCGTCGACCTGGTGCATGGTCTGGCCGACCAGGCCGAATTCGATGACCGGGCAATAGCTCGAGATGAAACGCGCGTCCGAGGTGCCGCCTGAGGTCGACAGCTCCGGCTTGCGTCCGGTGACCTCCTCGATCGCCGACACGGCAAGATCGGTGAACGGGCCGGGCTGGGTGACGAACACGTTGGAGTTCGACGGCTCCCAGACGATGCGGGCGCGGATGCGGTTGCCGCAGGCTTTTGTCAGCCGCGTCTCGACCAACTCGCGCAGGCTCGCCTGGGTGTGGTTGTCGTTGTAGCGGATGTTGAACTTGGCGCGCGCCTCACCGGGGATGACGTTGTAGGCCTTGTTGCCGACGTCGACCGAGGTGAATTCGAGATTGGAGGCCTGGAACTGCGCGCTGCCATGGTCGAGCGGCTCGTCGGAGATCGCCACGATCAGCCGCGAAATATCCGGCACCGGATTGGACGCGCGGTGCGGATAGGCGACATGGCCCTGCACGCCGTTGACGTAAAGCGTGCCGGATTGCGAGCCGCGGCGGCCGACCTTGATGGTGTCGCCGAGCGTCTCGACATTGGAGGGCTCGCCGAGCACGCAATGATCGAATGTCTCGCCGCGCTCCGCCGCCCATTTGAGCAGCTTGATGGTGCCGTTGATCGAGACGTCTTCCTCGTCGCCCGTGATCAGGAACGAGATCGAGCCCTTTCCGTCACTGCGCGGCTTGCCGCCATTCGCGGCGAGATGCTCCAGCACCGCCGCAACCGAGCAGGCGATGCCGCCCTTCATATCGACCGCGCCGCGGCCGTGCAGGAAACCATCCTTCACCTCGCCCGAGAACGCGCCGACATTCCAGGCGGTCTCGTCGCCGGGCGGCACCACGTCGGTGTGACCGGCAAAGGTGATGTGCGGCCCTTCGCTGCCGATCCGCGCATAGAGATTGTCGACGTCGGCGGTGCCGGGCTCGCTGAAGGTCACGCGATGGCAAACGAAGCCGGCTTCCGTGACGGCCTTTTCGAGCACCCCGAGTGCGCCGGCATCGGCCGGGGTCACCGAGGGGCAGCGGATCAGATCGCGGGCAATAGAGAGAGCATCGGTCATGCGCTCCGCTTAACATGCATGCCGCCGGGCGGGCTAGCACTCGGCGGGACAATTTCGACCTCGCTCTGCTGGTCCCAGCTTTTTGCAGGGGACGAGGCGGATGCGGAGCTGTTCTCGGTTTCAGCCAGAGGGTCGGGGCCAAACCGGTTGTGGCCCGAGGTGCCGCGCAAGCAGAACATTTCGACGAGACCCCACAGCCACAGGATGGAGGCCGCGAGGGTGAACGGAAGAACCCAGTTGGACTTCGGCAACAGGTCTGAGAACTGGTCGAACAGGCCGGGCACGACGAAGAACGGAATCATCCACCAGCCGCTCCTGTTGCGATCGTGCAGCCGCTTGTTGGCGGTCGCGAGATAAATCCACAGAAACAGCGGCGTTGCGGACAGCTTGAAGATCAGGGTTGGGCGGTCTGCGGATCTCAGCAAACGGTACGACCTCGGATCGACAGCGTTGAAGAGCTCGTCGAGATTGAAGTCGAGGGAGAAGATAAGCGTGGTGGTGGTGGATTTGTGGCCCTTGAAGACGTTGATGGCCTCACCGATGGTCCCGAGTACGGCTGCCAGCAGCATGACGATCAGCAGCGCCTGCCACAGCAGGGCGCGGTTGATGCGGCCGTCGAAGCGGAAGAGATACCAGGTCCAGTCCATGCCAATGGCTCCGGGCGGTGGGCCGCCCGGTGATTTGTCGCGATTGAGGAAGGGTGGGTTCGATGCGGCAAGCTGGTGCCGCAAGTCACCTCGCCCCGCTTGCGGGGAGAGGTCGGATCGCTCTTGCGATCCGGGTGAGGGGGTACAGGTCTCGCGGCCATCTCATCCGCGGAGAGAAGCCCCTCACCCCAACCCTCTCCCCGTAAGAACGGGAGAGGGGGAAGATAGAGTCTTAATCCCGCAGCAGCTCGTTGATGCTGGTCTTTGAGCGCGTGCGCTCGTCGACGCGCTTGACGATCACGGCGCAGGCGGTGCTGGGGCCGATCTGGCCGTTCTTCATGGGCTTGCCGGGCAGCGCGCCCGGCACCACCACGGAATATTCCGGCACCTCGCCGATGAAGATCTCGCCGGTCTCGCGATCGACGATCTTGGTCGAAGCGCCCAGGAACACGCCCATCGCCAGCACCGCGCCCTTGCGCACGATGACGCCTTCGGCGACTTCGGAGCGCGCGCCGATGAAGCAGTCGTCCTCGACGATTACGGGCTCGGCCTGGAGCGGCTCGAGCACGCCGCCGATACCGACGCCGCCGGAGATGTGTACGCGCTTGCCGATCTGCGCGCAGGAGCCGACCGTCGACCAGGTGTCGATCATGGTGCTCTCATCGACATAGGCGCCGAGATTGACGAAGGACGGCATCAGCACGACGTTGCGGGCGATGAAGGCGGAGCGGCGCACGATCGCGCCGGGCACCGCGCGAAAGCCGGCGTCGCGAAAACGGTTCTCGCCCCAGCCGTCGAACTTCGAGGGCACCTTGTCCCACCAGGTCGCCTTGCCCGGGCCGCCGGGAATGGCGCCCATGTCGTTGAGGCGGAACGACAGCAGCACGGCCTTCTTCAGCCACTGATTGACCTTCCACTTGCCGTCAGCCCCGCGCTCGGCCACACGCGCTTCGCCCTTGTCCAAGATCTCCAGCGCATGATCCACCGCGTCGCGCACCTCGCCCTTGGTCGAGGTCGAGATGCCGTCGCGCGCCTCGAAGGCGCCGTTGATGGTGGATTCGAGGGCGGGGAGGGACATCGGGATTTCCTCTCGGGAAGGCTAACGACTGGTGGCGGATTGGAGCGCTTTTTCGGGATTTGGCGAGAGAGAGTCAAGGCATACTCCGCTGTGGACCATACTCCACTGTCGTCCCGGACAAGCGAGCGAAGCGGAGCGCCGATCCGGGACCCATAACCACAGGGCGGAGTTTGGCGAACACTCGGAGTTACCACTTCGCGCTACAACCACTCCCTGTGGCTATGGGTCCCGGGTCTGCGCTTACGCTTGCCCGGGACGACAGCGGTTATTTGGCAGACAGCTTGGCCAAAAACCCCGCCAGATCATCCGTGACGTGGTCGACATGGGCGGCATCGCGGCCCTCCAGCTCCCAATCTTCACGCACCACCTCCTTGGTGCCATCCGGCACCACCAGAACCGTGGTCATGCCCAGCTGATGCGGGACGGTGAGGTTGCGGGCAAGGTCCTCGAACATCGCGGCGCGCGCGGGATCGACCGCATGGTCCGCGAGAAATCTTTGATAGGTCTGCGGCGCCGGTTTCGGTTCGAAGCCGGCGGCGATGATGTCGAACACGCCGTCGAAATGCGCGGCCAGGCCGAGCCGCGCCAGCACCGCATCGACATGGTCGACCGAGCCGTTGGTCAGGATCAGCTTGCGTCCGGGCAGCTTTGCGATGGCAGCGCCGAGCGCCGGGTTCGGCTCCAGCGGCGAGTGATCGATCTTGTGGACGTAAGCGAGATAATCGTCGGCGCGTACGCCATGCAGGCTCATCATGCCGCGCATCGTGGTGCCGAAGCGCCGGTAATAATCCTTTTGGATCTTGCGCGCTTCATCCGGGCTTACGTTCAGCCAATTGCAGACGAACTCCCCGATCCGCGCATCGACCTGCTGCCACAGATTGACGTGATGCGGGTAGAGCGTGTTGTCGAGGTCGAACACCCAGGTGTCGACGTGAGTGAAGGTGCGGGTGGATTTCATTGCGGCTCTCTATCAGTTGGCGTGGCAGCCGCCAGACATTCCGTCGTCGTCCCGGCGAAGGCCGGGACCCATACCGCGTGATCTGTCAATGGGGCACTCTGGTCGTCGTTCTTCGCCAAAGGCAATTCGGTGGCTATGGGTCCCGGCTTTCGCCGGGACGACATTGGTGTTTGTGGCGCGCGCGTTCTGACCACAGCGCAATCCATCACGGCACCGCAAAGCGCAGCGTCTTGCCGCCGCTCGACATATCCACTGCGCCGAATCCAGTCGCCGCGAAGCCGCGCGCCGCGCAATCGGTCTGCTCGTTGGTCTCGAACTTGGTCTCGCGCGTGCAGAGCTGCCTGTCGCCGCCCCAGTTCAGCGGTCTGTCTTTGAGCTTGATGCTGCGGTTGTCGGCGTCGATGGCTTCGGCGAAGCTGAAGATCTGCTTCGGCTGTCCGGTCACATCCGGATGCAGGCATTTGCCGGGATCGATGCGATACCAGCCGCGGCTGGTCACGGATTTGCCGTCGTCGGTGGCGACCGCGGCCATCACCTTGTGCGGCGTGTCGTTGCACCAGGTCAGGCCGCTCGGCGAGGGCGTCTGCACCGCGTCGACCATGGTCTTGAAGAAGTTCGGCGAGGACACGACGTCGGACGGCAGCCCGCGGCTCTTCAGGAAGGCGGCAAGGGCCGCTTGCGTCTTCGGTCCGTCGACGCCGTCGATCGGCGCGGCATCATAGCCGGCGATCACGAGCAGCCGCTGGATGCCGGCCAGTCGCGCCTGCTCGTCGTCATATTCGGAATCCTCGGCGAGATAAGCCACGAGATTGCCGTCATCGCCTTGCGTCGGCGTCACTTGCGTGAAGGCGGCCTGGGTCTGGCCGCTGCGGCACTGCCGCGCGGCGGCGATGACGAAATTGTCCGGCGCGACGCACAGCATGTCGTTGCCGTTCTGCGGGATCGGCGAGGCGCCATAGACGCCGAGCGCGCGGGCGTTGAGCAGGATGCGGTCGGCGGACAGCGTGCCCTGCGCCACCACACGGCAGGTCGCGGGATCGATCCTGAACCAGCCGCGCGTCGCGGTCGCGGCCTTGTCGTCGATGCCGATCGCGGCTTCGACGACATAGGACATGCGGTTGCAGATCTTGAGGTCGGCAAAGGCCGGCGCGGAGGAGAACACGAACGAGACGGCCGCGGCTGGCAGCGTCATCAGGAGACGTGTCAGCGCTGAGCGGCGGTGTGGCCTCACCCCCCGCTCGTCATGGCCGGGCTTGTCCCGGCCATCCACGCGCAGCAGCGCCCACGGAGAGTCGTGGATGCCCGGGTCAAGCCCGGGCATGACGACCTTCTTCCGCTGCTCGCGTTCGCTCATCACTTGTGGATCAGCGTTCCCGTGCCCTGGTTGGTGAAGAGCTCGAGCAGCACGGCGTGCTGCATCTTGCCGTCGATGATGACGACGCCCTGCACGCCCTGCTCGAGCGCGTAGATGCAGGTCTCGACCTTCGGGATCATGCCGCCGGAGATGGTGCCGTCGGCGATCAGCTTTCGCGCATCCTTCACCGAGAGCTGCGGGATCAGCTTCTTCGACTTGTCGAGCACGCCCGGCACATCGGTCAGCAGCAGCAGGCGCTTTGCCTTGAGCGCGCCGGCAACCGCGCCGGCAAAAGTGTCGCCGTTGATGTTCAGCGTCTGGCCGTCACGCGAGGTCGCGAGCGGCGCCAGCACCGGGATCAGCTCATAGCCGATCAGCTGGTTCAGCAGCGTGAGATCGACCTTTTCGGGGTCGCCGACGAAGCCGAGATCGACCACCTTTTCGATCTGCGAATCGGGGTCCACCATGGTCCGCGTCGTCTTGGTCGCGGTCACCATGTTGCCGTCCTTGCCGCAGAGGCCCACCGCCTTGCCGCCGGCGCCGTTGATGTAGCTGACGATCTGCTTGTTGACCGATCCGGCCAGCACCATCTCGACGATCTCGATGGTCGCGGCGTCGGTGATCCGCAGGCCCGCGGCGAATTCCGAGACGATGCCGAGGCGCTTGAGCATGGTCGCGATCTGCGGCCCGCCGCCATGCACCACGACGGGATTGATCGCGGTCTGCTCGAGCAGCACGATATCGCGGGCAAAATTCCTTGCGGTCTCCTCGTCGCCCATGGCATGGCCGCCATATTTGATGACGATGGTTTCTTCGTCATACTGCTGCATGTGCGGCAGCGCTTCGGACAGGATGCGGGCCTGGTCGAGCGGGGAAATTTCGGTCATGAGGCGGATCTCGCTGGCGGGACAAACGCGGCCTGCGTTCTATCCGATTGGCGGACGACGCGCAAAGTGAGAGTCTTTACCCTCTCCCCTTGTGGGAGAGGGTGGATCGCCGCGACAGCGGCGAGACGGGTGAGGGGTTTCTATCCGCTGAGGCAGACCCCTCATCCGGCGCGCTACGCGCGCCACCTTCTCCCGCAAGGGGAGAAGGAAGAAAGGGACACTACTTCCGCCGCACCACCGCCGCCAGCGTCACGGCCAGCCAGCTCGCGATCATGGTCGTCCCGCCCGTCGGCGCGGCGTAGGGAAACAGCGAATGCCCGGCGTATTGCCGCACGGTGAGGTCGCCCGCGAACAGCGCCGGGCCGAGCATGAAGCCGAACGCCGCCACAAGGCCAATTCCGCCGTGCAGAAGTCCGCGTTCGATCAGCGCGACGGTCGCGAGGATGGCAGTTGCATGAAACAGCAGCATGGCGCTTGCCGAGGCAAGCCGGCCTGCGTCGGCGCCGTGTGCGGAAGCGGCGGCCAGCACGACCCCGCCGGCGCCCATCAGACCGGCGAGCGCGATCAGCGGGCGCAACGCAGCCATCAAGAGCTCCGCTCTTCCAGCAGCTTCGCCATCGCGGCGCGCAGCTCGGCCATTCCGGCCCCGGAGCGCGAGGAGGTCGTCAGCACATCCGGAAACGCGGCGGCATGCTTGGCGAGCACCACCCCGGTCTCGGCAATCCGCTCGGCGAGCTCGGAGGCCTTCACCTGGTCGGCCTTGGTCAGCACGATCTGATAGCTGACGGCCGAGCGGTCGAGCGTGCCCAGGATTTCGAGATCGACGTCCTTCAGCCCGTGGCGTGCATCGATCAGCAGGTAGACGCGTGCGAGTGACGCGCGGCCCAGCAGGAATTTGTGAATCAGGTCGGTCCAGGACGCGACCTGGGTCTTGGGCGCCTTGGCATAGCCGTAGCCGGGCATGTCGACCAGGCGCAAATCTGTCTTGCCCGGGACCTCGAAGAAGATCAGCTCCTGGGTGCGGCCCGGTGTGTGCGAGGTGCGCGCGAGCGCGTTGCGGCCGGTGAGCGCGTTGATCAGGCTCGACTTGCCGACATTGGAGCGGCCGGCAAAGGCGATCTCGAGCCCCGCCATCGGCGGCAGCGTCGCAATCGAGGGCGAGGCCCAGATGAACTGCCAGTCGCGGGTGAATAGCTTTCGCCCGGCCTCGATCAGCTTCGCATCGGTTTCGTCATTCATGCGAAGACTTTCAATTGTCTGCCTGGTCATTGCGAGCGAAGCGAAGCAATCCAGAAATGCACCCGGGGAGGGACTCTGGATTGCTTCGTCGCTTGGCTCCTCGCAATGACGATCGCTACGTCGCCTTCCTCGCGAACGTCGCCTTGAGATTGTCGAACAGCTCCACCTTCACGCCGTTGCGGCGCATGATGAAGCTCTGCTGGAGCACCGACAGCGTGTTGTTCCAGGCCCAGTAGATCACGAGGCCCGCCGGGAAGCCTGCCAGCATGAAGGTGAAGATCAGCGGCATCCAGTTGAAGATCAGCTGCTGGGTCGGATCCGGCGGCGTCGGGTTCAGCTTCATCTGGAACCACATCGTGATGCCCATGATGATGGGCCAGATGCCGAGCGCGAGATAATGGCCGAACAGCGGGAGTTGGGTCGGATCGTAGTGCAGCAACCCGAACAGGGTGAACAGGTTGGTCGGATCTGGCGCGGAGAGGTCCTTGATCCAGCCGAAGAACGGCGCGTGCCGCATCTCGATGGTGACGAACAGCACCTTGTAGAGCGAGAAGAACACCGGGATCTGGATCACCACGGGAAGACAGCCGGCGACCGGATTGATCTTCTCCTTGCGGTAGATCTCCATCATCTCCTGCTGCTGCTTCACCTTGTCGTCGGGATAGCGCTCCTTCAGCACCGCAAGCTGCGGCTGGATCGATTTCATCTTCGCCATCGAGGCGTAGGACTTGTTCGCCAGCGGGAAGAACAAGAGCTTCACGATCACGGTCACGAGCAGGATCGAGATGCCGAAATTGCCGAAGAAGCGGTAGAAGAAGTCGAGACCGAGGAACATCGGCTTCGTGATGAAGTAGAACCAGCCCCAGTCGATCAAGAGATCGAAATGGTTGAGCCCGAGCTCCTTGTTGTAACCGCCGAGGCCTGCGAACGGGAACACGCCGACCACGCCGGCTTCCTTGGCGCCGGCGAACAGCCGTGCGTTCGCGGTCGCGGTGCCGCCGATCGCGACGGTGACGGGATCGAGCAGATAGTCGGTCTGGTAGGTGTGCACATTGCCGGTGAGGTTCGACGAGAACCGCGCCTCGAGCTGCGCATTGGTGTCGGGCAACAGCGCCGAGGCCCAGTACTTGTCGGTGATGCCGAGCCAGCCATTGATGGCCTTGAAGTTGACCTGCTTGGCTTCGTCGATCTTCTTGTAGGCGTATTCCTGCAAGCCGTGGTCGCCGAGATAGCCGATCAGGCCTTCATGCAGGATGTAATAGCCGGAGACATGCGGCGTGCCGTGGCGCGAGATCAGCGCGAACGGAAACAGCTTGACCGGCGTATTGCCGACATTGCTCACTTCGTCCTTGACGGTGAAGAGATAGTGGTCGTCGACCGAGATGGTGCGGCGGAACGTGAGGCCCTCGCCATTATCGTATTTCAGCACGACCGGCGTCGACGGCGTCAGGCTGCCGCTGCCGTCCTGCTGCCACGTGGTCTGGGCATCCGGCAGCTTGGCCGTCACGCCGGTTGCCGCCACCCAGCCGAACTCGGCGTAATAGGGCTCCGCGGTGCCAGAGGGCGAATAGAGGATGATCGCCGGCGACTTCGGGTCGACCGTTTCGCGGAATTGCACCAGCGCGAGGTCGTCGATGCGGCCGCCCTTCAGGGCAATGCTGCCGGCGAGGCGGGGTGTGTCGATCTTCACGCGCGGGCTGGCTGCAATCGCGCTGTCGCGGCTGACGACCGGCTGCACCTGCTGGTTCGCGCCCGGCGTCGTCGCGGGCGCCGGCGACGTGCCGGACTGCGGCGTGGCGCCTGGCGTCGCGGACGCGGTCGGCTGCGGCGTGGTCTTCTGGAGCTCGGCCTGCGTCTGCTGCTGGGCGCGCTGCTTCTCCATCGCCGGCACGTTATAGAAATACTGCCAGGCGATCAGCACCAGGCCCGATAGAATGACGGCGAGGATGGTATTGCGATTGTCGGTCATCACTATTGTCTCGTCATCAATCGGGTTTGCGGCTGGCTGCGGCGGAGCCGGGAGCTGGCTTTGAACCGCGCCCCTTGTGCGTATGCCGCGCGGGCCTTGTGAACGCTATGCGCAGATCGTCGAGCATGGTCGCGAAGTCGCGCGACAGCGCGTCCCTGCGTCCGACCAGCACATAATCATGATGGGGCTGCATCGACACCGGATCGAGCCGCTTCACGAGTTCGCGAAGCCGGCGCCGGATGCGATTGCGCTCGGGGGCGTTGCCGTTCTTTTTGGTAACGGTGAAGCCGATCCGGATCGGGCCGCTGTCGTCGCGGTCAAGGCTTTGGCGGTCAAGGCTTTGTAGGACGAACGCGGGACTATTCACCCGCGCGCCATTAGCAACGGCGAGGAAATCCGCCCGCTGCCTCAGCCGATCCATGATGAAATCCCAAAAAGGGGGTCTGGCTCAGGCGCTCAGACGCTTGCGGCCGCGCGCGCGTCGGGCGGCGAGAACCTTGCGGCCGCCGGCAGTGGCGAGACGGGCACGGAATCCGTGACGGCGCTTGCGCACCAGTTTGCTGGGTTGATAAGTCCGCTTCACGGGTTTTTCTCCGCTGACCGGGCAATTTGCCTGTAGAATTGATGGTAAAGTCCGGAAGATGCGGCCCAAAATGGGCCATTTCCGGCCCCAAGAGAGCCGCTCCCGACATCACGCCGGGTCATCGCGGACAATTTGGCCGGCTTATAAGGGAGCGTCCTGCCTTCGTCAACGCCGCAGGACCGCGCAGGCCGGATGAATATCACTGTTTCGGCGGGGTTTTAACTCTTGAGGTAGCGGCTCGCCGGATCAGCGCTTACATCCGACCTCGGCAGATGAGCGATCTGTAATTTGACCGGCTCCCGGGCGGGTCGCATCCTCCGAATCCAAGGCCAGCAGGGGCGAATCTCGTGGCGACAGACCTCCAGCCGACCCAAGATTTCGATCGGGTCATGGATCAGCCGGACCCGCCGGTAACACGGTCGCGCGGACCGACGGGGCTCGGCCTGTCCGGCAAGCTGCTGTTGCTGACCGTCCCCCTGGTGATGATCGCGGCGAGCCTGCTCTATGTCCCCGCCATCGCCAACTTCTGGGTCAACCGGCTCAACGACCGCGTCGCGGCGGCGAACACGGCGGCACTGGTGCTCGATGCGGCGCCGCTCGGCATGGTCCCCGATTCGCTGTCGCGCGAGATCCTCAAAAGCATCAACGCGCGCGCCGTCGCGATCAAGATGGGACAGCAGCGCCGGTTGCTCGCCAGCGACAATTTGCCGGCCACGATCGAGCATGACATCGACCTGCGCGACATCACCGCGTGGGAGGCGATCACCGGCTCGTTCCAGATGATGCTGGAGACCGGCAACCAGCCGATCCGCATCGTCGGCCCCGGCGTCGGCAACGCCCAGTTCATCGAAATCGTCACCGACGAGCTGCCGCTGCGGCAATCGATGTATCGCTTCTCCCGCAACGTCGTGGTGGTCGCGCTGATCATCGCGGTGCTGACCGCGGGCCTCGTCTACCTCGCGCTGCATTATCTGTTCGTGCGGCCGATGCGGCGGATGACGGCGAGCCTGGTCGGATTCCACGAAAATCCCGAGAGTTCGGCGCGGATCATCGTGCCGAGCCAGCGCAGCGACGAGATCGGGGTCGCTGAGCGCGAATTGTCGGACATGCAGCGCGATTTGATGTCGATGCTGCATCAGAAGAGCCGGCTCGCCGCCCTCGGCCTCGCCGTCTCCAAGATCAACCACGATCTGCGCAACCTGCTCGCTTCGGCGCAATTGTTGTCGGACCAGCTTGCCAGCGTGCCCGATCCGCGGGTGCAGCGTTTTGCGCCAAAGCTCGTGCGTTCGCTCGAGCGCGCCATCGCGTTCTGCCAGTCGACGCTGTCCTACGGCCGCGCCCAGGAGGCCGCGCCCGACCGCCGCATGATGCTGATCGAGCCCGTCGTCATGGAGGTCCGCGAGACCGCGGGTCTCGCCTCCGACGCCTCGATCGCCTGGGTCGCCGCCATCGAGCGTGGGCTCGCCGTCGATGCCGACCCCGACCAGCTGTTCCGGGTGCTGCTCAACCTCGTCCGCAACGCCGCCCAGGCGCTGGAAAGCCATGCCTCCGGCGACGGCGGCCCGCAGCAGATCAGGATCACGGGCAAGCGCGAGGGCGCCGTGGCCATCCTGGAGGTCTCCGACACCGGCCCCGGCGTTCCCCAAAAGACTCGGGAGCACCTGTTCGAGGCGTTCCAGACGTCGGGCCGCCCCGGCGGCAGCGGCCTTGGCCTGGCCATCGCCGCCGAGCTGGTCCGCGCCCATGGCGGCGACATCCACCTGGTTGAAGGCACCATCGGCGCCACCTTCCGGATCGTCATCCCCGATCGCCCGGTGGAGCTGCTCTCGATCCGCAACGAGCGGGCGCGGGCGTAGTCGGCCATCGGCCGAGTTGCCCGTCATTCCGGGTTCTCGCTTCGCGAGCCCCGGAATGACGGGGATAGACTGTCCATGTCCGGGCAAAATCTCTCCCACCCGGACCTTGCCAATCGCGACAAGAGCGGTTAGTCAGGGCGCTCTTTCGCACCCCTCCGGCGCCGTCCGGAGGCTGCGTGCGGGCCATGCCCGCCAACGCTGTTCGCGAAACACGCGCCCGTAGCTCAGCTGGATAGAGCATCAGACTACGAATCTGAGGGTCGGACGTTCGAATCGTTCCGGGCGCGCCATTTCGGTACAGAACTGTGAACGGCCCCTGCCGCTACCCTTGGCCAGCGATCGCCTATATGAAGGGCGCCTTGTCGCCGATGATACGTATCGCGTCATCGGCTACTTCAATCCGGTCCACAATCACCTGAGTAGCCGCAGCGCGTACGCGACATTACCGGCCTTCATCCCTGTGTACAGAATCCAGGCGACGATCTAGCAAGAAAAAAGAAGTCGTCTAGCATCGTGCTTGGGTTGAACCGGGTCTATCCGACAATTCCCTCGCTGCGGAATCAGCGGCAAGCTATTTGCTTATTGATCGCTGGAACGCCTCTTTTGGGGATCGGATGGATAGTCTTCGAATTGCCACCGGTGCATTGCCGGCCGCGCAGCGGCTGGAGGCATTTCGCGAAGTCTTCGGGCGAAAGCTTCTCAAGATCGAGATCGAGCCCGAGCGTGGTACCGAATTCGATGTCGACATGACATTGCGGGCATTGCCGGGGCTCGGCATGGCATCCGGTTCTCTCTCTCCGATGCGCAATCGGCTCACCCGTGCATTGATCAACAACGATGATCTTGTTTTCGTCATTCTGCAGGAGGGCGTCGGTACGGCCGGGCAACGTGGCAGACAAGCGACTATCAGCAATGGCCAGGCGATCTTGACGACGAACGACGAGCCGGGAAGCTTTGCCGGACATACGCGTACGCAACTCATCAACCTTCGCTTCGAGCGTAAGAGGCTTGCTCCGCAGCTTGCGGATGCTGACGATTTCCTCCTGCGGCCGATGTCAGTGAATAATGCGGCGTTGCGGCTGCTGACGTCTTACCTGCAGATTGTCGGCAGCGAACTGACCCGATCGCCTCCCGTTCTGCAACGGAGCGCGGCCGACCATATCCATGACCTCGCCGCTCTCGCCTTGGGTGCGACCCGGGAGGCTGCTGAGATCGCGACCGGTCGCGGGGTGCGAATTGCGCGTCTGCAGGCAATCAAGGCGGACGCGATCGCCAACGCTGCCTCAAGCTGGCTTTCGCTTGACGCGATCGCCGCGCGCCATGGTCTTTCTCCGCGCTATGTCCGTTCGCTTTTTCAGAGCGAGGAGACGACCTTCACAGATTTTGTGCTGAGCCAGAGGTTGGCCCGTGCCCATGCGCTCCTGGTCGATCCACGATTCGGCGATCGTCTGATTAGTGCAATTGCGTTCGAAACTGGTTTTGGCGATCTTTCCTATTTCAATCATCGCTTTCGCCGACGCTATGGAGCGACCCCATCCGACGTACGGGCCGCTGCCCGGCGCAACGATGGATAGCGGGCCGACTAAGCCAACCACAGGCTGACGCAGTTGAGTTCGGCTGTTCCTCACAGCCCAAGGCGATATGTCATTCAGCCCAAGCGGCCGTCTGCTTCTTCTCGGTACCTTGCTTCGACGTCGCTAAAGAGGCGGCCGGAGGGGCTGCTGTGCAAGAGGGTGCGGGATTTTTCCGCTTTTCGACCGACGAGTTGCCAGAGCGCGATCGGCTTTCGGTGTGGCGGGAAGTTTTTGGGCGCACCGTCGTCAAGATGGAAATGGAGTCGATCGGCAGCGGGCCGTTTCGAAGCGAAGCTCAGATCTATGCAATGCCGAACCTGACGGTCGCATCGGTTTCCAGTTCTCCCAACCGGATTGCCAGGACACGGGCCCTCGCCGCCGACGGTAGCGACGACCTTGTGCTCGGCATTCTTCTCAGCGGACAAGCCGTTACGCATCAAGGAAAACGAGAAGTTTCGTTTCAAAAGTCGGAAGCTGTTCTGTGGTCGAACGCCGTGCCCGGAGGCGCGCTTTACAACTCGTCGATCGATTTTCTCACAATTGCCATGTCGCGAACCGTCCTCACGCAGGTCGTTGCAAATATAGACGATGTCCTGATGCAGCTTATCTCGCGAGACAACGAGGCGCTTCGGCTTTTGACCGGCTACGTCAGGTTACTGCAACGCGAGTTTAGTTCCATGTCGTTGGAATTGCAGGCGGCGACAAGTTCGCACGTGCAGGATCTCGTGGCGCTGGCACTTGGAGCAACACGGGATGCCACCGAAGTTGCCAAGGGGCGCGGCGTTCGCGCCGCACGGCTGCTCGCGGTCCAGGCCGATATCCTTGCCAATCTCACCCGGCACGATCTGTCGATCGACGCCCTTGCCTCGCGGCACGGTATATCGCCGCGCTACATCCGGACGCTCTTCCAGAGCGAGGAGACAACGTTCACTGATTTCGTGCTGGGTCAGCGCCTCGCCAGAGTCCATCGTTGCCTCGTTGATCCGCGCTTTGCCGGCTACATGATCAGCACCATCGCCTTCGAAGCGGGGTTCGGGGATCTGTCCTATTTCAATCATGCGTTTCGGCGGCGCTACCGTGCGACCCCATCCGATATACGCGCTGCGGGCCGCCGGCCTGACGATGCCGCGGGCTGAGAGCATTTCATTGGTCTAGCCGTTAGGTGCCCGGCACGTTGCGCGGGTCGGATGACCAAGTCAGTACAGTTGCCGATCAGCAACATCGGCTCGGCGATGGCCTTCTTTGCCGCCTAGCCCAACTCATCACGTCATTCAGACCAAGCGCCGTGCCGAGTCGGCCCGCTACGGTCTGCCCGCCTACTTTCCGCGGCATCCGTCGGCGTTCATTTGAAAGTCTTTTTGCCATGACGACATCGCTCCCCAGCTGCCCCCGCTTCCATCTGCAGCAGCACGCGCGACGGTTTGCGGCCTTGCTGCTGGCTGGAACGGCACTCGCTGGCCTGCCACTCGCATCGCCGGCGCAGGCGCAGACATGGACCGGCGCGACATCCACCGACTGGTTTGCGAGCGGCAACTGGAGCGCGAACACGGTGCCGACGGCCGCAACTACGGTTGTCATTGACACGGTCGCACCCAATCCGACGGTGATCGGCGCAGCAGGCGCCGCCGGCAACGGCGTCATTGTAGGTCAAGCGGCGACCGGTGCTCTTACGATATCGGGTGGTGGCGCCCTCAGCGCTTTCAGTGTTACGGCCGGCAACACCTCCGCAGCCACTGGCGCGGTGACCGTGACGGGATCGGGATCGACTCTCACCGCAGCGGGTGCCGGCAGTCAGGTCGTGATCGGTAACCTGGGCGCAGGTACGCTTCAGATTTTGAACGGCGGTGTCGTCAGCGATGCGTCCGGCTTCGTTGGTAACAGTGTTGCCGGCACCGGAGTGGTGACCGTGGATGGTCTGGGTTCGACCTGGACGAACAGCGCAATTCTCGGAATTGGTGAACTTCAATCGACCGGAACGCTGACGATTTCGAACCAAGGCCAAGTCACCGCCGTCGCGGCCTACATTGGTGTCGTAGATGGCACTGGTACGGTCAACGTCACCGATCTCAATTCGGCATTGTCGACCAGCGGGGCTCTCAACGTCGGCCAATCTAGCACTGGCACGTTGACGGTCTCGAATGGCGCGAGGGTCATCAGCAATACTGGTACGATCGGTAATTTTGCCGGCGGTAACGGCACTGTCACGGTTGACGGCGCGGGATCGACCTGGACCAACAACCTGGGTGTTACGATCGGCAGCTCGAGCACTGGCACGCTGACCGTATCCAACGGCGGCGCCGTCAGCGCCGCAAGCGTCACGGCCGGCGATCAGGCCGGTTCGACTGGCACGGTGACCGTGACAGGAACAGGCTCGACCCTGACCACGACAGGAATCGGCAACCAGGTCGTGATCGGAAACTTCGGCACCGGCACGCTTCAGATCTTGAACGGCGGCGTGGTCAGCGATGCACAGGGCGTCGTCGGCCAGAATACCGGTGGCATCGGCGCGACGACCGTGAACGGCCTCGGCTCGACCTGGACGAATACGTCGACTCTGACCGTCGGCACCCAGGGTACCGGCACGCTGACGCTTTCCAACCAAGGCCAGGCAGCGGCCGCAGGCGTCTTCATTGGCGTTGCGGGCGGCACCGGCACCGTTAGCCTCACGGGCCATTCGGCAATGTCGAGCACGGGAGCTCTCAACGTCGGCTTTTCGGGTATCGGCATACTGACGGTTTCAGGCAACTCGTCCATCACGAGTGACGGCGGCGCGATCGGCAACATCGCTGGTTCGAGCGGCGCAGTCACGGTGACGGGCGCCGGTTCAGCCTGGTCTTTCGGCGCTTTCGATTTGACCGTTGGTGCAAACGGCACCGGCTCGCTTCTGGTTTCGAATGGCGGCGCGATGAGCAGCAGCAACGGCGCCGGTATCCTGGGCCAAGCCGCCGGCGCGATCGGCACCGTGACGATCGACGGCACTGGGTCGTCGTGGACGACTCCCGCTTTTCTGTTCGTCGGCATTGGCGGCACCGGCGCGATGACGATTTCGAACGGGGGTACCGTCATCACAGGCGACGGATATCTAGGCGCTGCCACCGGCGGGGCTGGCGTGATGACGGTGACTGGCGCGAATTCAGCATGGACGAGCACCGGTGGCGTCTTTGTCGGCTTCGGTGGCAGCGGTGCGCTCACGGTTTCGAATGGCGGCACCGTATCGGCGCCGAGCGGCATCGCTATCGCAGCCTCGGCCGGTTCGACTGGAGCACTCAACATTGGAGCCGATGCGGCTAGCGCCGCCGCCGCGCCCGGAACGTTGAGCACCCCAACCGTTGGCTTTGGGTTGGGTGCCGGCAGCATCAACTTCAATCACACCAGCGCGGGCTATGACTTTACGCCGGTCATTGGCGGCAAGGGTACGATCAATCAGATCGCCGGCACCACGATCCTCACCGCCGATTCCAGCGGCTTCACCGGTGTCACCAACGTTACGGGCGGCCGGCTGGCTGTGAACGGTTCGCTCGCCGGCTCTGCCGTTACGGTGTCGGGCGGCGGCGTCCTCGGCGGCGCCGGCACAGTCGGCAACACCACCGTCAATGGCGGCACGCTGTCGCCCGGCAATTCGATCGGCACGCTGACCGTGCAGGGCAACCTCGCGTTCACTTCGGCTGCACATTACCTTGTGGAGGTCTCGCCGACGGCGGCCGACCTCACAAATGTAACGGGCACCGCGACGCTCGGCGGCGCCACGGTGAACGCGTCGTTCGCTCCAGGTAGTTACGTCGTTAAAAGGTACACGATCTTGAACGCTACCGGCGGCGTCAGCGGCACGTTCGGTTCGGTGGTGGTCAACACCAACCTGCCATCCGGTTTCAGGTCGAACTTGAGCTACGACGCAAACAACGCCTACCTCAATCTAGACCTCGCATTGCAATATAGCGGTCTCAGCATCAATCAGCAGAACGTCGCCAATTCGCTGACAAACTTCTTCAATACGACCGGCGGCATTCCGGCGGTGTTCGGGTCGCTGACGCCAGCCGGCCTGACGCAGGTCTCAGGCGAACTGGCCACCGGCTCGCAACAGACGACGTTTGATGCGATGGGTCTGTTTCTGGGGGCGATGACCGATCCTATGATGGGCAGACGTGGCGAAGTGGTTGGGCCATCGGCGCCCCCGCAATTCGCTGACGAAACCCGCGCGCCCGGTGCTTCGCCCGCCTTTGCGATGATGCCCGGCAAAGCGCCGGCGGCCAGCTTCGATCAGCGCTGGAGCGTCTGGGGTGCTGGTTTTGGCGGCTCCCGAACCACCAATGGCGATGCCGCGCCCGGCTCGAGCGGCGCGACCGGCCGTGTTTACGGTATGGCTGCGGGTGCCGACTATCTGCTCTCGCAGTCGACGCTGGCAGGCTTTGCCTTAGCCGGCGGTGGCACCAATTTCAGCGTCTCGAATGGGGGCACGGGTCACTCCGATCTGTTCCAAGCCGGCTTGTTCATTCGTCACACGATAGGTCCGGCCTACATGGTGGCTGCCTTGGCTTATGGCTGGCAGAATGTCACAACTGACCGGACTGTCTCCGTTGCCGGCGACGATCAGTTGCGCGCGAAGTTCAACGCCAACGCGTTTTCCGGTCGTTTGGAAGGCGGCTATCGCTTTGCGACGTTGTCGGTCGGGATCACGCCCTATGCCGCCGGACAATTCACCACTTACGCCTTGCCCGCTTATGCCGAGCAGGCCGTCAGCGGCACCAACACATTCGCGTTGACCTACGGCGCGAAAACCGCGACCGCAACCCGCACCGAACTTGGTATTCGTGCCGACAAATCGTATGCGCTGACCGATGCCATCTTGATGCTGCGCGGCCGCGTCGCATGGGCACACGACTTCACCACCGATCGCGCGATCGCCGCGACGTTTCAAACGCTGCCGGGGGCGTCATTCGTCGTCAATGGCGCCGGACAGGCCGGCGACGCCGCGCTGACCACCGCGTCCGCCGAAATAAAATGGATTGGCGGCTTTTCGCTTGCCGCCACCTTCGAGGGCGAATTCTCCGGTGTTTCCCAAAGCTATACCAGCAAGGGCGTCGCACGGTATGCGTGGTGAGCGGGCACCCGCAGCTATGCAGGCAAAAGCACGGTGCGATACGCATGGTAGCGCGTGCCCGGGCTGCATCGGCGACCTGCATGAATATTCCGTGCGGCGCCTAACGAGATTATAGTGCGATCTCAATAAGGTATAAGTTCGCGGTTTTATTCCGAATGGCGCGCCATTTTGCGATTTTGCATGATATTGTCACCGATTGACGCGCAAGCGCCGCATCAAGCCACCGACAGCGGCACGTGGAACTTGCTGCCGGTTGCCGCGGCATAGCGCAGCAGCGTCTTCGTGCTTGGTAGCGTTTGACCGCTTTCAAGCCGCGCGATGGTGGATTGGCTGGTCCCCATCCGGTCGGCCAGTTCGGTTTGCGAGAGACCTGCGCGCAGGCGAGCCCTGAGCAACTCGGCGGCAATCTCGAACTCCGGCGCCAGCGCGTCGTACTCCGCCTTGACCTTCGGGTTGGCCAGGAGACGAGCTTTGAGTTTTTCGAACGGGATTGTCATGTGACCTCCTTGGCTCGCTGCAGCGCGAGCTCGATCTCGGCGCGTGGGGTCTTTTGCGTCTTTTTCACCAACGCGCGAACCACGACTACTCTTCGGCCAATCGCCCGTGACGTAGAGGGCAGGCAATCCCGGATCGCCCTCTCACATTGTAACCGGCACTTCGACCAGGCCCAGATAACGCGCCATCGGACGGAAATCGCTGTCGTTGTGTAGCAGGGGCGCGCTGTTCTCGATGCACCAGGTGCCGATCAGCAGGTCGATTGTCTTGCGGACAGTGATCCCGCGTGCGCGCAATGTACGGAAATTGCGGGCCGCCGCGACCGCGATCGCATCGCCAACCATTGGCACAATGTCGAAGCGGCGCAGCAGGGCCTCGACTTCCTGAGCCGCCCGGGCGGTGCTCAGCCCCTGCAGCACTTCGCAAAGCATCAAATCCCCCACGATAATTTCGTCCACGCCGAGTACCATGCCCAGTCGCCGCACATGAGGCGCACTCCGCCCGTTGAGGAAGTCGATCCAGACGCTGGTGTCGACAACGATCACCCGGTTCCTCGCCCTTTGCGGCTCCGGGCGAGATTGCCGCGCCAGTGGTATTTGCCGAAGGCTGCGCCGGCCTCGTGCTGCCCTCGCAGCTTAATCATCAAACGGAGCGCCTCTTCCACAGTCTGCTTTTTGGTCGCATGCCCGGAAGCCTTCTGGGCTTCTGCCATCAGCGTATCGTCGATCTCGATATTGGTGCGCATGGCCATGTCGCCGAGATGTGTACTATGATGGAATCTAATACACATTGCGCTCGACTTGCGCAACATGTCGGTCGACCCCGGCTCAAGCGCGGCTTTTCGCTTCCGTACGGGGATGCCGATGCAGGTCAAAATCGCCCGCGTGCTTTGAGCTATGAGAGGCGCACGTTCAAAAAACGACAGGTCCTGCTCGATGCATGACGTGCCTCGGTTCATGCTCCGCAAACTAACATATGTTAGTTTGCTGGTGCTAAATACCGGTGCCCACCGCGCCATTTGCCGCTTAACGCGCGGAATACCAACGCCATTTACGCGATGTTTCCAGAGTCTCTCCTAGCCTGCTTTGCGGGCGGAGCGGCACATGGAACTCAGCAAAATATGGAACTTGTTCTCGGTCGGGCGTCTTACGACCCCGGTCGATCGCGCGCTGCTGGTGGAACAATTCAAGGTTCTCCGAAAGCAGGTTCCTGTCCTCTACGCAGTGCTGTTGCTCGACAGCTTCAGTGTGGCCTGGGTCCTGCCGAGGGAGTGTTCACCCTGGCTGAGATTCGCGCTGCCGGCAGTTCTTGTTGCGGTCTGCATGGTGCGAATGGTGCAATGGCTGCGCATGCGCGCATGCGAGGTTACTCCCGAAGAAGCCTTCAGCAATCTCTCTCGAATGCGGATTTTTGCCGCCGTTCTCACCTCGGGATTCGTCTGCTGGATATTGGCGCTGATGGAGACCGTGGAGCCGGCGCTGCGCGCGCCTTTGGCGTTGCTGGTGTTCATGGGCTGCATCGGCACGTCGTATTGTCTTGGCAGCTTCCCGGCTGCCTCGCGGCTGTCGATGTTGATCGCGGGCGTGCCGATCTCGGCGCGGCTGCTGTTTTCGGGTGAGCCCCTGCAGCTCTGCTTGGGGCTGAATCTGGCGCTGCTCCTGGTCTTGCTGGCGCGAATGCTCAACATCAATTTTCGCAATCTTGAAGGGCTGATCGAGGAGCAGGCTAACTCGGCCGAAGAAGGCAGGCGTGCGCGAGCCGCGGAAAAGAGTGCAATCGAGGAGAAGTCGAAGGCCGACGAATTTGCGGACCGGTTCACCACCGCGTTGAACAACATGTCCCAGGGTCTTTGCTTTTTCGACGGGCAGCAGCGCCTCATCGTCTGCAACCGGCAATATCTCGAGATCTATGCTCTCAGTCCGGAAAGCGTGACGCCCGGCATGCGCCTGCAAGAGATCGTTCAGCTGCGATACGGTATCGGCAGTGCACCGAAAATGTCCGAGGAGGCGTATCTAAGCTGGCGCACGAGCGACAATGTGATCAATCGAAACTCGGATACGACTGTCGAGCTTGCCAATGGGCGGATCGTTCGCATCCGTCATCGACCCATGGAGGACAACGGTTGGGTCGCCACCCACGAAGACGTCACGGAGCGATATCGGACTGAAGAGGCGCTCGCCGCTGCGAAGGCGGCCGCAGAGCGGGCCGAAGCCGCCGCGCGAGCGGCGCACGCGCATCTGAAGGAAGCGCTCGACGTCGTTCCGGAAGGACTTGCGGTTTTCGACAAGGAAGATCGACTGGTCCTGTGGAACCGCCAGTACGCCGACTTCTACTCGGCCAGCAACCACGCACTCGCGGAAGGTGTCCGGTTCGAGGAGATGCTGCGAGCGGGGCTGCGGCGCGGGCAATACGCGGACGCGCTGGGCAGAGAGGACGAGTGGCTCAGCGAACGGCTCGCCTGGCACAACCTGCCGCAGTCCTCGCATGAGCAGCGGCTTCCGGGAGACAGGTGGCTGCGCGTCGAGGAAAGACGAACGGCGGATGGCGGCAGTATCGGGGTGCGCATCGATATTACCGAGCTCAAGCGGCGCGAAGCATCCTTCAGGCTGCTTTTCGAAGAGAACCCGATCCCGATGTGGGTGGCGGAGGCCGGTTCGCAGCGCTTTCTCGCCGCGAACGCCGCGATGTGCAGCCATTACGGATACAAGCAGGACGAGTTGCTCGCGATGACCGAGCCGGGTCTGAATAGCGGCGAGGCGGGGCGCTGCGATGGTGAGCAGGACGTTGCGGCTCACAAGACCCGCGGCGGCGACGAACTGGAAGTGGTCGTCGAACGTCGTTCTCTGATGTACGAAGGCAAGCTTGCGCAGGTCGTAGCCGCATTCGATGTGACCGAGCGCAACCGAAGCCAACGCAGGATCGGTCATCTGGCATCCCATGACGCCCTGACCGAACTGCCGAACCGGACCGCGCTCGACGGAGCCCTGACTGCCGCGATGAACCGGGCGCGCGATAGCGCTAGCAGCGTGGGCGTCCTGTGTATCGACCTCGATCGCTTCAAGGACATCAATGATCTGTTCGGGCATTCGATCGGAGACGCTGTCCTGCGCGAGACGGCCCGGCGGCTGAAGCACGCTGCCGAAGGAGCCTATGTTGCCCGCGTCGGGGGCGACGAGTTCATGGCCATTACGGAACAACTTCCGCTGCCGGGCGCTGCCGAGCTCCTGGCCAAAAGGATGCGTGAGGCGTTTGCCGTTCCGATCGAAACCAACGGTCATTGTCTGGAACTCGACCTCTGTGTCGGCATCGCAGTGTTTCCACGGGATGGAGAGGATGCGGTCTCGCTGCTCGCCAACGCGGACGCGGCACTCTACCGTGCCAAGCATGACGGCCGGGGCGCCGTCCGCCTGTTCACAAGTGCGATGGATCAGCAGCTGCGCCAACGTCGTGCCGTCGAGCACGATCTGCGCTCGGCCGTGGAGAACGGCGAGCTGTTCGTCGAGTACCAGCCCCAGGTGGATCATGTCCGCGGCATCGTGGGCCACGAAGCGCTGGTGCGCTGGCAGCATCCTGTCCGAGGCGTCATTGCACCGGGCGAGTTCATTCCGGTTGCGGAAGAGAGCGGGCTGATCGCCAGGATCGACGAATGGGTTCTCAAGGAAGCCTGTCGCGCAGCGGCTTCATGGAGCACGCCGCTCAGGATCGCGGTCAACATCTCTGCGGCTCAATTTCGCCGGGAAAATCTTGAAAGACAGGTGAAATCGGCGTTGCGAGAAAGCGGACTTGCGCCGGCCCGCCTGGAACTGGAAATCACAGAGGGCGTACTGATCGAGGACGTCGGCCGCGCAAGAGAAACGCTGAACCGACTCAAATTACTCGGAGTCCTGATTGCCCTGGATGATTTTGGGACGGGTTACTCCTCATTGTCATATCTGGACGCGTTTCCGCTCGACCGCATCAAGATCGATCGCAGCTTCGTAGCGACCCTCGGTACCAGCGAAAAGTCGATAGGGATTATTCGCGCGGTGATCGGCCTGACCCACAGCTTCGGGATTCCAGTGCTGGCGGAGGGGGTCGAAACCGAGGAGCAGTTCGCTATGCTGGCGGCAATGAAGTGTGACGAGATGCAAGGTTACCTGATCGGGCGCCCGCAACGTCTGCCGCTACAAGGGGACAGAGACCTCTTCAAGCCGCGAGTCCAAGCGAGCGCCTAACTGCGACTACGCCCTCATGCTTTCGGAGCGACGTTGACGGCACAGTCAGGGGCTGGGCTGAGGTGTGGGCGACGGCTGTGGCGCGGCCGGGTGCGGAGACGGCGTCGCCGCCGGCTGCTGGGTCGCGGCGACGGCGGGCTGGTCGCCGCCACCGCCGTGCGGGACGCATGTGCCGATGTTGCTCAACAGCCGTTTGGCCTGCAGATCGCGAGCCTTCGAGTAGTCCCGCCGCCGCTCGATGCTGCCGGCGGCCAATCGATCCCAAGCCTCGAATGCGTCCGCATAGTGCTTGCGCATCTGCTCCTCGGCCGCCAGGCATTCAGAGAACTTGTCGAACACCAGGTCGGTATTGACCGGGGTTACGCCGCCCACCAGGACCACGAGCATCCATTTCATGCCTTCGGCCTTCGCGCTCTCTGTGCCGCAACCTCTCTGGTGAAGGACTGAAATCCCGAACTTGGGATTGGTTCCGCGAGCTCCGGAGCGAGGCGCTCGCAATTGCTGCAGGCAGGTGGAACGACCATTCCCGGCCGGCGGTTGGGCTGAACCGCCAAGTGGGAGAGACGCATGGACACGGATATGAAGGAAGCCTCGGCAATGACCGAAGCCTCCGGGCTGACCGACGAGATCGACGCCACTGAGAACAGTTCCGGGCCACGCCGGCGAGCGCAGCAGTCGCCGTCGCAAGATGCGGCAATCCGCTGGGCGGACCAGTTGCGCAAGATGACCGTCAAGGCCCCGCTGCAGTCGCTCTTCGCCGCGTTCCTGTTCGGGATGTGGGTCGCGCGTCGGCGCTGAAGCATTCGGTCCAGCGCCGGTTTGGACGGAAGCCGTGCGCCCGGAACGGAGTTCGCCCGCGCCGCGTTGATCTTCACGATCAACCCAGGACCGGAGAATGCAAATGAAATGGACCATGGCAGTGGCCTTCGCGGCTGCGCTCTCGATCGCCTTTGCGCCTGGCGCCGATGCCAAGGGCTGCATCAAGGGGGCCATCGTCGGTGGTATTGCCGGCCACATGGCCGGACACGGCAAGGTCGGCGCCGCGGCCGGTTGCGCCATCGGCCACCACGAGGCCAACAAGCAGAATCCGAACAATTCGAACGCCCAGGCTCCTGCCCAGCAGAAGTGAGAACAACTTGCTTCCCGGCCGAGTGTCGGGTCTCCTCGCCTTCGCGCTCCCTGTGAGCCGACCCCTTGGGTTAAGCCTCTCGACATCTTCGTCCGGAGCACCTCGGGTCGGCGGCGTCATTGATGTTCGGGCGCACCGCAACACGATCACGCACATGGCAAGCCGGTGCGTGCAGCGCTGTTCTCCGTGACCCAACATTTGTGTTGTTCATCGACTCCGGTGCCTCTAGCATCCCGGCAAATACAGCCCGAGAAGAGCCGCACCGGGAGGGCATGATGCGCTGCAGTCGTATGTTGCTGGCGGTTGCGTGTGCGGTCGCCTGGCTGCCGTTGCTTTTCGCGACGCCAGGCCTGGCGCAGGGTATTCCGCAAGACATTCCGAGGAAGGATCTGCTGATCCTGGAAAACCCCGAAGGGACGGTGAAGAACGCAGGCTGGTTCAACATCTGGACCATCAATGCCGGATCGCAGTCCAACGGACTCCAGCAGGTCGCCCTCGACACGCTCTGGTACATCGATCCCGAGAGCGGCATCGACGGGGTCTGGGATAATTCGCTGGCAGCGGAGAAGCCACACTACAATGCCGACTTCACCGAAATGACGGTCAAGCTCCGCAGCGGCATCTTCTGGAGCGACGGCGTCGAATTCACCGCCGACGATGTCGTCTCGACGGTCACGACACAGATCAACAATCCGGCGATGCGCTTCAGTGCGGTGCTGGCGAGCAACGTTGCGTCGGTGAGCGCTCCCGATGCTCACACCGTGATCTTCAAGCTCAAGAAACCGAATTCACGCTTCCATGCCAACTTCACCGTGCGCTGGGGTGCGGTGTGGATCCTGCCCAAACACGTGTTCGACAAGGTGGCGGATCCGGTCAAGTTCGACTTCAACAAGCCGATCTCGCTCGGCGCCTATGTGCTGCATAGCTACGATCCGGACGGCAAGTGGTACATTTGGCAACTCCGCGACGATTGGCAGCGCACCACGCTTGCGCGGTTTGGCAAACCAGGTCCGAAATATCTCGCCTATGTCGATCCTGGACCGCCCGAAAAGCGGGTGATCGCCCAGCTCAACCACGAGCTCGACGTGATTCACGACATCGCGCCCGAGGGCATGTTTGCCCTCGCCAAGCAGAGCAAGACGACGCGGGCATGGTTCAAGGGCTTTCCCTACGGTCACCCCGATCCGACGCTTCCAGCTGTGATCTTCAACACCCAGAATGAAAACTTCAAGAATCCGGATGTGCGATGGGCGCTGGCGCTGTTGATCGACATCAAGGCGGTGGCGATGGCGGCCTATCGCGGCGCCGCCACCATCTCTGCGATCGGGGTGCCGCCGACCGGAACCCATCCGGCGACCTATCATGGACCGATGGAGGACTGGCTCAAGACATTCGAGATCGATACCGGCAAGCGCAAGATCAGGCCTTATGACCCGACGATCGGCAAACAGATTGCCGACATGTTGCGACCTTCCATGGGCGAGCAGATTCCGTCCGATCCTGCCGAGATCGCCAAGGCGTTCGGCAGGGGCTGGTGGAAAACCGATCCGCGCGCCGCGCAGGAGCTTCTCGAGAAAGCCGGATTCACCAAGCGAGGCGGCGCCTGGATGACGCCGGACGGAAAGCCGTTCAGCGTCCGTGTCATGGTCGAAGGCGATTTGCGCCCGGTGATGACCCGCGCCGGAACGATGATCGTGCAGCTCTGGAAGCAGGCGGGCATCGATGCCAGGATCGACGTCGCACAGGGGACGCTGCCCACGCGGCGGGCCGCGGGCGATTTCGATACGTTCATCGGCTGGAGCGTCGAGACCTGGGGCGGCAACCAGGACCTGTCCTATTTCCTCGACAGTTGGCATTCGGAGTTTGTTGCCGAGCCGGGCAAGCCGCAGCCGCTCCGCAACTGGCAGCGCTGGTCCAATCCCGCGCTCGACAAGATCATCGAGGAGATCCGCACTATCGGATTCGACGATCCAAAATCGATCGAGCTCGGCAAGGAGTACGTCAAGCTCGCCGTGAAGGAGATGCCGACCATTCCGCTGATGGCCTACAACGTGTTCACCGCTATGGATCAGACCTATTGGACCGGATTTCCGACCTCGGAGAATCCCTATACCAACCCCGTGCCGAACTGGGGCAACTCGCGCTACATGTTCGTCAGGCTGAAGCCGGCCAGTTAGGACGCGATCATGCAAACGCGACCGCATCGCCGGGGTTTGCCTGAACGATGTCGTCCGGCGTCCCCGGTGCTTCCATGAGCGGCTACGCCGCCTATGTCGGCCGGCGGTTCGGGCAGTTTCTGCTGGTTGTCTTCATCGGCATCAATGTTGCGTATGTCATCACCCATGCTTCACCCATCGATCCCGTCGAGCAGTCGATTTCGGCGGTGAGCTCCTACGGCAACACCGCGCCGGAGGCAATCGAGCAGATGCGCAACTCGCTGCGCGACCTCTACGGTCTCAGCGGCACGCCTTCCGAGCAGTACCTTCTGTTCTGGAAACGAATCCTTCGCGCGGACTTCGGTCCCTCGATGTCGGCGTTTCCGACACCCGTTGCCACACTGATCGGCCGCGCGCTGCCGTGGACCGTGGGTCTCCTTTCGGTTTCGACCATTGTCGCCTGGGGGCTCGGAAATCTGCTCGGCGGACTTGCGGGCTACTACCGGCAGAGCCGAGGTCTGAAGCTGATGGGGGTGATCGCCATGGGCCTCCACCCGATCCCATATTACCTCGTGGCGATGCTGCTGCTGATCGTGTTTGGCTTCGTCTGGCCGGTGCTTCCGATCACCGGCGGTTCGACGATGAATCTCCCTCAGACATGGACGCTCGAATTCGTTCTCAGCGTGCTTCAGCACGCGATTCTGCCGGCGCTCTCGCTGATCCTGATCGGTGTGGGGAGCTGGTTCCTGGGCATGCGCGCACTTGTATCCAATGTCCTGGCGGAAGAGTTCGTGCTGTACGCCGAACTCGCCGGCGTGAAGCCCTGGCGCATCCTGACCTTCTACGTGATGCGTAACGCCATCGTGCCGCAGGTAACGGGGCTTGCCATGTCGCTCGGTGGAATCTTCAACGGCGCCGTGATCACCGAAAAAGTGTTCGGCTATCCCGGTTTGGGGTCGCTCCTGGTCGACGCCGTCTATGCCGGAGATTACGGGCTTGTCCTTGGTGTTACGACGATCTCGATCCTTGGCGTGTCGGTCGGCGTGCTCGTCATCGATCTCATGTATCCGCTGCTCGATCCCAGGGTGAAGATCAGCTGATGGCCGTTCTTCTCCGCAACCTGCTGCGCCACAGCCCTGAATTCCGGATCGGGGCCGTGCTGATCGCCCTCGTTCTGTTGCTCGCCATGCTGGCCAGCGTCTCGCCGTATCCGCCGGACATCGTCTATGTGGTCCCGCCCGACTTGCCGCCGTCAGCGACCTATTGGTTCGGCACCACCTCGCGTGGCCAGGATGTGTTCTGGCAATTGAGCTTCGCCATCCGAAACACGCTGCTGTTCGGATGCACCGTGGCCCTGACCAGCCGGGTGATCGCGCTAACGGTCGGTCTCATCAGCGGCTACAAAGGTGGCTGGATCGATCGCGCCCTGATGTCGGTCAACGACACGTTGATCGTCATTCCACTGTTGCCGATCCTGGTGCTGTTCTATTTCGTGATGCGCGACCAGATCTCCTGGCTGATGCTGGCTCTGATCATGGCCTGTTTCGGCTGGGCCTATGACGCGCGGCTGATCCGTTCGGTGGTGATGAGCCTGAGGGCGCGCGAATTCACCCAGACGTGCCTGTTCTCCGGGATGAGTACGCGACAGATCCTGACCGAGGAGCATCTGCCCTACGTCCTGCCGATCGTGTTCTCTACGACGATGAACAACATGGTATGGTCGATCGGGCTGGAGGTCACGCTCGCCGTGCTCGGCTTCACCGACATCGACACGCCGACCATCGGTGGCATGATCTATTGGGCCAACCAGCACGCCGCAATGGTGGCGGGAGTCTGGTGGTGGATCGCCTTCCCGACGCTGACGGTGGTGATGGCGTTTATCGGGCTGTTCCTGCTCGCGGTGTCGGCGAGCGCCTACATCGACCCACGAAGCCGCCTCTGGACAATCGGAGATGCCTCCTGATGCACGCCAATGTTCAGCAGGCAGAGGCCCCCGGAGACGTTCAGCCGATCCTCAGGGTTCGCGACCTGCAGGCCCATTACCGGACCACGCATCTCGGCCTCAAGCGCGGCGTCAGAGCGGTCGACGGAGTGAGCTTCACTGTTCGCCGCGGTGAGATCTTTGGGCTTGCCGGGGAATCCAGTTCCGGAAAGACCACCTTGATCAAGAGCATCGCGGGTGTGATCAGGCCCCCGCTCGAGATCGTGGGCGGCACGGTGGATTTTGCATTTCTCCCCGGCTTTGGCGGACTGCACCGCGCGCCGCCGGCTGAGCTGGCTCGGATCCGCTGGCGGCATTTGTCCTATATCGTGCAAGGATCCATGAGTGTTCTGAACCCGGTCCGCCGTGTCGAATCGGCGTTCCTCGATTTCGCATATCCGCATATCGGCGGTCACCGGAAGCAGTTTGAGCAGCAGGTGATCGCTCATCTGGCGCGCGTGCGGCTCGAGCCTTCGGTGCTGACGGCCTTTCCGCACGAGCTGTCCGGGGGCATGCGTCAACGCGCCACGCTTGCGCTCGCTACGATTTGCCGTCCTGATTTCATCATCGCCGACGAACCCACGACCGCACTGGATGTATTGGTGCAGAAAGAAGTGCTCGGCATGATGCGCGGCATTCAGCGGGAGACCGGCTCGTCGATCCTGCTCGTGACCCATGACATGGGCGTGCATGCGCATGTGACGGACCGCCTCGGCATCATGTATGCCGGGCGTCTCGTCGAAGAAGCCGCAACCGCGGAGATTTTCCGCAATCCACTGCACCCTTACACCAGACATCTGATTTCCAGCCTTCCCCGCATCGGCGACGACGCGCCTCGGGCGGGGCTTGTCGGCTCCCCGCCGAATCTCGCCGACCCGCCTCCCGGCTGCCGCTTTCATCCCCGCTGCCCACTCGCAACCGAAATTTGCAGGCGCGAGGTCCCGGCCATGCTGGAGGCCGACAACGGACATCGGGTCGCGTGCTTTGCGGTCGAGCGAGGCATTCAGGCATGAACGATTTGCTCCTTGACGTCTGCGAGGTCAGCAAGACCTTCGTCCGGGGAGGGCTGTTGTCGCGGCAGACTGTTGCTGCTGTAAACCAGGTCAGCTTCCAGCTTGTCGCCGGACGTCCGGAGATACTGTCGGTCATCGGCGGATCCGGCGGCGGGAAGACGACGCTGGCGCGGATGATCTTGAACATCGAAGCCCCGACCAGCGGAAAGTTGTTGCTCGATGGCATCGACCTCGCTGCCATCACCGGCAGCGCCGCTCGCCTGGCCTTCATGCACAAGGTGCAGCCGATTTTCCAGAATCCGTTTGACTCCTTTAACCCGCTGAAGCGGCTCGACCGTTATCTGTTTGTGACGCGTAGCCGGTTTTCCGGCGCGGCGGGGCAGGGCACAATTGAGGCCGCCGTCGATGCGGCGTTGCACAAGGTCGGGCTGTCGCTCGAGCAGGTGCGCCATCGATACCCGCACGAGCTGTCCGGCGGCCAGCTGCAAAGGGTTGCCATCGCGCGCGCACTGCTGGCCGAACCCAAGCTGCTCGTGGCGGATGAGCCGGTATCCATGATCGATGCGTCGCTGCGCGTGTCCATCGTCAATCTGTTCAGGACGTTGCGGGACGACCTTGGCATCTCGATCATCTATGTCACCCATGATCTCGCCACGGCCTATTATGTCAGCGACCGGATCGTGATCATGCAGGAGGGCCGCATCGTCGAAAGCGGCGACGCGAGGACTGTGTTGAACGCGCCGCGGCATTCCTATACCCGCCAATTGCGCGACGCCGTGCTAATACCTGACGTCGCCGATGCTGCCCGTGGCGCATCTCCCGGCATCTACGATTCCATCAGCCCCGCGGCACCCGAGAGAAGAACATGAGGAAAGCCAGAGTTCTGATCGACCGCGACTTTGCCATCGGTCGCACCGATCCTCGTCTGTTCGGTGCGTTCGTCGAACATTTGGGCCGATGCGTCTATGGCGGCATCTATGAGCCCGGCCATCCGACCGCGGACGAGAAGGGTTTTCGAACCGACGTACTGGCGTTGGTGAAAGAGCTTGGCCCGACGCTGATCCGATATCCCGGCGGCAATTTCGTGTCGGGATATAATTGGGAGGACGGCGTCGGCCCGTCGGCAGCGAGGCCGACGCGCCTGGACCTCGCATGGCTCTCCACTGAACCGAACAGTTTCGGCACCAATGAATTCATCGACTGGTGCAGGGCCGCCGCCGTCGAGCCGATGATGGCGGTCAACCTCGGCACCCGCGACGCCGATGCGGCGCGCAACCTGGTCGAATACTGCAACCACCCGGGCGGAACGGCCTGGTCGGAGCTTCGCCGCACGCATGGCTGGGACAAGCCCCACGACATCAAGCTGTGGTGCCTCGGCAATGAGATGGATGGCTCCTGGCAGATGGAAAACAAGAGCGCCGCCGCTTACGGTGCCGTGGCGGCCGAAGCCGCAAAGATGATGCGCTGGGTGGATTCGAGGATCGAGCTTGCGGCGTGCGGTTCGTCAGGGCGCACCATGCCGAGCTATGGCCGGTGGGAAGACACGGTGCTCGATCTCAGCTTCGATCATGTCGATTACATTTCGCTGCATACCTATCTCAACAACTACCGACGGGACACGGCATCGTTTCTGGCGAGCGCCGACCTGATGGACAGATTCATCGACGAGGTCGTGGCGCTAGCCGATGCGGTTGCGGCCAAACGGCGTTCCGACAAGCGCCTGATGTTGAGCTTCGATGAATGGAACGTCTGGTATCGGACCCGGCGCAGCCGTGGCGACAGGGTGAAGGAGGGCTGGCCGGTGGCACCGCCGATCCTCGAGGAAATCTATACGATGGAAGATGCGCTCGCGTTCGGCGGCGCCTGCATTTCACTGCTCAATCATGCCAATCGGGTCAAGGTTGCCTGTCTTGCGCAACTCGTCAACGCAATCGCGCCCATCATGACCGAGACGGGTGGAGGTGCGTGGCGACAGACCATCTTTTTTCCTTTCGCTCACATGAGCCGCTTCGGCCGCGGCAGCGTCTTGCGTGCGCAGGTGGAGTCGGAGAGCTACGACACGTCCTACTACGATCCCCGCGGTACCCAGGAGCAGACCTTTCCAGTACCAAACGTGAGCTATCTCAAGATGGCGGCGGTGGCGACAGAAGACGGCGGCCTGTCGCTGTTTCTGCTCAACCGGGATCTGAAGCAGGAGATGGAGGTGAGTGTCGAGGCCAGAAGTTTCGGCCGGCTCATGGTGAGCGAGCGGCTTGAGCTGCGGCACGATGATCTCAACGCAACGAATGGCAAGGATGCGCCGGACAGGGTCAAGCCAGGCCCGTTGCAGAACGCCACCTTCGAAGGCGGACGTTTGCAGGCCACGCTCACGCCGGCCTCCTGGAATGTGATCCATCTGGCGGCGAACTAGCGCTCGCAGTCGACTGCGGCAAACGAATGTTGACCGTGATGCATCAACTCGTGCCGTCGCGAATTGTCCGGGAATCAAGCACCTGACGAATTGAACGCGCCAAATCTGCCGGCCGATAGGGCTTGCTGAGCAAGGTGATGTCGGGGTCCAGCCGACCGTCATGCATCATGGCGGCTTCCGGATATCCGGACATGTAGAGCACAGGCACATTCGGGCGCAGCCGGGTGACGATCTCCGCAAGTTCGCGCCCGTTCATCCCGCCGGGCATGACAACGTCGGTAAACAGCAGGTCAAACGCTGTGCCCTGGTTCACCAGAACGAGCGCGTCGGGACCATTGGCCGCGGCAATCGTACGATAGCCAAAGCTCTTGAGCTGCGCCAAGACGTAATTGCGCACCAGCTCGTCGTCCTCGACAACGAGAATGATCTCGCTGCCACCCTGTAACTGCGTTCTCGTCGCAGTCTCTGAACCCGCTGCGGCCCGCGCAGAGCGCGGCAGATACAGGCTGACCGTGGTTCCCAGTCCTTCCTCGCTGTCGATCCTGATGTGACCGCCGGATTGCTTGGTGAAGCCGTAGACCATGCTCAATCCGAGGCCCGTGCCCTTGCCAAGCTCCTTGGTGGTGAAGAAGGGCTCGAATATCTTGTCACGGATAGCCAGCGGAATGCCGCCGCCGGTATCGCTGACGGTGACCAGGACGAAGTCGCCGAGCATTCCGTCCGGGCCGGGATTGTCCGCTTCGAAGGTTACATTCGCGGTCCCGAAGGAGAGCTTGCCTCCGCCCGCCATTGCGTCGCGGGCATTCACCGCCAGGTTGATCAAAGCGGTCGAAAGCTGACTTGGATCGATCAACGCGTGCCAGCCGTCGGCTTGCAGCGTCGAACCGATCTCGACATGCTCGCCGAGCGTCGGGCGCAGCAGCTTGGCGGTCTCGACAATGAGGCTGCTGACGTCAACGTCGCGTGGCTGCAGCGGCTGCTTGCGGGCGAACGCCAGCAATTGCTGGGTGAGATCAGCGCCGCGAATGGCGGCCTTGTCGATCATGTGGCCGATCGCGACGAGGTCGGGCTGATCGGCAAGACCATCGATCAGGATCTGTATGGTCCCCGTGATGACGGTCAGGATGTTGTTGAAATCGTGGGCCACCCCACCGGTGAGCTGGCCGATAGCATCCATCTTTTGCGATTGGCGAAGCTGCTGCTCCAGGCGCAGGCGATGGGTGATATCTCGGCCGATGACGATGATCAGGTCTTGGCCCCCGGTCGACACGTGGGCGGCGGACAGCTCCGCGTCGAGGCCTTTCCCGTCCGGGCCATCCAGACGCAGTTGAAGCAGGCCGGCTGAACCGGGCGCGAGCAGGCCGTCGAAGTCGATCAGCCCCGCGGGATCCAGGACGGATCGGAACGGGATCCGGATGATCTGGTCTCGCGGCCGGCCGAGCATGATTTCGGCCGTGCGGTTTGCCTCGATGACCAGCCCGTTCTGATCGAGCACCAGAATCGCGTCGCGCGCCTGCTCCATCAGCAGGCGGTACTTCTCTTCGGCCTGCTTGCGCGCGGTGAGATCGAGCACGAACGAGATGCATTGGTCGGGTGACCCAGTGATCGAGGCCGAGCCGATCAGGACAGGAACGCGGCTGCCGTCCTTCCTGACGAACTCTTTCTCGCGAGGTGCAGTCTGCCCCGAGAGCCGGAGATGTTCGATTCTCTGCGTGTCCTCGTCACGGTATTCGGCGGGAGTCATGTCCCTCCAGCGGATCGCTCCCGAAATCAGCTCCTGCCTGGAGTATCCGGTCATGCCCAGGAAGGCGTCATTGGCGTAGCTGATGTCGCCGCCGCTGCTCCAGAACAATATTCCGATGATGTTGGAGTCGACGAGCCGACGGATGCGAGCCTCGCGTTCCTGGAGATCACGGTAGAGCAGCGTGTTCTCGAGCGAAATCGCGGCCTGAGCTGCCAACAGGTCCAGCACTGCGACACGGTTTGGCGTGAACGCATGCGTGGTCAGGCTGTTCTCGAGATAAAGCAATCCCGTCAGCTTGGCCTGCTTGATCAGCGGCAGGCAGAGGATCGATTTGGGATTCCGGTGATGCAGGTAGTCCCCGCTGTAAAGCGGGTCAGGCCGGGTCGCATCGTCGATGATAAGGGGTTTTTGCGAACGAATGACGTAACGCACCAATGTCTCTGGACAGTGCGGCGTGGACAGTGGGCTGTGCCGCATAGCGACGGCAAACTCGCCGCCCCTCGAATGGCCCTCCGCCTCGATCCAGAAGTCATCGTGTCGCGACAGGATCAGCAGGCCGCGATCGGCGCCTGCGTTCTGCAGCGCGATCTTCATCAATGTCTCGATGAGCTTTGGCAACTCGATTTCACTGGATACCGCCTGAGACGCCTTCACGACCGTGGCGACGTCCATTTGCTGGACGGTCGGTCTGGCGGCGGAACCGCTGTCGTCCGCGACGTGGAGACGAGGATAGAAACGTTGGAGCTGCGTGACCTTGGCCGCCGCTCCCCAGCGGAGAAATCCGGATTGAGCATCGCGCAAATAGGCATAGGCGATCTTCTCGAAGCCGCGCGTGGCATAGAAACGCCCGGCAATTTCGTTGGCGATCGCCTCATTTTGAGGGAATCCGTTGCTGCGCGCCGAGGCAATCGCCTGGTCATAGAGGCGCATCGCATCGAGCTCGCGACCTTCGATCCGCGCGATCTCCGCGGCAATGAGATCAGCACGGTCGGCAAAGTCTTCAGGAGAGATATCCGCCCAATGCCGAAGCTGGCGATAGTGATCGGTCAGGGTATGAACCTGGCCCCCTGCTCCCCTTGCATCTGGCATCTCGCCCGATGCGGCGAGCGCCAGGGCTGCATAGAAGTGAAACTCCACGCGATCGAACAGCGCCTTCGAGGTCCACAGCAGCTGGTCGGCCTTGGCTGCGGCCGCGATTGCGCCGCGGTCGTCGGCGAGGACGCGTGCCTGAAGCTTGCGGACCCAATACCAGAATCCGGCTTGTTCAAGCCGCGGATCGGCCTCGAGACGATGTTCAAACTCCGCCTCGCTGAACTCGGCATCATCGAAACAGCCGAACTGGATGGTGAGTCCGCGCAGCGTCCGGACCAGCTGTAGCTGCCCGGCGATACGGTCGGCGGCGAGCTCGACGCGCGCATGGTGCGCGAAATCCAGCCCGGCCTCTGCCTCGCGCTGCACCTCGGCGAGTGGATCGCCGCAGGCGAGAAGGTGCGTCAGCAAATGATGACGGGTAAAGCTCGCGTAGTTGATGTCGCCGGCCTGCTGGGCTGCGTCGAACGCCCGCCGGAGCCACGGGCGGCCGGTCCTCACGTGCCGCGTCCAGCTGCCGAAGCCGAGATAGACGCGGGCCTTGAACCGGTCCAGTCCCTGTCGTTCCACCAGATCCAGGCCAAGCCGGGCGAAGCGGTACCCGGAGGCGTAGTCGCCGAAGTCGGGGCCAAGCACGTTGCCAAGCACGACATAGGCGAGGCAGGAGGCATCGGAATTGCCGTATTCCATGCTCAGATTGGCCATGCGCCCGATGATCAGGCGGCGCAGTCTCTCGTCGATGTACCAGGCCGGTGAGACAAGGACCGTGAGAACGTCCATCGTTCCGCGCGCGATCGGGTCGGTCATCTCGGGCAGGTCGAGCAGGGCCTCGACCGGACGCTCGCCGATCTGTCGCCACATCCGCTCGTATTCCTGGCCGACTTCCTCCGATGTGGGATGCGCCGACCATACGATGCCGACGCGACGCAAATAGCCGAGCCCAACCTCGACGTCGCGATCGCTTGGCTCCATGCGCAGCCGGGTGACGGCGGCGAGCTCGGGCAGAGTGGCGGCATGGTTCGCGAGCCAGGCAAGCCGCACTTTCGCAATTGTCGGCTCGCCCGCGACGAATTCGCATTCCGCCCGCTGGAGCGCCAGGGCGAAGCTGAGGGCGTGGTGCTGCTCCCATCGGTCCTCCGCCAGCATCTCTTCTCCAGAGCTGAAGTGGACGAGCGCACTGGCAAAGTCGGTCGCTGCCTTGGCGCGCCGGCCGGCCAGCAGGTTCAGCTCCGCCGCCCTCACGCGCTCCTCAGGCTCCGTGATCAGGGCCGCCCCGCGGTTGAGCTGGCTCACGATCTCGAAGACGTTTTCCTCGACTGCCTCTGGCGGGGTCCGCGCCACGAACAGTCTGCCGATACGCAAATGAGCCGCGGCCCGTTCTCCCTCCGCGATCAGCGCGTAAGCCGCCTCCTGGAATCGGTCATGGACGAATCGATAGCCGCCGGCGTGGGGCTCGACGAATTCCTGACGGACGGCGGGCCACAGGTCCGCATGGACCCGGTCATCGGACGCGCCGAGGACGATCGAAATCACAGCGATTTCGGCCGTGTTTCCGAGGCAGGCCATCTGGCTTAGGGCTGCGCGCGTTGCGACGGGGAGCCGGGTGAGCTTGCCGAGCATGAGATCGACGACATTGTCCGTGTATCGCTTGGCGTGGATGCGATCGAGATCCCAGCGCCACTGCGTCGCGTCATGGTCGAACGCGAGCAGCCCTTCGTCGACAAGCGAAAACATGAACTGGATGGCAAACAGCGGATTGCCGCCGGTTTTCTCATGGACCAGCTGCGCCAGCGGCGCCGCATGCGTCTGTTCGCAACGAAGCGCGTCTGCAAGCAACTGGCGGAGATGCCTGCGGCCGAGCGGCGCGAGCGTGATCTCGACGATCCGTCCACCCCGTGCCTTGACGGCCTCGCGCATGCGCATCACCGGGTGAGTGGCGCCAACTTCGTTGTCCCGATAAGCACCGATCAGCATCAGGTGCTTCAGGCTCGGCTGGGACAAGAGATCCTCGAGCAGCTCGAACGTCGCCATATCGACCCATTGCAGGTCGTCGAGAAACAGCACCAGCGGATGTTCGGGCCGGGCAAACAGCCCGATGAATTGCTCGAACACGCGGTGAAAGCGGCTTTGCGCCTGCTGGAGCGGTAGCTCGGGGACGGGCGGCTGTTCGCCGACGATGGCCTTCAGCTCCGGGATCAAGTCGACAACGAGCTGCCCGTTCGGACCGATCGCGCTGAGGAGATCATGGCGCCATTGGCTCAGCTCGGTCTCGCTCTTGCCGAGAAGGGGCCGAATGAGGCTCTGGAATGCCTTGGCCAACGTTGCGTAGGGCACGTCGCGCTTGTGCTGGTCAAACTTGCCCGATGCAAACAATCCACCCGAAGGCACCAGCACCTTGTGGAGCTCGTTCACGACAGACGATTTGCCGATCCCCGAATATCCCGACACCAGCGCCAACTCGGGGGCACCGTTCTCGATGATGCGCGCAAAGGAGGCGAGCAGCAGCTCGAGCTCTTGCGTTCGTCCGTATAATTTCTCGGGAACGAGCAGCCGGTCGGGCGTGTCGTGCTCGCCCAGGGCGAAGTTGTCGATACGATGCCGAAGCTCCCACTGCGCAAGGCAGTGCTGTAGATCCCTCTGGGCGCCGGCTGCGGTCTGGTAGCGCTCCTCGGCCATCTTGGAGAGCAGCTTCATGACGATATCGGAAACCGCCGGGGGCACGTCGCCGCATCGCTTGCCCGGCGGCTCCGGCTCTCTTGCGACGTGGCAGTGCACCCACTCCATCGGGTCGGACGCGGCGAATGGAAGCGAGCCGGTGACCATCTGATAGAGTGTGACACCGAGTGAATACAGGTCGCTCCGGGAATCGATCGAGCGGTTCATCCGGCCGGTCTGCTCGGGCGACATGTAGGCGAACGTGCCGGCGATCGACTCCGGCGGGGCCAGGGACTGCCGTTCGCGCGGACGGCGCGAGGCGAAGCCGAAGCCGGTGAGATGCACGTTGTCGTTGCTCTGGCTCACCAGGATATTTGCCGGCTTGATATCCTTGTGCACCAGGCCACGCTGATGGACCTTGCTCAGGGTGGCGGCGATCTGGATGGCGATGCGCAGGAAGCTCCCCGTCTCCATGGGGGTGCCGATCATCCAGCTCAGCGGCTCGCCACCGGGATCTTCGAGGACAAGGATGCTGCGGCTGCGATCCTGCACAAGCTCCAGCGGCTTGGCAGCCCAGGAACTGTCCAGTTCATCCTTCAGCGCAAATTCGTGCGCGAGGCGATCAAGGCATTGCGGCGTTGAATGTTCCGCCGCCGGGACGACGGCCAGCACAACGCGTTGCTCTCCGTCGATGGGTTCGCGGGACGTTCGGCACAGGAGAATTCCTTCCTCGTCGCAGAGAACCTGCGGACCGGGAGCCCAGCCAGGACCCATAAACGACGAAAGGTTCATGTCGGCAGCCCGTGCCGCGGACGAGCCGGGGTCTGAGCCGAAGCGGGCTCGCCCGGTACTCCGCTGCATCCCCCCTTAAGCCCCGCGAATGCGGCGACCATATCGATGACTGTTTCCGCCTCGCGTGTGCAAGACGCATAAGGCGAGACGCAAGTGATAGGCTTGACAAGATGCGGCGGGCCCTCGCGCCTTCATTCGGCGCCTCGTCGACCGGCTACCCGACGCCTCGGAATCGTATCATTTGCGCCAATCCCGTCAACGTGCCGCCATTCGCGCGATCGGCGAACCAGGTTGGTGCGGACGGACCGAATGTCGCATCGCGGCATCCAGCAGAGGTCTGCTGTCGCGCGAGATGGCAACTTAAGGAGGAGCACAACTTTTGCTTGGAGGTCCGCTCGCCGTGAAAGCCTCTCACCGCCAGCCCAGCGCCGGCGCGACGTGCGTCAAAATCGCTTCGATCGCATGGGCGCAATAGTCGACGCCGAGCTGGTTGGGGATGGTCAGCAGCAAGGTGTCGGCCTCCGCGATCGCCTCGTCCTGCCGCAGCTGCTCGACCAGCGCGTCCGGCTCGGCGGCGTAGCTCCGTCCGAAGATCGCGCGCGTGCGCGGATCGATGAAGCCGATCTGGTCTTCGCCGCCGCGCTCGCCGCCGAAATAGGCGCGGTCGCGATCGTCGATCAGCGCGAAGATGCTGCGGCTGACGGACACGCGGGGCTCGCGGGTGTGGCCACTTTCCTTCCACGCGGCACGATAGGCGCGGATTTGCGCGGCCTGCTGCACGTGAAAAGCTTCGCCGGTCTCGTCGTTCTTCAGCGTCGAGCTCTGCAGATTCATGCCGTGCTCGGCGGCCCACACCGCAGTCGCGTTCGAGCCGGCGCCCCACCAGATCCGTTCGCGCAGGCCTTCGGAATGCGGCTCGAGCCGCAGCAGCCCCGGCGGGTTCGGAAACATCGGCTGCGGATTGGGTTTTGCAAAACCCTCGCCACGCAGGATGTCGAGAAAGACCTCGGCGTGACGCCGGCCCATGTCGGCGTCGCTCGCGCCCTCGGCCGGCTGGTAGCCAAAATAGCGCCAGCCGTCGATCACCTGCTCGGGCGAGCCACGGCTGATGCCGAGCTGCAGCCGGCCGCCGGCGATGAGATCGGCGCTGCCGGCGTCCTCCGCCATGTAGAGCGGGTTCTCGTAGCGCATGTCGATCACCGCCGTGCCGATCTCGATCTTGCTGGTCTTGGCGCCGACGACGGCCAGCAGCGGAAAGGGCGAGGCGAGCTGCCGCGCGAAATGATGCACGCGGAAATAGGCGCCGTCCAACCCCAGCTGTTCGGCTGCGACCGCAAGCTCGATCGATTGCAGCAGCGTGTCCGCGGCCGAGCGGGTCTGTGATTGCGGCGAGGGCGTCCAGTGCCCGAACGAGAGGAATCCGATCTTTTTCATGGGCGTCCTTTAACGATGATCGGGAGGGCGTCAACCGCCTGCTTCGGCAGGGAACCGGCGAAGTGCTCGGCGCGCTCGACCAGGAGATCCAGAAAGCTTCGCGCACGTAGCGACATCCAGTGCGTCTCCGGATAGACGGCATGCAGGGGCAGCGCGGCGATGGCGTAGTCCGGAAGCAGATGCTCGAGCGCGCCGCTGCGAAGCCCGTCCGCGGCATTCCAGTCGGGCAGGATGGCGATGCCGAGATGATGCATCGTCGCCTCCTGCATCGCATCGGCATCGTCGACATGAATGGGTCCGTTGATGGATGCGACGTGGCGGCCATGCTCGGATTCGAAGGCCCATTGATGGGCCGGTGACATGCGCGAATAGACGATGCATTGGTGTGAGCTGAGGTCATCCGGCGTCCGCGGCATCGGGCGACCGTGCAGATAGCCGGGTGTCGCGACCAGATAGCGCTGCACAGTGCCGAGCCGGCGCGCGACCAGCGTGCTCGCCTCCAGATCTCCGATCCTCAGCGCAAGCTCGATGCCTTCTTGCACCAGATTGACAAGCCGCTCGCTGAACCGGATGTCGTCCCGAACCTCCGGATAATTGCGCACATACTCGGCAATGACCGGCATCATGTAGCGCCGGCCGAACGACGACGGCACGCCGATGCGGAGTGTGCCGGTGGGGCGCGGCGCCGCCTTTTCGACGCTCGATCGCGCCATGTCGAAACCGTCGAGGATCTGGCGCGCGAGATCGTAGATCCGGTGCGCCTCGGCTGTCGGCTTCAGCGTGCGCGTCGTGCGCAAGAACAGCTGCGTGCCGAACTCGCTCTCCAGCATCCCGATGCGCTTGCTGATGGCCGGCTGGCCGATCCCGAGCTCCTTGGCCGCGGCCGAGAAGCTGCCGCTTTCGAGGGTGCGCACGAACGCGCGCAGGCAATCGATCCGGTCCATGATCTATTCCTATCCGGAATAAATTATATGCCACCTATTCCGTAGTGGGCAAGCCGGTGCCTCGCTAGGCTGCGTCAAAACAAGCAAATCAGAACATCGGGGAGGCCAGGACGTGACACGCAAGATCGGAATCGTCGGCGCAGGAATCGCAGGTCTGCATCTCGCGCTCTATTTGCAGAAGCATGGCGTGGATGCCACGATCATCACGGATCGGCCGCCGGAGGACTATCGGGATATCCGGCTGCTCAACACCGTCGCGCATCATCACGTCACGATCGCACGCGAGGATGATCTCGGCGTCAATCACTGGACCGATCCGAAGGACCACTATTATTACCACGACCACGTCTTCAATTTCCCGCAGCCGCTGCGCTTTCGCGGCGACTTCTCGAAGCCGAGCCGTGCCGTCGACTACCGGATCTATCTTCCCGCGCTGATGCAGGATTTCACCAGCCGCGGCGGCCGGATCGAATATCGCCGCATCGAAGAGCGCGACATCCGTCCGCTGCTCGCGCGTTTCGACCTGTTGGTCGTCTCGACCGGCAAGGGGCCGCTGGGCCAGCTCTTCACCTACCGTCCGGAGCACACGCCCTATTCGCAGCCGCAACGCAGACTCTGCGTCGGGCTCTACACCGGCGTGCGGCAGCCCGATCCGATGAATGTCACGCTCTCGGTCTCCCCCGGGCATGGCGAGATGATCGTGATCCCGACCATCACCTTCGGCGGCATCGCCAACGCGCTGCTGATGGAGAACGTGCCGGGCGGCGACATGGAGGAATTGGCGACACTCAGCTACGACGACAACCCGAAGCACTTTCTGAAGGTGCTGCTGGGCAAGCTCGAGAAGCATCATCCCACGACCTACGATCGGATCGACACGGCACGCTTCGATCTCGCCCAGCCGCAGGACCTGCTGCAAGGCGGTGTGGTCCCGACGGTGCGCAATACGGTGGTCGAATTCGACGACGGCAAATGCGCGATCGCGCTCGGCGACGTTCACGCGATCGTCGATCCCATGATGGGCCAGGGCGCCAATGTCGCCTCCTATGCGGCCTTCGTGCTCGGCGAGGAGATCGTCAATGCCGATGTGCTCGATGCGCGGCTGTGCGAGAAGATCGATTTGAAACGGCAGGATCGTGTGCTGGCGGCCTCGCGCTGGACCAATGTGATGCTGCAGCCGCCCACGGAAGCGCTGGGCATGCTGATCGGCGCGATGAGCCAGAACCCGGCGCTGGCGAACGAGTTCACCGAGAATTTCAATTATCCGGACCGGCAGTGGGACCGCATCTCCACGCCGCAGCGCATCCAGGCCTGGATCGAACGCATGTCGGTGCCGTCACGACCCGTCAGGGCCATTGCGTGAGGTCCGATGCGAGCGGCGACTGACATGCAGCGCGCCAGTCCAGCGTCGTTTCGCGAAGCCGCGTCGCGGTTTGCGACCGGGGTCACGGTGCTGACCGCGCTGGACGAGCACGGCCGTGTCTGCGGCATGACTGCAAACAGCTTTGTCACCGTCAGCCTGTCGCCGCCGACCGTGCTGGTCTCGGTGATGCCGGGACGGGTGCACCGCGCGATCTCGGCGACAGGACGCTATTGCGTCAACGTCCTGCCGGACCATGGCCGGGAGCTTTCGCGGCATTTCGCGAGCCAGCCCAACACCGGCGCCACTCCGGATTACGAGACCGTCGACGGCCTGCCGCGGCTTCAGGGATGCCTCGCCTACTTCGCCTGCGAGGTCACCCGGCACGTCAACGTCAGCGATCACACGCTAATCATCGCCGAAGTCTCGACCTGCGACTATCGCGACACCACACCGCTGGTGTTTTTTTCCAGCCGGTATCACCGCGGGGCGGGGGTGCCGGTGGAGAGGTGAGGGTTTTGCGACGGCGCATGACGCGTTCGAGTGATGGCGAAGCCGAGACGCCTCAAGCGTAGGCCACCCAGCCGCGGAAGGCGAGCCCGGTGTAGAACAGGGTTGGGTCGGAGAAGCCTGTCTCGCGCAAAATGGCCTCATCCTGGGCGGGCGCGAGAATTTCCAGATGTTTGGTGACGGCCTCACGCGCGGCTGCCGCCTTGTCGGGCTCGACACCCGATGCCGCCAGGAACGCGGAGTACCGCGATAGCCACAGCGGGCGTTCCTGTTCGCCGTCGGGAGCGCTCAAATGGGCCACCACGAACGGCGCGCGCGGCTTGAGGCGGCGGCGGACTTCCGACGCGATGCGGCGCCGCTCCTCGACGTCAACGAAGTGCAGCGTCAACAGGCAAGTGGCGCCATCGAATGGCCCCTCCGGGGCATCGTCGATATAGCCTTGATGAAGACGCGCTCGGGCCGCGAGCGATCCCAGCGTTTGCCTTGCGAGGCTGAGCATTGCCGCCGAAGGATCCACGCCATCGAAGCTCCATCCTGCATGCGCATGCGCAAACGCCTTCAACTCCAGGCCGCCGCCTGCACCGAGCACGAGCACCCGCGCATTGTCGGGAACGCGTTCGGCGAGAAGAATCGCAGCCATGGCCAGCATGGCATTGTAGCCGGGAACGAAGCGGGGCGGCCCATCTGTGTAGCTCGCCACCGCTTGCGGATCGGAGAACGCGTTGTGAATGCTGGTCATGATATCGCCATTGCTGAATGGAGCCGATCACACGTGATGCGCGACGATGTCGCCGGTCTTTCGGGTCCCGAGGCGCTTGCGCAGATCGTCGCCCAGCATCGCCAGCGTGACCTTACCGAGGCGCGACAGCAGCAGCACCTCTGCGTCGTGAAAGGCCTGATCAAGCGCGGCGTTGACGGCCCGCTCAACCAGACAGCCCGGCGCCTCCGTCCGGTTGCCCATGGCCAGTAGCGGTGGACTGCCCAACGCGGCGTAAATGTCGCGCAGCGTCACCTTCGAGAGATCGCAGGCCAGCGTCCAGCCGCCGCCGTGCCCCTTCTCGGAGCGGACGTAATCGAGATCCCGCAAGCCCGCCATGATGCGCCGGATCACCACGGGGTTCGTCTCCATGGCCTTCGCTAGGGTCTCGGACGTAAAGGGGCCCGGCCGCTGCGCCATGTGCAGCAGGACGTGGAGCACGCCAGACAGTCGGCTGTCTCGTTTCATGTAACTTTATATGTTACATGATGCTGAACGTCAACCCACTGGCGACTATGGCGATACAACGCCGCTGGTGTTCTTTTCCAGCCGGTATCACCGCGGGGCGGGGGTGCCGGTGGAGAGGTGAGGATTTTGCGACGGCTCATGGCGCGTTCGAGGATTGACGAAGCCGAGACGCCTCAAGCTAGTCACGCGAATCTAAAGTTCGCCACATAAAGTTTGCTGGGCTTTGTGACAGAAGCGTTTGACGGAAGCCAAGAT